>JAVHWH010000027.1:0-28014 GCA_032159915.1 Mycobacterium sp.
GCCCGACAGGCATCGCCCGATCGTAGGGCAACGGCAACTACGTCGCGTAGTAGGGCTGGGTTGGGGCGCGGTTCACGTCGAGCGTGAAGTTAGCCGCACGATGGGCGTCGAACGTGAAGCTACTTTCACGCTCAGCGGCTCAGCGGCTCAGCTCATCGACATAAGCCAGCATCAGCCGTCGAGCGCGTGAGCCCGCGGAACTGTCTCCGAGAAGCTGGATTTCTTGGTTGGCCGACATCGCAATGCCGTTCAGCACGCAGACGGCATCCTCGGGATCGACGGAGCGGTGTAGTGCGCCGCCGGCCTGCGCTGTCGCGATCTCATGCCGGAGAAACTCACGCCACCGCAGTACCAGATCCCGCACCGCGTCGCGCAACTCGCCGGGACGTCCGTCGAGTTCGCATGACGCGGCTGTCATGAAGCACCCGTTAGGAAACGGGCTGTCGCTCAGGTACGCGCACCAATGATCGATCACGGCGCGCAGCCGCTCGAGCCCGGACGTGCATTGCAGGCTGGGTTCGATCACGGCTGCGGTGAACATGTCGCCGACCTTGGACACGACCGAACGCTGCAACCCCAGTCGTGAACCAAACGGCCCGACGACGCCGGCCTTGCTCATTCCGAGCGTCTCCGCCAATGAACCGAGCGTCAGCCCGGCCAGGCCCGCCGTTGATGAATGGGCCACGCTGGCGGCCACGATGCGTTCGCGGGTCTGCTGCGCAACCTCAGCCGAGTTTCTCACCCTCCATATCTTACCGAACGTTCGTATGCTAACTTACCGAACAGTCGTCAGCTAAGGAGAGCGCAATGAAAATTCGGTGGCTCGGCTGGGCCGGCTTCGAGATCGAGGCGGACGGTCAGAGTTTGGTCATCGATTTGCTTGGCCGCCCCGAGGGCGTTCTGGAAGGAACCGGGCTCGAGGCGCCGATGCCGACGGTGGTGCCGCCGCGGCACGCGGGGGAGGTGCTTGCGGGGCTGTGCACTCACTTGCACCGGGACCACACCGATGCCGCCGCCCTGGCCGCCGCTCTGCGAACAGGAGGCCCGGTGCTGCATCCGGCCGGCTTCGGCGGTGACGACCACGAGAATCTCTGGACCCTGACATCGGACGGCGAACTCGACCGCCACCAGCTCACGCGTCAGCCGATGAGCTTCTGGCAGACCACCCAGATCGGCCCATTCTCGATCGCGGCGGTGCCCGCGGTGGACACCCTTGGCGATCCACAGGTGTCGTGGGCCGTGGAAGCCGACGGAAAGCGCCTGATTCACCTCGGGGACAGCATGTTTCACGGCTACTGGTGGCGGGCTGTTCACCGGCACGGGCCGTTCGATGCCGTGCTGACGCCGATCAACGGGCCGACCGTATGTTTTCCACACTGTCAGCCGCCGAGCCCGTTCCCGTCGACGCTCGACGACCGGCATGCCGCGATCGCTGCGCGGTTACTCGGAGCGGACATCACCATCCCAATGCACTACGACGGGTTTCACATCGATGGCTTCTACGAGACCAGGCCGCGTGAGCTCGAACGCTTCCTCGACGCCGCGGCCGAGGAGCCTTATGACACTGTGCCTCTCGAACCCGGAGGCGCCATCGTTGTGTGAGTTGCAGCGGGTCAGGTGAATCGGAACCAGCGCAGCGCGGCCAGGCCGGCCACTGTGCCCCAACCTAAAAGCACCAGCACGCCCAACCAGTCCACCGACAGGCTCATCGCGCGGGACAGCGATTCGGTCAGCGCACCGGCCGGGGTCAGCCGCGCCGCCCACTTGACCGCGGATCCGACCATGCCGAATTCGATGGTCAACGCGCCGAGGGCGGCAAAGACGAACCACAACAGGTTGGCCACCGCGAGCACGATCTCGGCGCGCAAGGTCCCGCCGAGCAGCAGGCCGAGCGCCGCGAACACCGCGGTGCCCAGCGCTATCACCACCGCGCCCAGCGCCAGACCTGCTGGCTCCGGCCGCCAACCGAGAGCAACACCGATGGCCCCCAAGATGATTGACTGAAGAAATACGACCGTTACGACAGCCGCCGATTTGCCGGCAATGATGCCCCACACCGGTAGCGCCGTAGCGCCCAGTCGTTTGAGGGCACCGTAGCGGCGATCGAACGCGACCGCGATGGCCTGTCCGGTGAACGCCGTGGAGATCACCGCCAGCGCCATGATCACTGGGACGAACGTGGCGGCTCGGTGGTCGCCGAAGGATCCCAGCGGCAGCAGCGTCAACCCGATCAGCAGCGTGATCGGGATGAACATCGTCAGCAAAAGCTGCTCGCCGTTGCGCAGCAGCAGCTTCAGCTCCAGGCCGAACTGCGCGGCCAGCATCCTGGGCACCGCGGCAGGCCGCGGATCGGGGCTGAAAGTTCCTGCCGGAAAATGGCTTTGGGTTGTCATGACCGCAACTCCCGACCGGTGAGCTCGAGGAACACGTCTTCCAGGCTGCGCTGCTCGACCCGTAGATCGGTGGCCAGCACGTCGATCTGGGCGCACCACGCCGTGACCGTGGCCAGCACCTGCGGGTCGACGGCGCCCTCCACCAGATACTCGCCCGGCGTCGGTTCCGATGCCTGGTAATTCTCCGGTAGGGCTGACACCAGCAGCGACAGGTCGAGACGTGGGGGAGCGCTGAACCGGAGCTGGCCTTTGGCGCCGCTGCGGGTCAGCTCGGCCGGCGTTCCAGATGCCACCGTCACCCCGTGGTCGATGATCACCAGCCGGTCGGCGAGTTCTTCGGCTTCTTTGAGTTGATGAGTGGTCAGCACGACCGTCACGCCGTCGCGGCGCAGCGCATCGATCAACTCCCACACCAGAATCCGGGCTTGGGCGTCCATTCCGGCGGTGGGTTCGTCGAGGAAGACCAATTCGGGCCGGCCGACCAGTGCGCAGGCGAGCGCGAGCCGCTGCTGCTGGCCGCCGGAAAGCCGTCGGTAGGTGGTACGGGCCGCTTCGGTCAGGCCCAGGGTGTCCAACAGCCACTGGGGGTCGAGCGGGTCGGCGGCGTAGGAGGCCACCAGGTTCAGCATTTCACCGGCCCGGGCCGCGGGGTATCCGCCACCGCCCTGCAGCATGACCCCGATGCGTGGCCGGAGCCGCGCGTTGTCCACGATGGGGTCGAGTCCTAGCACCTCGATGGTGCCGGCATCGGGGCGGACGAATCCCTCGCACATCTCCACTGTCGTGGTTTTTCCGGCCCCGTTGGGGCCGAGCAACGCCAGCACCTCAGCGGTGTGCACCTCGAGGTCGAGCTGGGAGACCGCGGTGGTCGCAGCTGCACCCGAGCCGTACTGCTTACACACCCCGCGGAGCCGCACACGGGTATCAGATGCTGAGCTCACGACGTTTGAGCGTAAGCGCCGGGTAGCGGTTCAGCTTGCGGGGTGTCGTCGGGGGGCGACGGACCGGGTTTCGCCGCCTCGGTGGTGAGTTCCTCGGCGAGCAGTGGGCGCCATGGCAGGCGGTCGTAGGTCAGCGCGATCAGGAGCAACACGACGACCGTGCTGGCCACCGTCGCGTCGACGATCTGGAACAGCGCGAACCGGTCGCCGTTGGCCGTCGGGCCGAAGATGCCCACGACGATGGTCACGATGATCACCGCGAGCCGGAAGCCGGGCCGGGTGGCCCACGCCGCCAACGGGATGATGGCCCACAGCAGGTACCAGGGCTGTACCACCGGAAAGAGCAAAACCGTCCCGCCCAGGGCGACGCCGAGGCCACCGACCGGGTGCAACCGGCCGCGCAGGACCGCCAGCAGCAGCCAGACCACCATCACGCCGATGATCAAGACACCGATGCCACGGGTCAGCGACAGCACGGCGGTGGTGTGATCGCCCAGGCCCAGCAGAATTCCGACCTGTCCGGTTCCCAGCGCGATCAGCGTCGGCGGCGACATCCAACTGCGGACGACGTTGGCGGTGCCGAGGGTGTAGATCCAACCGAAGCCCAGCCGGCTGGCCCAGCCCACGACCGCCATCACCGCCAGTGACAACGCCGCCATCAAGCTGCCGGTCAGCAGGAATGCCCGGAAGCCTCCGCCGTATCGCTGAGCCACCGCCATCGTGACAAAGCCCAGTGCCAGCAACGACGGAAGCTTGATCTGCGACGACAGCACGATCAAGACCGCTCCGGCCAGCAGCATCGCCAGTGGCGTCCAGTCGGCCCGGTCGCCACGGGCCCGCGGCCACGGCCGGGGCCAGAGCGGGCGCGCCGAGTCCACCCCGCGCAGGGCGAACTCGGTGCCGGCCAGCATGAGGCCCAGCATCGGTGCCTCGTTGTGGATGCCGGCGACCAAATGCATGATCAGCAGCGGGTTGGCCGCTCCCAGCCACAGCGCGCTGACCTCGGCCACCCCGCAGCGCCGGGCCAGCCGCGGCGTCGCCCAGACGATCAGGCCGACTCCGAATAGCACCACCAGCCGATGGCACAGCACCGCGGCGACGATGTTCTCACCGGTCAACGCGGAAATGCCGCGGCCCATCCACAAGAACAGCGGCCCATAGGGCGCCGGGGTCTCCCGCCACAGGCTGGGCACCGACAGGGTGAAGACGTGGCCGAGACCCAGGCCGGTCGCCGGCCCCACCCGATACGGGTCAAGGCCCAGCCAGCAGATTCGGCTCTGCGCCAAGTAGGAGTAGACGTCCTTGCTGAACATGGGCGGCGCGATCAGCAGCGGCAACACCCACAACAGCAGTGTGCGGTCCAGGTCCCCGCGTGACATTCGCCGCTTGCCCAACGCGAACCGGCCCAGCATCAGCCAGGCCAGTGCCATCATTACGGCGCCGGTGGTGGTCATCGTCAGCGACACCGTCTGGATCCGCGACGGGAGGTTGAGCAGTCGGACCCCGAACGTCGGGTCCTGCACCACCGGCCGGGCTCCGGCCCCTAGTGCGCCGATGGCCATCAGCACGGTGCCGGTGGCGCCGAACACCCGGGTGCGGCCGAGGGTGACCAGCTCGGTGTCGTTCAGCGGTTGGCCCACCGCCTGCTCGTCGCCGTGCAGGCTGGCGATCGACGAGCTCAGCGAGTGGTGGCGGTCTGCCATCACAGCAGCGTAACTGGCCCCGGGACCCGTTGAACTGGTCAGGTGTGACCAGTGCAACCGTCGCAGAGGGTAACCTTGCTGGACCCGCCATCGGAATTGCGTCACACTGGTGTTGTGAAATTCCCACCGCCCGCCCCGAGCGTTGCAGAAGCAGCAGCCGCTGCGGCGACGCACGACGGTCAGACCCGCAGCGCGGTCATCCGCCTGCTGCTGGAGTCCGGGTCGATCACCGCCGGCCAGATCGGCGAGCGGTTGGGATTGTCGGCAGCCGGGGTCCGGCGCCACCTCGACGTGCTGATCGACTCCGGTGAAGCCGAGTCGGCACCCGCCGCGCCGTGGCAGCAAGCCGGGCGGGGACGCCCGGCCAAGCGGTACCGCCTCACGGCGACCGGCCGCGCGAAGCTGGACCACAGCTACGACGATCTGGCGTCGGCCGCGATGCGCCAACTCCGGGAGATCGGCGGCGAAGAAGCGGTCCGCAGGTTCGCGCGGCAGCGCATCGACTCGATCCTGTCCGGTGTCGAGGCGGCCGACTCCGACGCCGACGAAGAGATCGAAGCCACCGCCGAACGAATTGCCGGTGCCTTATCAAAAGCCGGTTACGTCGCGAGCACCACGCAGGTGGGCGGTCCGATTCACGGCGTGCAGATCTGTCAGCATCATTGCCCGGTATCGCATGTCGCCGAGGAGTTCCCGGAGCTGTGCGAAACCGAGCAGCAGGCGATAGCGGAGGTACTGGGTACCCATGTGCAGCGGCTGGCGACCATCGTCAACGGCGACTGCGCCTGCACCACCCACGTTCCGCTCGCCGCTACTGAAGCCACACCGATTGAACTTCGGCGCACAGCCCGTGCCGAAGCCGCCACGAGCATCAAAGGAGTGTCGTCATGACCCTCACCCCGGAGGCCGCCAAGACGGTAGTGCCCGCCCAGACGCTGACCCAGGAAGAGACGATCGCATCGCTGGGCCGCTACGGCTATGGCTGGTCGGATTCCGACGTGGCCGGCGCGAGCGCGCAGCGCGGGCTGTCCGAGGCCGTGGTGCGCGACATCTCGGCCAAGAAGAACGAGCCGGAGTGGATGCTGGAGCACCGGCTGAAGGCGTTGCGCATCTTCGAGCGCAAGCCGATGCCGAACTGGGGGTCCGACCTCGAAGGGATCCACTTCGACAACATCAAGTACTTCGTGCGGTCCAGCGAGAAGCAGGCCGCCACCTGGGACGACCTGCCTGAGGACATCAAGAACACCTACGACAAGCTCGGCATCCCCGAAGCGGAGAAGCAGCGGCTGGTCTCCGGAGTCGCGGCGCAATACGAGTCCGAGGTGGTCTACCACTCGATCCGCGAGGATCTCGAGGCTCAAGGCGTGATTTTCTTGGACACCGATTCCGGGTTGCGTGAGCAACCCGAGCTCTTTCGGGAGTACTTCGGCACGGTGATCCCGGCCGGCGACAACAAGTTCTCGGCGCTGAACTCCGCCGTCTGGAGTGGGGGATCGTTCATCTACGTCCCCAAGGGCGTGCATGTCGACATCCCGCTGCAGGCCTACTTCCGGATCAACACCGAGAACATGGGCCAGTTCGAGCGGACGCTGATCATCGTCGACGAGGGCGCCTACGTGCACTACGTCGAGGGCTGTACCGCGCCGATCTACAAGAGCGACTCGCTGCACTCCGCGGTCGTGGAGATCATCGTCAAGCCCGGCGGCCGTTGCCGCTACACGACCATCCAGAACTGGTCGAACAATGTCTACAACCTGGTCACCAAGCGGGCCCGGGCCGAGGCCGGCGCCACGATGGAATGGGTCGACGGCAACATCGGATCCAAGGTCACGATGAAATATCCGGCGGTCTGGATGACCGGCGAATACGCCAAGGGCGAGGTGCTTTCGGTCGCGTTCGCCGGCGAGGGCCAGCACCAGGACACCGGCGCCAAGATGCTGCACCTGGCGCCCAACACGTCGAGCAACATCGTGTCCAAGTCGGTCGCCCGCGGTGGCGGTCGGGCCTCTTACCGTGGTCTGGTCCAGGTGAACAAGGGCTCGCACGGGTCGCGTTCCAGCGTGAAATGCGATGCGCTGCTGGTGGATACGATCAGCCGAAGTGACACCTACCCCTACGTCGACATCCGCGAGGACGACGTGACGATGGGCCACGAGGCCACCGTGTCGCGGGTCAGCGACACCCAGCTGTTCTATCTCATGAGCCGCGGTCTGACCGAAGACGAGGCGATGGCCATGGTGGTGCGTGGCTTCGTCGAGCCGATCGCCAAGGAACTGCCGATGGAGTACGCCCTGGAGCTCAACCGGCTGATCGAGTTGCAGATGGAAGGCGCGGTCGGCTAGTGGTGGGATTGACTGAAGCGGTGGGGGGTTCGGCCCTCGCCGCTGCCAACAAGGGCGAGCTGTTCTCGTCGTTCGATGTCAACGCGTTCGAGGTTCCGGGCGGCCGCGACGAGCTGTGGCGTTTCACGCCGCTCAAGCGGTTGCGTGGCCTGCACGACGGTTCGGCCGCGGCGAGCGGAACCGCGGTGATCGAGGTCACCGAGCGACCGGGCGTCACCGTGGAATCGGTACGGCGTGGTGACACGCGGCTCGGTCAGGGCGGAGTGCCGTCGGATCGTGTTGCCGCTCAAGCCTTCTCGTCGTTCAATTCGGCAACGGTGGTGACCGTCGCACGGAATACCGAGGTGGCCGAACCGATCGAGATCACCGTCACCGGACCCGGTGAGGGCGCGGTGGCCTACGGACACCTGCAGATCCGCGTCGAGGAACTCTCGCGGGCAACCGTCGTCGTCGATCTGCGCGGCAGCGGCACCTACGCCGACAACGTCGAGATCATCATCGGCGACGCGGCAAGCGTGGGGTTCATCTGGATCGCGGACTGGGCCGACGACACGGTGCACGTCAGCTCCCATCACGCGCGTCTCGGCAAGGACGCCGTACTGGGGCATGTCAATGTCACGTTGGGCGGCGACGTGGTCCGCACGACGGCAACCGTGCGCTTCGAGGGTCCCGGCGGCGATGCGCAGTTGCTCGGCACCTACTTCGCCGACGACGGCCAGCACTTCGAGGCCCGGCTTCTGGTCGACCACTCACAGCCGAACTGCAAGTCGGATGTGCTGTACAAGGGTGCGCTGCAAGGAGATCCGGCCTCCAACAAGCCGGACGCCCACACGGTGTGGATCGGTGACGTGTTGATCCGCGCCGAGGCCGAAGGCACCGACACCTTTGAGGTGAACCGCAACCTGGTGCTGACCGACGGTGCGCGCGCGGACTCGGTGCCCAACCTGGAGATCGAGACCGGCGAGATCGTCGGCGCCGGGCATGCCAGCGCCACCGGAAGATTCGACGACGAGCAACTGTTCTACCTGCGTGCCCGTGGAATCCCCGAAGATCAGGCCCGCCGACTGGTGTTGCGCGGCTTCTTCAACGAGATCATCGCGAAGATCGCCGTCCCCGCCGTGCGCGAGCGCTTGACCGAAGCCATCGAACGAGAACTAGCGATCACTGCTGGGCTCAATTGAACGACGAGAGAAGTAGCCGACCATGACCACTCTGGAAATCAAAGACCTGCACGCATCGGTGTTCACCCCCGAGGGTGCCGAAGTTCCGATCCTCAAGGGCGTCGACCTGACGGTGCGCTCCGGGGAGACCCACGCCGTGATGGGCCCCAACGGGTCGGGCAAATCGACGCTGTCTTACGCCATCGCGGGGCATCCCAAGTACACCGTCACCTCCGGGTCGATCACGCTCGACGGACAGAACGTGCTGGAGATGAGCGTCGACGAACGCGCCCGCGCCGGTCTCTTCCTGGCCATGCAGTACCCGGTCGAGGTGCCCGGTGTGTCGATGTCGAACTTCCTGCGATCGGCGGCGACCGCGGTTCGGGGCGAAGCTCCCAAGCTGCGGCACTGGGTCAAAGAGGTCAAAGCCGCCATGCAGGACCTGGACATCGACCAGGCCTTCGGCGAACGCAGTGTCAATGAAGGCTTTTCCGGCGGTGAGAAGAAGCGTCACGAGATCCTGCAACTGGGCCTACTGAGGCCCAAGATCGCCATCCTCGACGAGACGGACTCCGGTCTGGACGTCGACGCGCTGCGGGTGGTCAGCGAGGGCGTCAACCGCTACGCCGAAGCCGAGCACGCGGGCATCCTGCTGATCACGCACTACACCCGCATCCTGCGGTACATCCAACCGCAATTCGTGCACGTGTTCGTCGCCGGCCGGATCATCGAATCAGGCGGCCCGGAGTTGGCCGATGAGCTCGAAGAAAACGGCTACGAGCGCTTCTCGCAGACAGCTTCTCCAGGTCTGACATGACGCTTGCGGCCACTCACTCGCCGCCGCTGGATCTGGCTGCGATCCGGGCTGATTTCCCGATTCTGAGCCGCGTCATGCGGGGCGGCAATCAACTCGCGTATCTCGATTCCGGAGCGACGTCGCAGCGTCCGTTGCAGGTTCTGGATGCCGAGCGGGAATTCGTGCTGACCTCCAACGGCGGGGTGCACCGCGGCGCGCACCAGCTGATGGAAGAGGCGACCGACGCCTACGAACAGGGCCGCTGCGACCTTGCCGCGTTCGTCGGCGCTGGACCCGACGAGCTGGTCTTCACCAAGAACGCCACCGAATCGCTCAACCTGGTGTCATATGTGTTGGGCGACAACCGCTTCAACCGTGCCGTCGGACCCGGCGACGTCATTGTCGTCACCGAACTCGAGCACCACGCCAACCTCGTTCCGTGGCAGGAGCTGGCCCGGCGCACCGGCGCCACGCTGCGCTGGTACGGCGTGACCGACGACGGTCGGATCGACCTGGACTCGTTGCAGCTGGACGACAACGTGAAAGTCGTCGCGTTCAGCCATCACTCGAATGTGACCGGCGCGGTAGCCCCGGTCGCCGAGTTGGTCGACCGGGCCAAGGCTGTCGGCGCCCTCACTGTGCTGGATGCCTGCCAGTCGGTGCCACACCAGCCGGTCGACTTCCACGCTCTCGACGTCGATTTCGGCGCCTTCTCCGGACATAAAATGCTGGGGCCCAACGGAATCGGTGTGCTCTACGGCCGGGCGGAGTTGCTCAATGCGCTGCCGCCGTTCATCACCGGTGGCTCGATGATCGAGACGGTGGCGATGGACACCACCACCTACGCCGCCCCGCCGCAACGTTTCGAAGCCGGGACGCCGATGACCTCTCAGGTTGTCGGGCTGGGGGCTGCGGCGCGTTATCTCGCCGACATCGGCATGCCCGCCGTCGAAGCCCACGAGCGCGAACTGGTCGCCGCCACGATCGACGGCCTCTCCGGTATCGACGAGGTGCGGATCATCGGTCCCACGACGTTGGAAAACCGTGGCTCGCCAGTGTCTTTCGTAGTCGACGGCGTGCACGCGCACGATGTCGGCCAGGTGCTCGACGACGAAGGGGTCGCCGTCCGGGTCGGCCACCACTGCGCGATGCCACTGCACCGGCGGTTCGGGGTCGCGGCCACTGCGCGCGCGTCGTTCGCCATTTACAACACCGTCGACGAGGTCGACCGGTTGGTCGCCGGCGTGCGCCGCGCCATCGATTTCTTCGGTAGGGCGTGAGTCCTCATGCGTCTCGAGCAGATGTATCAAGAAGTGATCCTCGATCACTACAAGCATCCGCAGCACCGCGGTTTGCGTGAGCCGTTCGGCGCCGAGGTCTACCACAAGAATCCGGTCTGCGGCGACGAGATCACGCTGCGGGTGAGCCTGTCGGCTGACGGGGACACCATCGACGACGTCTCCTATGACGGGCAGGGCTGCTCGATCAGCCAGGCCGCCACTTCGGTGCTCACCGAGCAGGTGATCGGGCAGAGGGTGGGCCAGGCGTTGAAGACCGTCACCGCGTTCAGCGAGATGGTGTCGTCGCGCGGGAACATCGAGGGCGATGAGGACGTACTGGGTGACGGGGTGGCGTTCGCCGGCGTCGCGAAATATCCGGCCCGGGTCAAATGTGCACTGCTGGGCTGGATGGCATTCAAGGATGCGTTGGCCCAAGCGAGCAACAAGGTGGAGGAGGTCACAAGGTGAGTGAGATTGCGGCACCGGACAACGAACTGATCGGTGACATCGAGGAGGCGATGCGCGATGTCGTCGACCCCGAACTGGGCATCAACGTCGTCGACCTGGGCTTGGTGTACGGCGTGAACCTCGAAGAGGCGGAGGAAGGCACCGTTGCGCTGATCGACATGACGTTGACCTCGCCGGCCTGCCCGTTGACAGACGTCATCGAGGACCAGTCGCGTAACGCCCTGATCGGAGCCGGGCTGGTCGACGAGCTGCGGATCAACTGGGTGTGGAATCCACCGTGGGGCCCGGACAAGATCACCGAAGACGGCCGCGATCAGCTGCGCGCGCTGGGCTTCACCGTCTGAGCGGACGTCGCTAAAAGTCGCGCGAGCCGGGATCAGGCCTCAGAATTAGATCACCGGACAGAAAGGTGGTTGCGCGATGAAAAGAAAACTGGTGATTGCCGCGGCCTGTTTGGCGACCGCGCTGATGACTGGCGGCATTGCCCAGGCCGACCCGGAGCCGGCGCCTGCGCCCGACCCGAATGGGCCGAAATGCGACATCTTGAACGGTGGCGACAACGGGGACAAGTGGGAACATCTGGTTCCATGCGGCTGGGCCTATGGAGACCAGAAGGGCTGGTACCAGCTCCCTCAATGATCACGACGGGCCGCGGGCGCGGTTGATGCACGCGCCCCGGTGTCATCGTCTGGCCGGCCGGCGAGCTAGATATTTACCGTCTGCAAGGTGTGAATCCGGACAGCCTTGACTACCATCGTGAATGTGACGGACGCCGCAGCAGCAAACGGACCCGAGCAGGGCAGCAAGGTGCCGCCGCACGTCGTCGTAATGTTCGGCGCCACAGGCGATCTAGCGCGGCGCAAGCTGTTGCCGGGCTTGTTACACCTGTCGTGCTCGAAGCTTGCTCCCGAGATGCGGGTGATCGGAACGTCACTCGACGAACTCGACACCGACGCGTTTCGCAAGCAGGCGCACAAAGCCTGCAAGGAGTTTGCTCACCATGCTGTTTCCGATGAGCTCTTCGAGCAGTTCATCGGCAATCTGAGCTTTATTTCCCAGCAGGACGGCCCAGAAGCACTGGCGAGTGCGGTGGCCGAGCAGGTTGACGCACTCGGCGGGGAAGCCCGCCTGCTGCACTACCTGAGCGTGCCGCCCAAAGCCGTGATGCCCGTCATGGACACCCTGCACAAGGCCAATCTGGCGGAGAACTCCCGCGTCATCATGGAGAAGCCGTTCGGTGTCGACCTGAAAAGCGCCCGGGAACTCAACAAGGCCATCCACGAGCGATTCGACGAGGAACAGATCTTTCGAATCGACCACTTTCTCGGCAAGGAAGCCGCGCAGAACATTCTCGCCTTCCGGTTCGCCAACGGATTGTTCGAGCCGATCTGGAACCGCCAATTCATCGATCACATCCAGATCGATGTGCCGGAGCGCCTCACCGTCGAAAACCGGGCGCAGTTCTACGAATCCGTCGGCGCGTTCAGAGACATGGTGGTCACCCACCTGTTCCAGATTCTGGCTTTCGTCGCAATGGAGCCACCCACCGAGCTCGCATCCGCAGCGATCAGCGACGAGAAGAACAAAGTGTTCCGCTCGATGCGTCCACTCGACCCCAGCAAGGTGGTCCGCGGCCAGTACCGCGGCTATCGCGACGAGGCCGGGGTCTCTCCGGAATCGGACACCGAGACGTTCATCGCGCTCAAGTGCGAGATCGACAACTGGCGCTGGGCCGGAGTCCCGTTCTTCCTGCGCACCGGTAAGGGCCTGGCCGAAGGACAGCGCATCATCTCGATCGCTTTCCACGAGCCGCCGCGAAGCATGTTCCCTCCGGGATCCGGTGTCGGACAGAAAGGTCCGGACCACCTGACCTTCGACCTGGCCGACGTGTCCAGGATGTCGCTGTCGTTCTACGGCAAGCGTCCGGGCCCCGGTATGAAGCTGGACAAGCTCAGCCTGCAGTTCACCATGGAAGAGTCGGGCCACGTCGGCGACGTCCTCGAGGCGTACGAACGGCTGATCCTCGACGCGATGCGCGGCGACCGGACGCTGTACAACACCGCGGAGGGCATCGAGCGGCTCTGGGAGGTCTCGGCCCCGTTGCTCGAGGATCCGCCGCCGGCGCGCAGCTACGACCTCGACTCGTGGGGGCCCAATGCGGTGCATCCGCTGATTGCACCGCGCGCATGGCGGCTGCCGTTCGAACGCGGGTGGCGCGGCAAGAAGTAACCGCGCTTGCCCAGCACAGCCACCGCCCCAACGGTTTTCCTACGACTGCGCCAACGCGCGGTGGCCCTAATGGTGGTGGGGGAAGTGAGGTAGGTGCGGGAGGGGCGGCAGATGGAGATGGTGACGGCCGCCGCCCATCGGTGGGCACGGTTCCAGATCGATTGTCGTCGCCTGCAAGACGCCGGCGTTGAGGGTTCCTTGGGCCGCCATGCACTTACCTTGTTGGATCGCCTGAGTGTTGGTCACGGCGTGTTTGGTATAGGTGGTCGTGTTGATCACCGTCACAGTGCCATGCGTAATTTTCCCCGTGGGATCGATGCTGTCGACCGCGATGGTTTCACCGGTAACAGAGGCCACCTTGCCGGAAACGCCCGCGCCGGGTTGCGATGGTAGACACCTGCCAGCTACGGCTGGACTGATCTCCACGGATTCCGCAGTGAGCGGAGCGCCGGGCGAAGGGCTCTGCGCCGCGGATTTAACGGCGACGCAACTCCCGGGTTGCACGTCGGGCAACGCCGCGGAGCTGAGTTCGGTGACCATTGTCGGCGGGGCGAAGTTCACCGTCGCCGAGCTGCGGTCCCGTTGGGTGAGGTTGATCGTATTACCCGATACCGATCTGACCAGGCCCTCAATGTGATCTTTGCCGACCGGCGGTGGTGGCGGCAGCGGTGGCGGTGGCGGCGGCTTGGCCGCGCTTGGTCGGCTTGCCGGGGGACTGGGTTGTGTCGCGTTGTGATCGTTCGAGGTACTGCACGCCGCAAATGCCAATACGGTGGCGCCGGACATCAGCAGGATAGATAGCCGAGGCCGTGCGGCCCTCGGCGAGATGACCGACATCGACGCTTCTCCGATCGCGGAATTCACCCAGGCCAGCGGGTACCCGCTGCAGCGGACGTTTATCGCACGACCGCTCCTAGTAGGTTGCCGTCATTTTAGGGTGGTGTCATGTTTTGGCTCTGCAGAACCTGCGGCGTCGAGCACAGCGCCGCAACGGGTGTGTGCGCGATCTGCGCGGACGAACGGCAATGGGTTCCCAGCGACGGTCAACTCTGGGCGACGCTGGACGACCTCGTCGGCGAAGGAATGCGCTCGGTGGTCTGGGACATCGAACAGGGCCTGGTGGCGATTGGCAGTGATCCCGGGCTGGGCATCGGTCAGCTGGGGAAGCTGGTCTGCTCGGGGGCCGGAAACGTGTTGTGGGATCCGCCCGGCTTCATCGACGACGACGCGGTGGCGGCCGTGCTCGATCGCGGCCCGGTCATCGCCATTGTCGCCAGCCACCCGCACATGTTCGGCGCACAAGTCGAATGGAGCCGCCGACTGGGCGGGGCTCCGGTGTATGTCAATGCCGCCGACGCCGACTGGGTGATGCGCCCCGACCCGGTGATTGCGCTGTGGTCCGACACGCTGCAGCTGACGCCCTCGCTGACGGTCGTCCGGGTCGGCGGGCATTTCCCGGGCAGTGCGGTCGCCTGCTGGACCGACGGCGCAGACGGCCGTGGCGTGCTGCTGAGCGGGGACACCATCTTCCCCAACCCGGACCGCCGCACCGTTGGTTTCCTGCGCAGCTACCCCAACCGCCTGCCGCTGTCGGCGGCGGTGGTGCAGCGCATGGCCGACACGCTGGCCCCACTGCACTTCGACCGGATCTACGGCCTGCACGTCAACGCCATCGACACCGACGGCCACGCCGCGGTCCAGCAATCGGCGGTGCGCCACGCCGCATGGGTCCGCGGGGACTACGACCACCTGACCTGAATCGGGGAACACTGCATCAGCCCTCAGCGTTGACCAAGTCGTGACTACCCAAGACCTCACTGCCGCGCAGTTCAACGAAACGGTCAACGGCAACGACATCGTGCTCGTCGACTTCTGGGCATCGTGGTGTGGGCCGTGTCGCCAATTCGCGCCCACCTTCTCCGCCTCGGCCGACAAGCACCCGGATGTGGTGCACGCCAAAGTGGACACCGAAGCCGAACAAGAGCTCGCCGCCGCCGCCCAGATCCGCTCCATCCCGACCCTGATGGCCTTCAAGAAAGGCAAGCTGGTGTTCAACCAGGCAGGCGCGCTGCCGCCGGCCGCGCTGGAAGACCTCGTTCAGCAAATCAAGGACTTCGACGTCGACGCCGCCGTGGCCAGCTCGCAGGACGACCAGTCCTGAGCTGAATTCCTACGATGAGGCGTTACCGTTCAACGGTGAGCCTGGTCCTCGTCGAACACCCGCGTCCCCACGTCGCGTTGGTCACCCTCAACCGGCCGGAGCGGATGAACTCCATGGCGTTCGACGTCATGGTCCCGCTCAAAGAGGCGCTGGAGAACATCACCTACGACAATTCGGTCCGGGTTGTGGTGCTGACCGGTGCCGGCAAAGGCTTCTCCTCGGGAGCCGATCACAAGTCGGCCGGCTCGGTTCCACACGTCCAGGGCCTGACCCGGCCCACCTATGCGCTGCGCTCGATGGCGATCCTCGACGACGTCATCCTGGCGCTGCGACGGCTGCATCAGCCGGTGATCGCCGCGGTGAACGGGGCCGCCATCGGGGGCGGGCTGTGCCTGGCGCTGGCCGCCGACATCCGCGTCGCGGCGCGCGGGGCGTATTTCCGGGCCGCCGGTATCAACAACGGGCTGACCGCCAGCGAGCTGGGGTTGAGCTACCTGCTGCCACGGGCCATCGGTTCGTCACGGGCATTCGAGATCATGCTGACCGGTCGCGACATCGACGCCGACGAGGCCGAACGCATTGGGCTGGTGTCCCGGCAGGTCCCCGACGACCAGCTGCTGGAGACCTGCTTCGAGATGGCCGAACGCATCGCCGCCTTCTCCCGGCCCGGCGTCGAGTTGACCAAGCGCACACTGTGGAGTGGACTGGACGCCGCTAGCCTGGAAGGGCACATGCAGGCCGAAGGTCTCGGACAGCTCTTCGTCCGCCTGCTCACCGGCAACTTCGAAGAAGCGGTTGCCGCGCGCGCCGAGAAGCGCCCGCCGGTCTTCACCGACGACAAACAATAAACCCGTACAAGGAGAGTGACCGTGATCACGGCTACGGACCTCGAGGTCCGCGCAGGTGCGCGCACACTCCTCTATGCCGACGGGCCGGCCTTACGGATACAGCCCGGGGACCGGATCGGACTCGTCGGGCGCAATGGCGCCGGCAAGACCACGACGCTGCGCATCCTGGCGGGCGAGGGCGAGCCGTACGCGGGAGCCGTCACGCGCACCGGCGAGGTCGGTTACCTGCCGCAGGACCCCAGAGAGGGTGACCTCGACGTACTCGCCCGCGACCGGGTGTTGTCGGCACGCGGTCTGGACACGTTGCTCACCGATCTCGAGAAGCAGCAGGCGCTGATGGCCGAAGTCGCCGACGACACCGCGCGAGATCGCGCGATCCGTCGCTACGGCCAGCTCGAGGAGCGCTTCGCCGCGCTCGGCGGCTACGGCGCCGAAAGCGAAGCCGGCCGCATCTGCGCAAGCCTTGGACTGCCCGATCGCGTCCTGACCCAACAACTGCGCACGCTGTCCGGCGGCCAGCGTCGCCGCGTGGAGTTGGCCCGGATCCTGTTCGCCGCATCCGATACCGGTGCAGGCTCGGCCACCACGCTGCTGCTGGACGAGCCGACCAACCATCTCGACGCCGACTCGGTCGGCTGGCTGCGCGACTTCCTGCGCAACCACACCGGCGGCCTGGTGGTGATCAGCCACAACGTGGACCTGCTGGCCGATGTCGTCAACCGGGTCTGGTTCCTTGATGCGGTGCGCGGCGAAGCCGACGTCTACAACATGGGCTGGCAGAAATACCTCGACGCCCGCGCCACCGACGAGCAGCGCCGGCGTCGCGAGCGCGCCAACGCCGAACGCAAAGCCACCGCGCTGCGCGCCCAAGCCGCCAAGCTCGGTGCCAAAGCAACCAAAGCTGTTGCCGCACAGAACATGCTGCGTCGCGCCGACCGGATGATGGCCGCGCTCGACGAAGAGCGGGTGGCCGACAAGGTGGCCCGGATCAAATTCCCCACCCCGTCGTCGTGCGGACGCACACCACTGACCGCCTCCGGACTGACGAAGAACTACGGCTCGCTGGAGATCTTCACCGGCGTGAATCTGGCTATCGATCGCGGCTCTCGCGTAGTGGTCCTCGGGCTCAACGGCGCGGGCAAGACCACGCTGCTGCGGCTGCTGGCCGGTGTCGAACACCCTGACGCCGGGACGATGGAGCCCGGACATGGTTTGAAAATCGGCTATTTCGCGCAGGAGCACGACACCCTCGACGACGCCGCGACCGTGTGGGAGAACATCCGCCATGCCGCGCCGGACTCCGGGGAGCAAGAACTGCGCGGCCTGCTCGGCGCGTTCATGTTCAGCGGTAGCCAGCTCGACCAACCGGCCGGCACGCTGTCCGGCGGCGAGAAGACCCGGCTGGCCCTGGCGGGCCTGGTGGCCTCTACGGCCAACGTGCTGTTGCTCGACGAGCCGACCAACAACCTCGACCCGGCGTCGCGCGAACAGGTTCTCGACGCGCTGCGCAGCTATGCCGGGGCGGTCGTGCTGGTCACCCACGACCCGGGTGCCGCCGAGGCGCTCGACCCGCAACGTGTCGTGCTGCTGCCCGACGGAACCGAAGACCATTGGTCCGAGGAATATCGGGACCTCATCGAACTCGCCTGACCGCTGCGCCGCAATGTTGGCGGTGTAACTGGAGATTCGTCAATTTCGGCCCGCTGGCCGACCCGGCTTCCTACTCTTTGTGCTTTGGGGACTGAGTTGAACCGGGGAGGGGCCGATGAGGCAGTCGAAGAAGCCGCGCGATCAGGTGCTGCGTGAGTTGCGCAGTGCCTACGAGGGCGGAGCCAGCATTCGCACGCTGGTGGGATCGACCGGTAGGTCATACGGATCGATTCACAGTATGTTGCGCGAGTCCGGCACCACGATGCGCAGTCGTGGCGGGCCCAATCACCGCACCAGATCGCGTAGTTCCGCGACGAACTAGCGCTGCCGGACCGAGCCCTCGACGAGGTCGAGAACGGCGGTGAGCAACTGAGTGTCTTCACCGGATGCCACCTTGGCGACCAGTCCGTCGAGAACCAGGTCCAAGTAACACTGCAAGACATCGCTGGGGATGTCGTCGCGGACTCGGCCGGCCAGCTTCTGCCGACGCAAACGCTCGATCGTGGCCGCCGCCAACTCCGCTGACCGGTCGGTCCATTCCCTGTTGAATTCCGGCTCGTGGCGCAGCTTTCGCGCGATCTCCAACCGGGTGGCCAGCCAATCGAACTGCTCTGGCGCCGCGAGCATGTCGCGCATCACCTGAACCAGGCCTTCCCGAGACGCAACGTCTGCCATCCGCTCGGCATCCTCGTGCGCCAACTCGAAGAACAAGGTGTCCTTGTCGCGGAAGTGATGGAAGATCGCACCCCGCGACAAGCCGATGGCTTGCTCGAGGCGCCGCACTGTCGCTCCGTCGTAGCCGAACTCGGCGAAGCAGCGGCGCGCGCCCTCCAGGATCTGACGGCGCCGGGCCACCAGATGATCCTCGCTGACCTTGGGCACGCTGCCGCTCCGCCGCTAGATTTTCTAGCTCGACCTGAGCATGTTGCGTAACACGTACTGCAAGATGCCGCCGTTGCGGTAGTAGTCGGCTTCACCCGGAGTGTCGATCCGCACCACAGCGTCGAACTCGACCGCTTTGCCACCGTCCTTGGCGGCCTTGACGTGAACCGTCTTCGGTGTCTTGCCGTCGTTGAGTGCTTCGATACCGGTGAAGTCGAAGACCTCAGTGCCGTCCAGACCCAGGTCGCCGGCCGACTTGCCGTCCGGGAATTGCAGCGGGATGACCCCCATGCCGATCAGGTTGGACCGGTGGATGCGCTCGAATGACTCGGCGATCACCGCGCGCACACCCAGCAACCGGGTGCCTTTGGCCGCCCAGTCGCGCGACGAGCCGGACCCGTACTCTTTGCCGCCCAGGACGACCAGTGGGATGTCTTGTGCCGCATAGTTTTGCGCCGCGTCGTAGATAAACGCCTGGGGGGCGCCATCCTGAGTGAAGTCGCGGGTGTAGCCGCCCGAGACGTCGTCCAGCAGTAGGTTGCGCAACCGGATGTTGGCGAAGGTGCCGCGGATCATCACCTCGTGGTTTCCGCGTCGGGAACCGAAGGAGTTGTAGTCCTTGCGCTGCACGCCGTGCTCGTCGAGGTATTGCGCGGCCGGCGTCCCCGGCTTGATGCTGCTGGCGGGGGAGATGTGGTCGGTGGTGACCGAATCGCCCAGCAGCGCCAGCACCCGTGCGCCGGTGATGTCTTTGACCGGTTCGGGGTCGGCGGGCATGCCTTCGAAATAAGGCGGCTTTCGCACGTACGTCGAATCGGCGTTCCACTCAAAGGTGTTCCCGCTCGGCGTGGGCAGGTTGCGCCACCGCTCGTCGCCCTTGAACACGTCGGCGTAGTTCCTGACGAACATCTCCTGGTTGATCGCCGACGCGATGGTGTCGGAGACGTCCTTCTGCGAAGGCCAGATGTCTTTGAGGAAGACGTCGTTGCCGTCCTTGTCGGTGCCCAGCGGGTCGGACTCGAAGTCGAAGTCCATCGACCCGGCCAGCGCATAGGCGACCACCAGCGGCGGCGACGCCAGGTAGTTCATTTTGACGTCCTGATTGATGCGGCCCTCGAAGTTGCGGTTGCCCGAAAGCACCGCGGCCACGCTGAGGTCGTTGTCGTTGACCGCTTTGGAGATGTCCTCGGGCAGCGGGCCCGAGTTGCCGATGCAGGTGGTGCAGCCGTAGCCGACCAGATAAAAGCCTAGCTTCTCCAAATACGGCCAGAGGCCGGCCTTTTCGTAGTAGTCGCTGACGACCTGCGAGCCGGGCGCCATCGTGGTCTTCACCCACGGCTTCGACATCAGCCCCTTCTCGACGGCGTTGCGGGCCAACAGCGCCGCCCCGAGCATCACCTCGGGGTTGGAGGTGTTGGTGCACGAGGTGATCGCCGCGATGACCACCGCGCCGTGGTCGAGCACGAATTCGCCGAGTTCGTCGGACTTGATCGGTACCGGATTGCTCACCCGGCCGTTGGCGTGTTCGGCGGCCGAGTGCACGACGGGGAGGTCGTCGGCATGGCCGTTTTGCCCCTGCCCGGGATCGCTGGCCGGGAACGACTCGTCGACCGCCTCGTCCAGCTTGGAGTACTCCGTCCGGTCGGGGTCGTCACCGACGTAGGTCGGGATCTGCTTCCGGAAGATGGATTTGGCCTGCGACAAGGGGATTCGGTCCTGTGGCCGCTTCGGCCCGGCGATCGAGGGCACCACCTCGGACAGGTCGAGCTCGAGGTACTCGGAGAACTCCGGCTCATGGTCGGCGTCGTGCCACAAGCCCTGCTCCTTGGCGTAGGCCTCCACCAGGGCAACCTGCTCCGGCTTGCGGCCGGTGAATTTGAGGTAGTCGATGGTTTCCTGGTCGATGGGAAAAATCGCTGCGGTGGAGCCGAATTCAGGGCTCATATTGCCTAGCGTCGCGCGGTTGGCCAGTGGCACTTCGGCCACGCCCTCGCCGTAGAACTCGACGAACTTGCCGACCACGCCGTGTTTGCGCAGCATTTCGGTGACCGTGAGCACCACGTCAGTGGCCGTCACGCCCGGCTTGATCTCGCCGGTCAACTTGAACCCGACGACCCGGGGGATGAGCATCGACACGGGCTGGCCGAGCATCGCGGCCTCGGCCTCGATGCCGCCGACGCCCCAGCCGAGTACGCCGAGGCCGTTGACCATCGTGGTGTGCGAGTCGGTACCGACGCAGGTGTCGGGGTAGGCAATTCCGTTGCGCTCCATCACGACGCTGGCCAGGTATTCGATGTTGACCTGGTGCACGATGCCGGTGCCCGGTGGCACCACCTTGAAGTCGTCGAATGCGCCCTGGCCCCAACGCAAGAATTGGTAACGCTCGCCGTTGCGCTCGTATTCGATCTCGACGTTGCGTTCGAAAGCGTCTGCGGTGCCGAACAGATCGGCGATCACCGAGTGGTCGATCACCAGGTCGGCCGGCGCCAGCGGATTGACCTTGTCGGGATCCCCACCAAGGTCGCCGACGGCCTCGCGCATGGTGGCGAGGTCCACGATGCACGGCACACCGGTGAAGTCCTGCATGACGACGCGTGCGGGCGTGTACTGGATTTCGATGCTCGGCTCGGCTTTGGGATCCCATTGGGCGATCGCCTGGATGTGGTCCTTGGTGATGTTGCTGCCGTCTTCGTTGCGAAGCAGGTTTTCGGCGAGCACCTTCAGGCTGTAGGGCAGCTTCTCGGTGCCGGGAACCGCGTCCAGTCGATAGATTTCGTAGCTATCTTCACCGACCTTCAGCGTGTCGTGGGCTCCGAAGGAATTCACCGAATCTTTGCTGCTCACATCAACTCCCGAGATTTATTTGTCGGCGGCCAACGGGTGCGCCCGGCTACGCCGCGCTGACCGTCACCGCTCGTCCTGCTCGCCGACGGGCCGTGCCGACGCGCACCTTCGAGTCTAACAGTACGCTTGTCCTGCAATGGGCGGGGGCCGGTCTGAGCCGTCAGGCGGTACGGTTTCCTGCGTGACTTCCCCGCACCCGCCGCTCTACATACCGGGCGAGATCTGCGGCACCGTTGGTGTCGATCCGGCAACCAAGCCCGACGACTGCCTGGCCGTCGTGCAGCAACAGGTCAGCGCGGGAAACATCAGCGCGCCGCCGGCCGTCACACCGGCGCTGCTCGACGTGATCAATCAGGCTCACGAGCACAACATCGATCTCAAGATCGTGGTGCTCGACCACAACCCCGGGACCGACACCCCGCTGCGGGATGTCGCCACGGTGGTCGGCTCCCAGCACCCCGACGCCACTGTGCTGGTCCTGAGCCCGAACTTCGTCGGCACCTACAGCACGCACTTCCCGCGAGCAACCCTAGAGATCGGCGAGGACCACGCCAAGACCGGCAACACGGTGACTTCGGCGCAGAATTTTCTGCAGCAACTCGAGACCCCGCAATTTCCCTGGACCACATTCACCATCGTGGTCCTGATCGGGGTGCTGGCGGCCGTTGTGGGAACCCGAATCCTGCAACTACGCGCCAGGCGGCCGGCAAAGCCGAGCGAGACCGCGAAGACAGCCGCGGAAGGCGCCGATCAGCGCTCCTAGCGTGCGATATTCCGCTCGTGTGCGATAGCACCACTCTTTATGCCGCGAACGCCGGCAAATTGTCGATGTCACCGTAGGGTCACAGTTTTCAGAAGAACAGACTTGTAATTTGTGACATAAGTTTCCACTGGGTTGGATGTGACTTACGGTGCAATGGATGCAATTGGTTTATTCGTGCTTGCAGTGGTAACTGAGGCCCGGAATTCCAGCGCCGTCCGCCCGCGTTGAGCCAAGGAGACCCGAGTCGAATGAGACGCAACTGCCGCGGCTCGTCTGTCCGCAGGGCGAGCCCGTTCGCCCTGCGAGTCGGCCCGGCGATGCTCAGCGTGGCGCTGCTGCTGGGCACTCCTGGTCTAGCCAAGGCCGACCCGGACACAATGGCCAAACTGATCGCCGACGTAGCTCAGGCCAATCAGCGCCTGCAGGACCTCAACGCGCAGATCCAGACCGAGGAAGAGGGCGTCAACAAGGCGGTCGTCGATGTCGAGACGGCGCGCGACAACGCTTCATCCGCACAACGTGACGTCGACACCAGCCAGCATTCAGTCAAGGACGCCGACGCCGCAATATCCGCCGCGCAGAAGCGGTTCGACCGTTTTGCGGTGGCCAGCTACGTCAACGGCCCGTCAGACAGTTACCTCACGGCCAAGAATCCTGATGACATGATCGCGACCGCGGCCGCCGGCCAGACTCTGGCCACCGGCTCGCGGCAGGTAATGGACAACCTCCAGCGCGCCCGCACCGAGCAACTGAATAAGGAGTCCACCGCGCGGCTGGCCAAGCAGAAGGCCGATAAGGCCGTCGCCGACGCGCAGTCCAGCCAGAACGCGGCGGTGGCGGCGCTGACCGGCGCGCAGCGAAAGTTCGGTGAGCAGCAGCAGGAAGTCACTCGACTGGCCGATGAACGAAACGCGGCCCAATCCAGACTCGACGCCGCCCGTAATTGGTCGGCATCCGCGGGCGGACCGGATGCCGGACAGCGGGCGGCGTCGTCCCCCGGGTCCCCCGGAGACCGATGGGATCCGGCGGCGCCGGGCTCGCCCGGTCGGCCAACGGGCAAAGGTGGCAACTGGGACGGCGCGTGGGACCCCACGCTGCCGCAGGTGCCCAGCGCCAACGTCCCGGGTGACCCGATCGCGATCCTGAACAAGGTCCTCGGGACGATGTCGACCTCATCGGAGGTCACCTCCAACATGGGCCGCAGCTTCCTTCAGCAGCTCGGATTAGCACCTACCCCGACAGGTTTCACTAACGGCAAGATCCCACGGGTTTACGGTCGTCAGGCATCCGAGTACGTGATCCGGCGCGGGCTCTCGCAGTTGGGCGTGCCGTACTCGTGGGGTGGTGGGACCGCGGCCGGCCCGGGTAAGGGCATCGGTTCGGGCTCCGGGACCACCGGCTTCGACTGCTCCGGCCTGGTGCTGTACGCGTTCGCCGGCGTGGGCATCAAGTTGCCGCACTACTCGGGTGCGCAGTACGACCTCGGCCGCAAGATTCCGGCCTCGCAGATGCGCCGCGGTGACGTGATCTTCTACGGCCCCGGCGGGAGCCAGCACGTGACGCTCTACCTGGGCCAGGGACAGATGCTCGAGGCTCCCGACGTCGGGCTGAAGGTCCGCGTTGCGCCGGTCCGCACCAGCGGTATGACGCCCTTCGTGGTCCGCTACATCGAATACTGACGCGTTGAAAGGATTTATGCGCCAAGGGTTCACGGACTCCAGAGGTGTACGCCGGGCCATGCTGGTCTGGCCGGTGCTGGCTGCCTTCACCCTGCTGATCGGACTGGCGGCTCCCGCGAACGCCGAGGACGGTGCGTGGGACCCGACGCTCCCGCCGACGATCAGCGCCGGCGCGCCGGGAGATCCGGTGGCCGTGGCCAACCAGTCGCTGCAAGCCACCGCCAATGCCACCCAGACGACGCTTGATCTGGGAAAGCAGTTCCTCGGCGGCCTTGGAATCAACCTGGGCGGTAACACCACCAGTGCGAACGGGATACCGCGAGTCTACGGCCGACAGGCTGTCGAGTATGTGATCCGGCGAGGTTCCTCGCAGATGGGTGTGCCGTACTCGTGGGGTGGTGGTACTCCCAACGCGCCGAGCAAAGGCATCGACTCCGGCGCCAACACGGTCGGGTTCGACTGCTCGGGTCTAGTCCGGTACAGCTTCGCCGGGGTCGGCGTGCTGCTGCCCAGGTTTTCCGGCGACCAGTACAAAGCCGGACGGCACATCCCGCCATCGCAGGCCAAGCGCGGCGACCTGATCTTTTACGGCCCCGGCGGCGGCCAGCACGTCACCATTTATCTGGGAAACGGTCAGATGCTGGAGGCGTCCGGAAGCGCCGGCAAAGTCACCGTCAGCCCGGTGCGTACGTCGGGCATGACCCCGTTTCTGACGCGGATCATCGAGTACTGAGCCGTGCCTCGACTGGGCGCGGTGGCGCCGTTGTCCGGCGTGCATCGTCGCCGGGGGGGCGTCCACGTCGACGGATCCCAGCTGGCCTGGAATAGTTGAACCAGGGCGCGCCGCTGCCCCGCGATGTTCGCGGTGCGAGCAGTCGTGTGTGATCGAGTTTTGGAAGGTTGAGCCGTGGAGGGTAATCGATGACATCAGCAGGCGGGCCGCCGCCGGGCACCAGCGGTTACTCGGGTCCGGGCAGTGCTCCAACGGCACCTGCGCACGCGGCCCCCGGCGGTGGCGGCAACGGCCTGGCGGCCGAGGTGCACACCCTGGAGCGGGCGATCTTCGAGGTCAAGCGGATCATCGTCGGCCAGGACCAGCTCGTCGAGCGGATGCTTGTCGGCCTACTGTCCAAGGGACATGTGCTGCTGGAAGGTGTGCCCGGTGTCGCCAAGACCCTAGCTGTGGAGACCTTCGCAAAGGTGGTCGGCGGAACGTTCGCCCGCATCCAGTTCACCCCCGACCTGGTGCCCACCGACATCATCGGTACCCGCATCTACCGGCAGGGCAAGGAGGAGTTCGACACCGAGCTCGGCCCGGTGGTGGCCAACTTCCTGCTCGCCGACGAGATCAACCGTGCTCCGGCGAAGGTGCAGTCCGCCCTGTTGGAGGTCATGCAGGAGCGCCAGGTGTCGATCGGCGGCAAGCGATTCCCGTTGCCCAATCCCTTCCTGGTGATGGCGACGCAGAACCCGATCGAACACGAAGGTGTCTACCCGCTGCCCGAAGCCCAGCGCGACCGCTTCCTGTTCAAGATCAATGTCAGCTACCCGTCGCCGGAGGAAGAGCGCGAGATCATCTACCGGATGGGCGTGAAGCCCCCGGAGCCCAAGCAGATCCTCGGCACCGGTGACCTGATTCGGTTGCAAGAGCTGGCCGCGAACAACTTCGTGCACCACGCGCTGGTCGACTACGTGGTGCGGGTGGTGACCGCGACCCGCCACCCGGAGCAACTCGGGATGAACGACGTCAAGAGCTGGATCTCGTTCGGCGCCTCGCCGCGTGCGTCGCTGGGCATCATCGCCGCCTCGCGTTCACTGGCGCTGGTCCGCGGTCGCGACTATGTGATCCCGCAAGACATCGTCGAGGTGATCCCCGACGTGCTCCGGCACCGGTTGGTTCTCACCTATGACGCGCTGGCCGATGAAATCTCGGCGGAGATCGTCATCAACCGGGTCCTGCAGACAATCGGCATGCCGCAGGTCAATGCTGTTCCGCAACAGGGCCATTCGGTGCCTCCGGCAATGCAGGCCGCGGGTGCGGCCAGCGGTCGGTGACCGATAGAAACTCCGCCGCGGAGTCGCCCGTGGCTAACCGGCCGCCGTCGATGCAGCGCGGGAACATCGACGACCCCAAGCTGTCGGCGGCGCTGCGAACCCTCGAGCTCACGGTCAAGCGCAAGCTCGACGGTGTGCTGCATGGTGACCACCTCGGTCTGATCCCGGGTCCGGGGTCCGAGCCAGGGGAGTCGCGGGAGTATCAGCCCGGCGATGACGTGCGCCGGATGGACTGGGCGGTCACCGCGCGCACCAGCCACCCGCATGTGCGGCAGATGATCGCCGACCGCGAATTGGAAACCTGGTTGGTGGTCGACATGTCGGCGAGCCTGGATTTCGGCACAGCCGTCTGCGAGAAGCGCGACCTGGCGGTGGCCGCCGCGGCTGCCATCACGTTCCTCAACAGCGGCGGGGGAAACCGGCTCGGGGCGTTGATCGCCAACGGCGAGAGGGTAACTCGTGTGCCCGCCCGCTCAGGGCGGCAACATGAGCAGACGCTGCTGCGCACCATCGCCACCATGCCGAAGGCCCCAGTAGGCGTGCGCGGAGATCTGTCGCTGGCCATCGACGCGTTGCGCCGCCCGGAGCGTCGCCGCGGAATGGCGGTGATCATCAGCGACTTCCTCGGCCCGATCAACTGGATGCGGCCACTGCGGGCGATCGGCGCCCGTCACGAGGTGCTCGGCATCGAGATCCTCGACCCCCGCGACGTCGAGCTGCCGGACATCGGCGATGTCATCCTGCAGGACGCCGAGAGCGGGCGCACCCGTGAGTTCACCATCGACGAGCAGCTGCGCGACGATTTCGCGAAGGCCGCCGCGGCGCATCGCGCCGAGGTGGCCCGCACGCTGCGCAGCTGCGGGGCGCCGCTGATGTCGCTGAGAACTGATCGGGATTGGATCGCCGACATCGTCCGTTTCGTCGAATCCCGCCGACGCGGTGCACTGGCGGGGCGTCAGTGACTCGCGCCCTCTCCGCGGCGGGCCTTAACTTTCAGACGGGTCTTTCATGACATTGCCGTTGCTCGGGCCGATGACGCTGTCCGGCTTCGCCCACGCGTGGTTCTTCCTGTTCCTGCTGGTGATCCTGGCTCTTGCCGCGCTGTACGTGATCGCTCAGCTGGCCCGTCAGCGGCGCATGCTGCGATTCGCCAACATGGAGCTGCTGGAAAGCGTTGCGCCCAAACAACCCACCCGGTGGCGCCACCTGTCGGCGATCCTTCTGGTGGCGTCGCTGCTGCTGTTCACGGTCGCGATGGCCGGCCCGACGCACGATGTCCGGATTCCGCGTAACCGCGCCGTCGTCATGCTCGTCATCGACGTCTCGCAGTCGATGCGGGCCACCGACGTCGAACCCAACCGGATGGCCGCAGCCGAAGTGGCGGCCAAGGAGTTCGCCGGTGAACTGACTCCGGGCATCAACCTCGGCCTGATCGCTTATGCCGGGACGTCGACCGTGCTCGTCCAGCCGACCACCAACCGCGACTCCACCAAGGCCGCACTAGACAAGCTGCAGTTCGCCGACCGCACCGCCACCGGCGAGGGAATCTTCACCGCGCTGCAGGCCATCGCCACCGTCGGCGCAGTGATCGGCGGGGGCGACACCCCGCCGCCGGCTCGTATCGTGCTGTTCTCCGACGGCAAGGAGACGATGCCGACCAACCCGGACAATCCGAAAGGTGCGTTCACCGCCGCACGCACAGCCAAGGACCAGGGCGTCCCGATTTCGACGATCTCGTTCGGCACGCCGTACGGCTTCGTCGAGATCAACGGTCAGCGCCAGCCGGTTCCGGTCGACGACAGCACGATGAAAAAGGTTGC
>JAVHWH010000050.1:0-7151 GCA_032159915.1 Mycobacterium sp.
GCGTTGATCCGGATATTTTGACCACCCAACTCGCGCGACAATTGCTGGGTCAGACCGTTGATGCCGACTTTGGCCAGGCCGTAGAAGTTTGAGTACAGCCATGCCGCCGTGGACGATTGGTTCACGATCGCGCCACCGCCACGCTTGGCCATCTTCTTGTACACCGCGCGGGTGCACCACAGTGCGCCGTCGAGATTGACGCTCATGAACTTCTTGTAGTACTCGGGGTCGACGGTGATCAGGAAGTCGAGCTTCATGCCCCCGAAGATCGCCGCGTTGTTGACCAGGTAGTCGATGCCGCCGTACTCGGCAAGCGTGCGGTCGGCCATCTCTTTGGCCGAGACCGGGTCCGACACGTCCACCGGAATGCTGACGGCCGTCCCGCCGTCGGCGACGATCTGTTTGGCCACCGCTTGCGCCGCTTCGGCATTGATATCAGCGACGACGACCGCTGCTCCTTCGCGAGCCAGCGCCTCGGCGTAGGCCTGGCCGATCCCACCGCCGGATCCCGTCACGATGGCGACTTTGTTGTCGAACCTCACGGTTTTCCTCTCGGGCTCGCGGACTAGACCGCTGTCGCAATGGTTTTGATTTCCAGGTACTCCTCGAAACCGGCCAGGCCCATCTCGCGTCCGATCCCCGACTGTTTGTAACCACCGAAGGGCGCATCAGCGGAGTACCAGACGCCGCCGTTGACGTTAACGGTCCCCACCCGTAGGCGAGACGCGAAGCGGGCCGCGCGCTCCGGGTCGGCGCCGAACACGGTGCCGGACAATCCGTACGGCGAGTCGTTGGCGATGCGCAGCGCGTCCTCGTCACCGTCGTGGGCGATGACGGTCAACACCGGTCCGAAGATCTCTTCGCGGGCAGGCCGGGCATCGTTGGTCAGCCCCGCGATCACGGTGGGCTCGATGAAGAACCCGGTGTCGCGGTCGGCGGGCCGCCCGCCGCCGCACGCAAACGTTCCACCCTCGGTGATCGCCAGGTCGAGGTAGCTCTGCACGCGGTCCCGTTGGCGTGCGGAAATTACTGGCCCGCAAACGGTTCCGGGCTTGTTGGGATCACCGGGCTTGATCGAGCCCATGGTGCCCGCCGCGATCGCGACCGCCTCGTCGTACTTTGCGCGCGGGACCACGAGTCGAGTCGTGATTGCGCACCCTTGACCGGCATGCATGGCGGCGGTGAACGCCGAGACCGAACAGGCACCGTTGAGATCTGCGTCATCGAGTACGACGAACGCCGATTTGCCGCCGAGCTCGAGGAAAACTTTTTTCAACGTCGCCGCGGCGTCGCCCATTACGGCGCGGCCGGTGGCTGTGGAACCGGTGAACGAAACCATATCCACCCGAGCATCTTTGGCCAGCAAAGCGCCCACGCTGTGGTCGCTGGAGGTGACGATGTTGACCACACCCGGCGGGAAATCGGTCTCCTCGGTGATGATCTCACCGAGCATCGCCGCACACCACGGTGTGTCCGGTGCCGGCTTGAGCACGATGGTGTTGCCGGCGCCGAGCGCGGGACCGAGCTTGGCCAGGTTGATCTGATGCGGGAAGTTCCACGGGGTGATCGCGCCGACAACACCGACGGCCTCTCGCGCGATCGTGCGCCGGGTGGGGATTCCCATTGGGGAGGCCTCACCGAGATTGGAGGTCCACTGATAGGACTCGGCGGTGTCGGCAGCGAAACTCAAGTCGCCGACCGGGCCTTCCAGTTGCGCCGCGGCGGTGAGCATCCGGGGTGCGCCCACCTCGGCGATGGTGATCTCACGCAGCTCCTCGACGTGCTCGCGCATCGCGTCGCGAAGCTGGCGGATGCAACGCACCCGAAGCTCGGTGTTGCGCGACCAGTCGGTGTCGTCGAAGGCGCGTCGCGCCGCCTCGATCGCGCGGCCCATGTCCTCGGCGTCCGCGTCGGCCGCCGCGCCCAGCACCTCTTCGGTGGCCGGGTTGACCGTGGCGAAGGTGCCCTGATTGCCGCCCGTCAGCTTGCCGTCGATGAGCAGCGAGCTCACCCCGTCGGCCAGCAATGCCATCGTCGCCTCCGCCGTAATCGTGAATGGACACATGTCCGGAATAATCCAATCGAACATAGCCTCAGCGCCGCCAGAAAGGCAAGAGTGGCCAGTCGTCGACTTCCGAAAGCCGTCCCGGGATAGCACGTCAACTGCGAATTTCCCGAATGGCTTGCCCGCGGGCACCGCACTCGGATAGCTTGGACACGTGTCCAGCGACCCAGTGGTCACGATCCCACCTGATCCTGCTGATCCGGCCCGTGACGTGCCGCGCAACCGTCGACAAGAAGAAACCTTCCGCAAGGTCCTGACCGCGGGCGTCGAGGTTCTGCGCGAAACCTCCTACGCCGACCTGACCGTGCGGGCGGTGGCTGCCCGCGCCAAAGTCGCCCCGGCGACGGCGTACACCTACTTCTCCTCGAAGAACCATCTGATCGCCGAGGTCTACTTGAACCTCGTGAATCAGGTCCCGTACTTCACCGACGTGAACGAGCCGATGCCGACGCGGGTCGATAAGGCCCTGCGCCATCTTGCGCTGGTCGTCGCCGACGAACCCGAAGTCGCCGCCGCCTGCACTACGGCGTTGCTCGGCGGTGGCGGCGATCCGGCCGTCAGGTCGGTGCGGATGAGGATCGGCGCCGAAATCCACCGGCGCATCACGTCAGCCATCGGGCCCGACGCCGAACCCCGGATCGTGTCGGTTCTCGAGATGACGTTCTTCGGCGCACTCGTCAACGCCGCCAGCGGGGCCTACACCTACCACCAGATCGCCGACCACCTCGCTTACGCGGTCGGTCTGATTCTCAAAACGGAAGCCTGATGACTGCGCAGATCAACGAGCCGCTGCTCGACCCGTACAACTATGACTTCCACGAAGATCCGTACCCGTACTACCAGCGCCTGCGCGACGAGGCACCCCTGTACCGCAACGACGACCTCGGCTTCTGGGCGCTGTCCCGGCACGCCGACGTACATCAGGGTTTCCGCAACAGCACCACGTTGTCCAATCGCTTCGGCGTATCGCTGGACCCGGCGTCCAGAGGACCGCACGCTTCCAAGACCATGTCGTTTTTGGCAATGGACGATCCGGCGCATCTGCGGCTGCGGACCCTGGTGTCGAAAGGCTTCACGCCCAGGCGGATTCGCGAGCTCGAGGCACGCGTCACCGAGATCGCCGTCCACCATCTCGACGCCATGTTGGAAAAGGCGGCCTCCGGGGTCACCGTCGACTACGTCGACGAGTTCGCCGGCAAGTTGCCCATGGACGTGATCTCGGAGTTGATGGGTGTCCCTGAGCCGGATCGTGTTCAGGTCCGGGCCTGGGCAGACGGTGTGATGCACCGCGACGAAGGAGTCACCGACGTGCCGGCGGAGGCCATCGACGCCTCGCTCAACCTCATCGTCTACTACCAGGAGATGGTCGGCGCGCGGCGCAAGAAGCTGACCGATGATCTGACCTCGGCGCTGCTGGAAGCCGAAATCAACGGCGATCGGCTCACCGACGAAGAAGTCCTCGGGTTCATGTTCCTGATGGTGATCGCCGGAAACGAGACCACCACCAAACTTCTTGCCAACGCCGCTTTTTGGGGCTATCGGAACCCCGACCAACTGACTCAGGTCTACGCCGACCCCACGCAGGTGCCACTGTGGGTTGAAGAAACCTTGCGTTACGACACCTCGAGCCAGATCCTGGCGCGCACGGTGGCCGGAGAACTCACCCTCTACGACACGACGATCCCCGACGGCGACGTCCTATTGCTGCTGCCGGGTTCCGGACACCGCGACGAGCGGGTGTTCGACCGGCCCGACGACTTCGTCATCGGACGTGACATCGGCTCTAAACTACTGAGCTTCGGCAGCGGTGCCCACTTCTGCCTGGGCGCGCACCTGGCCCGGATGGAGGCTAGGGTCGCGCTGACCGAAATGTTCACCCGGATCCGGGGATTCGAAGTCGACGAGGCCACCTCGGTCCGCGTGCACTCCAGCAATGTCCGCGGGTTCGCTCACCTACCGATGACCATGGAGGTCCGCTGAATGCCCCGCTTTGAACCGCTGCCCGAACGCCGGCCGGCGATAGTGGCAGGCGCCTCCTCCGGTATCGGAGAAGCCACCGCCATCGAGCTTGCCGCTCACGGCTTCCCGGTCGCCCTCGGTGCGCGCCGGGTCGAAAAGCTTGATGACATCGTCGGGAAGATCAATGCCGACGGCGGCGAGGCGGTCGGCTTCCACCTCGACGTCACCGATCCCAACTCGGTCAAATCCTTTGTCGCACAGTCCATCAACGCGCTCGGCGATATCGAGGTGCTGGTGGCCGGCGCGGGTGACACCTACTTCGGCAAGCTCGCCGAAATCACCACCGACGAGTTCGAGTCGCAGCTGCAGATCCACGTCGTCGGCGCCAACCGGCTGGCAGCCGCGGTGCTGCCGGGAATGCTCGACCGCCAGCGCGGCGACCTCATCTTCGTCGGCTCCGATGTCGCACTGCGCCAGCGGCCGCACATGGGCGCCTACGGCGCGGCCAAGGCCGCACTGTTGGCGATGGTCACCAACTTCCAGATGGAACTGGAAGGCACTGGCGTACGCGCATCGATCGTGCATCCCGGCCCGACGAAGACGTCGATGGGCTGGAGCCTGCCGGCCGAGAAAATCGGTCCAGCACTTGAGGATTGGGCCAAGTGGGGTCAGGCCCGGCACGACTATTTTTTGCGAGCGGCAGATCTAGGACGTGCCATTACCTTTGTGGCCGAGACACCGCGCGGTGGCTTCATCGCGAACATGGAGCTTCAGCCCGAAGCCCCGTTGGCCGACAAGACGGACCGCCAGAAGCTGGCGCTCGGCGAAGAAGGGATGCCGAAAAGATGACTACCGCCATCGTGCCGCGGGTTTCCGGCGGCGAAGAAGAGCACGGCCACCTCGAGGAATTCCGCACCGACCCCATCGGTCTGATGAAACGCATCCGCGAGGAGTGCGGTGACGTGGGCTGGTTCCAGCTCGTCGACAAGCACGTGATCTTCCTGTCCGGGGCCGAAGCGAACGAGTTCTTCTTCCGCAGCGCCGACGAGGATCTCGACCAGGCCGAGGCGTATCCGTTCATGACACCGATCTTCGGCGAGGGGGTGGTGTTCGACGCCAGCCCCGAGCGGCGCAAGGAAATGCTGCACAACTCCGCGCTGCGCGGCGAGCAGATGAAGGGCCACGCCGCCACCATCGAGGGTGAAGTCAAGAAGATGATCGCCAACTGGGCCGACGAAGGTGAGATCGAGCTGCTCGACTTCTTCTCCGAGTTGACGATCTACACCTCGACTGCATGCCTGATCGGGCTCAAGTTCCGCGAGCAGCTCGATCACCGGTTCGCCGAGTACTACCACGAGCTGGAGCGCGGCACTGATCCGCTGTGCTACGTCGATCCCTATCTGCCGATCGAGAGTTTCCGGCGTCGCGACGAGGCGAGGGTGAAACTGGTTGCGCTGGTTCAGGAAATAATGCACCAGCGGTTGGCCAATCCGCCTAAGGACAAGGCCGACCGCGACATGCTCGACGTGCTGGTGTCGATCAAGGACGAAGACGGCAACCCCCGCTTCTCCGCCGACGAGGTCACCGGGATGTTCATCTCGCTGATGTTCGCCGGGCACCACACCAGCTCCGGCACCTCGGCCTGGACGCTCATCGAGCTGATCCGCCATCCCGACGTCTACGCCGATGTCCTCGCCGAACTCGAGGAGCTGTACTCCGACGGCCAAGAGGTGAGTTTCCATGCCCTGCGCCAGATTCCGCAGCTGGACAACGTGGTCAAGGAGGCTCTGCGACTGCACCCCCCGCTGATTATCTTGATGCGGGTGGCCAAGGGCGAGTTCGAGGTCGCAGGATTCCCGATTCATGACGGCGACTTTGTGGCCGCCTCTCCGGCGATCTCCAACAGGATCCCTGAGGACTTCCCCGACCCCGATTCGTTCAGGCCCGACCGCTACAACAAGCCCGAGCAGGCCGACACCGCCAACCGGTGGACCTGGATTCCGTTCGGGGCGGGACGGCATCGTTGCGTCGGGGCCGCTTTCGCGCAGATGCAGATCAAAGCGATCTTCTCGGTTCTGCTGCGCGAGTATGAATTCGAGATGGCACAGCCGGCCGACAGTTATCACAATGACCACTCCAAGATGGTGGTGCAGTTGGCCCGGCCGGCCAAGGTGCGCTATCGCCGTCGCAACAAGGAGTGATGATGGGTTACCGGGTCGAAGCCGACTTGGACTTATGCCAAGGCCACGCCATGTGCGAACTCGAGGCGCCTGATTTTTTCCGGGTGCCCAAACGCGGAAAAGTCGAGATCCTCGATCCCGAGCCGCCTGACGAGGTCCGCGACGAAGTCGAGCGGGCGGTCGAAATGTGCCCCACCCAAGCATTATTCATCAAAGAGAAAGAAGCATGACTCATGACATCGACGGCGTCATCACACTCGCGGGAGAAACTCGAGGCATGGGTCGACAGCTGGCTGCAGGCCAACAAGGACTGCGAGAAAGCCGGCGACTGGCGGCCGCTGGGTGACTTCTATGCGCCGGAAGCCACCTATGGCTGGAACATCGGCCCCAAGGAAGACGTGATGTGCGTCGGGGTCGACGAGATCCGCGACATCGCGCTCGGACTGGAAATGGAGGGGCTGGAGAACTGGGTCTACGAGTACCAGAAGGTCCTCATCGACGAGAAGCAAGGCGAGATCGTGGGCTTCTGGAAACAGATCGTCAACAAGAGCGACGGCAGCCAGGACGAGATCTACGGCATCGGCGGCAGCTGGTTCCGCCTCAACGACGACGCACTCATCGAATGGCAGCGCGACTTCTTCGACTTCGGCCACGTCGCGAAGATGTTCGCGAATCTGATCGAGTCAGGCGACCTGAGTCCCGGCATGCAGAACCGGATCCAACGCAGCATGGCGGGCGAGAAGTTGCCTGGTTACTACCCGCTCGGTCAGGCACCGGTGCCCATCTGGTGAACCACATCCGGCTCCGCTGGTGACCGGGATCACCCCCTGACCTACACTCAACCAAGCGGTTGCTTGCGTGGAGCTGGGCCGTTCTCAACCGACGTTCAACGACGAAAGCAGGTTCACGATGAAGACCAAAGGCGCGCTGATCTGGGAGTTCAATCA
>JAVHWH010000085.1:0-5880 GCA_032159915.1 Mycobacterium sp.
ATGTCCTGCCAGCCGAGGTGTAGCCACAGCTCGCGGCGGCGGTACCCGTCGACCAGGTCGCCCCACGCCCGGGTCATCGTCTTCGACTGCGCCGCGATGTCGACTACGGTCATTGGCGCCGCTCCTCTTCATCGCTGCGGTCTGCATCGTCACCGGCGCGCGTCATGATGTAGGCCTTTCGAACCGTTCCCGACGGCCCAGCCGGCGCAGCCGCAACCACTCCAGCAGTCCTTTGGGGTCGCGACGGGAAACCAGGAAAAACCAGCCGAACCGCAGCCATTCCTGGACGAGCAGTTTGCGCAGGCCTGGCTGCGCCATCAGGTAGCCGCGGTTGCGGTAGGTGAAGTACCGCTTGGTCGCGTCGTCGGGGTACTGAGTGTGCATCCGGCCGCCGAGGATCGGCTTGAACTCGGCCGATCCGCAGGGATGCAGGTAGGCCGCGTCAAGACACGTCCCGAACGCCAGCCCGGACCGGACCAGCCTGCGGTGCACCTCCACTTCGTCACCACGGACGAACAGCCGCAGGTCGGGCACTCCGATCGACTCGAACGCCGAGGCGCGAAACAGTGCGCCGTTGAACAGCGACGCGATTCCCGGGAGCAACTCCTGCCCGGGCTCGGTGCGCAATTCGCTGACCAGCCGGCGCCAGGTCAGGCCGCGGCGCAACGGAAACGCCAGCTTGTCCGGGTCGTCGGCATTGCACACCATCGGCGACACCTCGGCCAGCCGGTACTTGTCGGCGCAAGCCAGCAGCGTGGCCAGCACCTGAGTGTCCTGCGGGTGACCGTCGTCGTCGGCCAGCCAGACCCAATCCGCGCCGAGCGCCAGCGCGTGCAGGATGCCGAGCGCGAAACCGCCTGCGCCACCGAGATTTCGGTGCGACGGCAGGTATGTCGTTGGGACCGGTTGACCGGCCGCCAGGTCACGTACTCGCTCGTCGGCGTCGTTGTCGACCACGATCAACTGGTCGGGAAGCCGACTCTGGGTGCTCAGCACGCCGAGCGACTTGGCGAGTTGGTCGGGACGCCGGTGGGTCACCACGACCGCGCACACCATCGCCGACGGACTCATGCGCGGTTCGTTTCGGCGAGCACCTCGCGCACGTGCCGCGCCGCGTCTTCACCCTCATAGGCCAGCACGACGTCCTCGATGCTGCCGGTCTGTTTGATGACGCCGTGCTCGATCCACATCGCGGTCTTGCACAGCCGGGCCAGGAATTCGTTGGAATGGCTTGCGAACACCAAGATCCCGGAGCGTTCGACCAGGCTTTGCAGGCGCGTCTGCGCCTTCTTGAGGAAGTCTGCGTCGACGGCGCCGATGCCCTCGTCGAGCAGCAGGATCTCCGGGTCGATGCTGGTGACCACGCCCATCGCCAACCGCACCCGCATGCCGGTGGAGTAGGTCCGCAACGGCATCGACAGGTAGTCACCGAGTTCGGTGAAGTCAGCGATCTCGTCGACCTTGGCCAGCATCTGCTTGCGGGTCTGCCCGAGAAACAGCCCGCGGATGAGAATGTTCTCGTAGCCGGAGATTTCCGGATCCATCCCGACGCCGAGATCGAACACCGGCGCCACCCGGCCGCGGATGATCGCCGAGCCGCGGGTCGGCTCGTAGATCCCTGAAAGTAGGCGCAGCAGAGTCGATTTCCCGGCGCCGTTGTGGCCGACGAGGCCGACGCGATCACCCATCTCCAGCGACATGGTGATATTCCGCAGCGCCTCGATGACCACCACGTTGGACGCGTTGCGCCCGATGGATCCGCCCAGGAAGGTCTTTTTCAGCGAGCGCGATTTCGCGTCGAAGATCGGAAACTCCACCCACGCGTCATGGGTTTCGATGTGTGGTGGCGTCACCGGTTGCCTACAGGTATTGCCCAGTGCCGGAACCGTGTCCGCCACTGCCGCCCGGCCGACCGGGTCCCATCGGCAGGCCACGCTGCTCGCGCATCTGCTCGATCTGTGCGCGCGCAGCCATCTGCTGAGCGAACAGGGCGGTCTGAATCCCGTGGAACAGTCCCTCCAGCCAGCCGACCAGCTGGGCCTGGGCGATCCGCAGCTCGGCGTCCGACGGGACGCTGCCCTCGGTGAACGGCAGGGTCAGGCGATCGAGTTCTTCGCGGAGCTCGGGCGCCAACCCCTCTTCGAGCTCTCTGATGCTGGTGGCGTGGATCTCGCGCAACCGGCTGCGGCTGGCTTCATCCAACGGAGCCGCCCGCACTTCTTCGAGCAGTTGCTTGATCATCGTGCCGATCCGCATCACCTTGGCCGGCTGCTCGACCAGGTCGGAGATCGACCGGTCATCACCATCGTCGTCGTGTGTGGCCGTCATCAATCGGGGATCGGCGCTGCCGATGACCTCGATGTCGTCGTCGTTACTCAATGCTCGTCACCTCTGGAAATAGTCGGAGTGCGCTGAGGACCCAGCCATTCGTAGATCCAGGCTCCACCGTTGTCGTAGATCTTCGTCCACCACTTTGATCGGTCTATTGACACTAGTCCGTCGGGCACCTTGAACCCGCGGACCGTGGGTGCGCTGGTCATGATGTAGCGGATGTTCAACGCCCGGATTGCTTCAGGCACCAACGCCCGCTTCTCCTCGGGTACCCCGGGTAGCGCGTCGGCATCGGCATAGGCCCAGAAAATGAAGCGGTAATAGCCCGGACCGATCTGCTGGGGGTAGTCGTAATGGGTCCACAGTGGGTGCAGGTCAGCGACCGCATACATCCACGCGGTGCCGTCGACGTTGGAGTCACCGATCAGCGTCGTGCGCGCGCCCGGCAGCGCGGCCAGGTGGGCAAACGCGTCCAGGTCTTTCTGGTTGATCATCACCGAGTCGTACTTGTCGCCGAACAACACCAGATGTCGGTACAGGTAATGCCGGCCGGTCAACGTTGTGGTCAGCGCCAGCAGCGCCACGACCGTCGACACCCACACCGCGTCCGGCACTGTGACGCGGTCAAGCGCAACTCGCCGGGCAACTGCCACCGCACCGAGTACCAGTGCGAACACCGCGACCGCTGCCATCGGCGTCATTAGCATCGTCACCGCCGCCGAGAGCCGGCGTGGGTCGTTGTAGAAGAACTGGCTGAACTGCTGGATGACGCTACCCAGCGGATTGTGAAACGGCGCCCCCGAATAGATCGTCGCCACGGTGAGTAGCAGCCAGATCACCGGCGGCCACCACAGTTTCTTGTACAGCATGATCGCCATCCCGATGCCGCTCAACGCCACGAGACCGTACTGAATCGGGAAGTCGTTGAGGTGGCGGGTGTGCAGCAGCAGCGCGTCGATCGCACCCTGCTTGACGGTCTTGAAGCTGGGGAACGCGTGTCCGGCGATGATGTCGGCCTGCTGCGCCACGCCGATGAATTGCGGCGCCAGGATCAGCAGAGCCGGCACCGCCGCCGCGGACAGCGTCAGCACGTCGGCGAGCCGTCCGCGCACGGGATGCCAGCACGCATCCATCAGCCACCAGGCCGCCACAAACAGGATCACCACGAATCCGCCGGTGAGATGTACCGAGAAGACGCCGACCAGGGCGAGCACCGCCGCCGGCACCCGGTCGCGATGCGCCAGCGTCGAGGTGACCAGGACGAACGCCGGGATCGCCACCCCGTAGGCCACCAGATTCGGCATCGCCGCGGTGCCGAACTCGACGTAGGGCACCGATGTGAACGACGCCGACAACGCCGCCGCGGTGGCGGCCACACCGGCGGCATGCTCGGTGCGCCGTGCAAGCAGCTGCCAGGTGAGCATCGCGGCGCTGGACGGAAACAGCCAGACCGCCGCCGCCAGCGAGCTGACCGTGTAGCCGGTCGTCGGCGCCGCCCCGGTGAGCTGGCAGTAGACCGCGGTCAGCGCGTGAAACACCGACGGGTAGTACAGCGGCTGATGTGTTTCGACATTGCGGAGCTCACCCATGTGGGTCGACGAGGCCTGGCCGGTGTCGAGCATGAAGCGGACGGTGTTGGCATGCCACACCGCGTCCCAGGTGCTCGGGATGGACTGCCAATGCACTACACCGCGGTAGGCCGCCCACATGATCAGGAGCGCGCCGAGCAGCACCCCGGCCGCAACGGTCAGCGCTTGCCGGCGGTCGATCGCGGCGTGCGCCTCGGCGGCGCGGTAACCGGCGAGCAACGGCTGCAGACAGAGCATCACGACGCACACCGCCGTGAGCGTGGCGAGCGCGGTCCAACCGTTCCAAGGAATTCCGACGGCGCCGAACGGGATGATGGCCAGCGCCACCACGCCATACGTCAGCACCGGGCCGACGGCGATCGCGATCGGCCAGGCCAGTTGGGTGATACGCCCGATGATGGCCCCCGGAACGATCAGCAAAAACAATGCGATCAGCATTCCGAAGCAGAGCCCCACGCGACTAGTATGGCTGCCCGGGTGACCTGGCTCTGGGCGGTGGGGACGTATCCGGGCACCCGCTACCGTCACGATTCCTCTTATTGTGCATAGCTCTAAGGTGGCTGGTATGGCCTATGACGTCGCCCGAGTGCGCGGTTTACACCCGTCACTCGGAGACGGTTGGGTGCACTTTGACGCGCCGTCCGGGATGCTCATCCCCGACTCGGTGGCGACCACCGTTTCGACGGCCTTCCGTGGATCTTTTCCCAGCACCGCCGGTCCGCATCCCTCGGCCAAGCGCAGCGCGGCCGTGCTGGAGGCGGCCCGACAGGCGGCGGCCGACCTGGTGAACGCCGACCCCCGCGGCGTTGTGCTCGGTGCTGACCGGGCGGTGCTACTGGCGTCGCTGGCGGACGCCTCGTCGACCCGCGCCGGTCTCGGCTACGAGATGGTGGTCACGCGGCTCGACGACGAAGCGAACATCGCACCCTGGCTGCGGGCAGCAAACCGGTTCGGCGCCAAGGTGAAGTGGGCCGAGGTCGACATCGAGACCGGTGAGCTGCCGTCCTGGCAATGGGAAGGCCTGATCGGGCCGGGGACCCGACTGGTCGCGGTGAGCTCGGCGTCGGGCACCCTCGGCACGGTCACCGACTTGCGGCCGGTGACCAAGCTGGTGCACGACGTCGGCGGGTTCGTCATCGTGGACCACTCCGCCGCCGCTCCGTACCGGCTGATCGACATCGACGACATCGACGCCGACGTGGTGGCGATCAACGCCGTCGGCTGGGGCGGTCCGCCGGTCGGCGCCCTGGTGTTCCGTGACCCGGCGATGATCAACACCTTCACTTCGGTGTCGACCAATCCGTACGCCACCGGACCGGGCCGCCTCGAGGTCGGCGTACACCAGTACGGACTGCTCGGCGGCTTCGTCGCCAGCATCGAATACCTGGCTTCACTCGACGAGTCGGCGCGCGGCACGCGGCGCGAAAGACTATCTACCTCAATACAATCCGCGACTTCCTACATGGACGGCATTTTCGAGTACCTGATGAACTCGCTGCGCTCGCTGCCGCTGGTCGTGGTGATCGCCCGGCCCGAGTCCCGGATACCGGTGGTGAGCTTCGCCGTGAACGAAGTGCCGGCCGAGCGGGTGGTTCAGCGGTTGGCGGACAACGGGATTCTGGCGATCTCCAATGCCAATTCGCGGGTGCTCGACGTGATCGGCGTCAACGACGTCGGCGGTGCGGTCACCGTCGGCCTCGCGCACTACTCGACGATGTCGGAGGTCGACCAGTTGGTGCGCGCCCTCGCTTCACTGGGCTAGTCAGACCCCTGCCCATGGTCCAGCTCCTCAGCGGGCGGCTCCACCGCCCGCATCGTCGCTAGAGGCTAAGAACGACCTTGCCGGTCACCTCGCCGGCGGACAGCATTCGGTGCGCCTCACCGGCTTCCTGAATCGGCAGGCGCGCCCCGATCACCGGCCGGACCCGGCCGTCGGCGATCATCGGCCAAACCGCTTGCC
>JAVHWH010000089.1:0-14001 GCA_032159915.1 Mycobacterium sp.
TGCTGTTGACCTTTCCGCGGTTCCTGCCTGCGGCCGGCCCGATCGGGATGCGCTCGACGGCGCTGATGGGTATCGCGGTTCGGGTGATGGGCAACCTGGTCACCGACGAGGACGCCGACTGGGTGGCGCGGGCGTGGCGTGGCAGCGGTCGGGTCTCCCGGCTGCTGGATCGCCGCAAGCCGTTCAGCTGACGGTGTTGCGCAGCAACGGTAGAACCTGTTCGCCGATTCTGGACACCTCGGATAGATATGGGGTGTCGGACAGCACGAAGTGCTTCACCCCGAGGTCGGCGTACTTCTGCAGAGCGGCCGCGACCTCGTCGGCCGACCCGACCAGCCACGTCGTGCCGGCTCCCTCGCCGCCGTATTTGCTCGGCGTGGTGTACAGGCAGGTATCGAGCACTTCGCCGCGGTCGGCGAGATCGCTCAGCCGTCGCTGACCTTCCGCCGAATTCGCGTTGTGCAGCAACAACACCGAGGGTTTGCCAGCCAGTTCGGCGACCTTGGCCTCCGCGTCTCGCCACGCATGTTCGGAGGTGTCGCGGACCAGCGTGGTGATACGCAGCCCGTACTCCAGCGGGGCATGCTCACGTCCCAGTTTCTCGGACAGCGCCTCGAGCCGTTCGATACGCTCGGCGATCCCGTCGAGTGGCTCGCCCCAAAACAGTTGCACGTCAGCCTCTTCGGCCGCGACCTCTTCCGCGGCGGCCGACGCGCCACCGAAGTAGAGCTTCGGATGACGGCCGTCATCAGCGCCGAACGGCCGCGGCTGCAACGTCGAGTGCTCGACGGAGAAATACTCGCCGTTGAAGGTGACGTCTTCTTCGCGCCACAGCCGGCGCACCAGCTGCAGGAACTCGCGGGTCCGGTCGTAGCGGCTCGACTTGTCGAGGTCGACGTCGCCGTAGGCACGGACGTCGTCGGCGCCGGTCACCACGTTCACCAACAGCCGGCCCCGACTGAGCTGGTCGAATGTGGCGGCGGCGCTGGCGAAATGGGCCGGATGCCAGTAGCCGGGCCGGATCGCGATCAGCGGCGCGAACGTCGTGGTGCGGGCGGCGATCGCGGTCGCGATCGTAAACGAGTCCGCCCGTCCCCACCCGGCGCCGATCAGCGCGCCGCCCCAGCCGTTGCGCTCGGCGCGCTGGGCGAGCTCGACGGAGTATTCCAGGCTGCCCCACCCGTCGATGGTGTCGTCGCCCCGATGACCGGACAGCACAGTATTCGGGATGTACCAGAGATGTTCGCGGCTCACCGGGCCCGATAGTGGCAGAGATGGATACATCGGACCAGATCGAGAATCAACGCGAATGAAAGTCAGCGCGGCGCTTTGTAGGCGGCGTGCAGGGCCACGATCCCGCCGGTGAGGTTGCGCCACCGCACCGCCGACCAGCCGGCGCGGGTTATCTGGCGTGCCAGCTCAGCCTGGTCGGGCCAGGCTCGGATCGACTCCGCAAGGTAGACATAGGCTTCCGGGTTGCTCGACACCGCCCGCGCCACCCGCGGCAACGCCTTCATCAGATACTCCTTGTAGGCGGTGGCGAATATCCGACTGGTGGGCGTGGAGAACTCGCACACCACCAACCGGCCGCCGGGCCGGGTGACCCGGGCCATCTCGCTCAGCGCCGTGTCGCGTTCGGCGACGTTGCGCAGCCCGAAGCTGATCGTGACCGCGTCGAAGACGCTGTCGGCGAACGGTAACCGGGTCGCGTCGCCGGCGACCTTGGGCACCTTGCGGGCGTGGCCCGCCCCGAGCATCCCGACCGAGAAGTCCGCCGCCACACACCACGCGCCGGAGTTGGCCAGCTCGACAGTCGACACCGCGGTACCGGCGGCCAGATCGAGCACCTTCTCCCCCGCGCCGATGCCCACTGCCTTGCGGGTGGCACGCCGCCAGTACCGGTCCTGGCCCAGCGAGAGCACGGTGTTGGTGATGTCGTAACGGCTTGCGACGCCGTCGAACATCGACGCCACCTCATGGGGGTCTTTGTCCAGCGTGGCCCGGTTCACACCTCGAACCTACCGGCAATGCGGGAATGGCTGAGGAATGGATACGTTGCATCACGGCGTGACAGAAAAAGTTTGGTTCATCACCGGTACTTCACGTGGCTTCGGACGGGAATGGGCGATCGCCGCCCTGGAGCGGGGCGACAAGGTCGCCGCCACCGCGCGCAACACCGCAACGCTGGCCGAGCTGGTCGAGCGGTTCGGCGACGCGATTCTGCCGCTGCAGCTGGACGTCACCGATCGCGCCGCCGACTTCGCCGCCGTCAGGCGGGCCCACGAGCATTTCGGGCGCCTGGACGTCGTCGTCAACAACGCCGGCTACGGCCAGTTCGGCTTCATCGAAGAGCTGTCCGAGCAGGACGCCCGCGACCAGATCGAGACGAACGTGTTCGGCGCGCTGTGGGTAACCCAGGCGGCGTTGCCGTATCTGCGCGCCCAGCGCAGCGGACACATCATTCAGGTGTCCTCGATCGGCGGCATCACCGCATTTCCCAACGTCGGCATCTACCACGCCTCGAAGTGGGCGCTGGAGGGCTTCTCCCAGGCGCTGGCCCAGGAGATCGCGCCGTTCGGCGTGCACGTCACGCTGATCGAGCCGGCCGGCTTTTCCACCGACTGGTCCGGGTCGTCGTCGCGGCGGGCGCCGGAGCTGCCGGACTACGCCGAGGTGCACCAGGCGACCGAGGAGGTCCGCAGCACGCGGTGGGCCGCGCCGGGCGATCCGAAAGCGTCTGCGGCAGCCGTGCTGAAGGTGGTCGACGCCGAGCAGCCGCCGCTGCGGGTGTTTTTCGGCACCGCGCCGCTGGAACTGGCGAAAGCCGACTACGAGCAGCGGCTGCGTACCTGGGAGCAGTGGCAGCCCGTCGCCGAGTTGGCGCAGGGCTGACTCACAGCCCCTGCGCCTGCTGGCGCCGCATCCGCGCCCGGGCAACCGGAGACAGAACGGCTTCGTAGTGGCCGAGCAGCTCATCACAGATGGCGGGCCAGCTGCGTTGCAGGACGCTGCGCCGCGCGGCCACCGAATAACGCTGCCGGTCTTGCAGAAGATGCGCGACAGCGTTCGGTAGTTGCGCTTCGAATTCCTTGACCGGCAACAACAATCCGGTGCGCCACGGCGTCACCAGATCGCGCGGCCCGCCCGCGTCGGGGGCGATCACCGGCAACCCGGACGCCAGCGCCTCCTGCACCACTTGGCAGAACGTCTCGTGCTCACCGGCGTGAACGAAGACATCCATGCTGGCGTACGCCTTGGCCAGCTGTTCGCCGTACAGCGCGCCAGTGAAAACGGCTGTCGGCATTGCCGATTGCAGCTTGGCGCGGTCGACCCCGTCGCCGACGATGACCACCTGCACGTCACCTGCGCGAGCCAGCGAGGCGAGCCGTTCGACATGCTTCTCCGGTGCCAGACGACCGACGAAGCCGACAACCGGCTTGCCGTCCGGCGACCAGTGTTGCCGCAGCGCCTCGTCGCGGGCCGACGGGGCGTAGCCGATCATGTCGACGCCGCGCGCCCAGTAATGAACCCGCGGGATACCATGAGCGACAAGCGATTCCATCGTCGCAGTGGATGGCGCCAACGTGCGGTCGGCGAGACGGTGCAGGTGCCGGAACCACGCCCAGGCGGCCTGCTCGGTGACACCGATGCCATAGCTGGCCGCGAACCCCGGCACGTCGGTCTGGTAGACCGCCACTGTCGGCACCCCGAGTCGCCGGGCCGCCTTGACCCCGCCCCAGCCGAGTAGGGCCGGCGACGCCAGATGCACGACGTCGGGCTCGAATCCGCGCAGCACACGCAGAATTCGCGGCAGCGGCAGACCCAACGGCAGGCTGGTCACCTTGGGGAACATCCACGACGGCACCCGATGCACCCGGATACCGTCATGGACGCGGTCCGCGGGTTCCTCGCCGTTCGGCGTATCGGGCGCAATGACCAGCGCTTCATGGCCGGTGCGCCGCAGATGCTCGAGCGTTCGGACGACGGAATTGCTCACCCCGTTGACGTGCGGGAGAAAAGATTCCGCGACAATCGCTACTCGCACGTCACCACGGTCTCAGCGCAGCCTGTCGATATGGTTACCGACTGGCGTACTCGACACGAACTCTCACCCACAGGGAAGTCTGACAATGCGGTTCTACCTGGGCCTTATCGCCGCGATGGTGGCAATGGTGACGTTGACCACCGGCACCGCGCACGCCGACGTGCCACGGACGTCCGATGGCGACGGCGTGCTGGTCGGGTCATGGCTGGCGCCGGTGCAGTTGGAGGTCTTCTGCGAACCCCAATGCCCGCACTGTGCGGAGTTCGAGGCGGCCGACGGCGACCGGTTGGCCGCCGCGCTGGCCGGTGGCCGGGTGGCCATCACCTATCGCTGGTTGACCTTCCTGGACGGCAGGCATCACAACGACGTGTCCGCCCAGCTGGTCAATGCGCTGTTCCTGGCCGCCGACCCAGCGACGTCGCCGACGGCGTATCAGGATTTCGTGCAAGACCTCTACCGCCACCAGAGTTCCGCCGGGCCGGCAGGCGATGCCGTCGCGACGATGGCCCGCGAGAGTGGACTGCCCGACGCGGTGGCCGACCGGATCGAAGCCGCCGCCAACGTGGTGGACACCACCGCGGTCAACGACGCGAACAAGGCGCGTCTCAAAGCGGAGAACCCAGCCAATCCGGGCACGCCGACGATCTACAACATCAACACCAGAAGCGTTGTCGACACTCAAGATCCGGGCTGGCTGGACGCGCTGACCAACTGACGGTCCAGCCGCTTGTCCATCCAGGCCAGAGCGGTCAGCGCCGCGGCCCCGATCAGCCAGCCGACTACGGCGATGGAACCCGCCGGGATGATGGCCAGCTTGGCGTTACGGTGTTGCACCCGAACCAGATTGGGGTTGCGCTTGTCGTACTCGACGTAAATGCGCATGCCCGTGGCCAATTGGGACGGGTACAGCACACCGAGCTCGGGCCGGTAGGTGACCCGGTCCGGCGTGACGAACTCGATGGTCGAACGCCGCGGGCCCGCGTCGAGCACCTCGGCTTCAGCGACGCCCATATCGTTCTGAATCGCAACGTCGTTGCGGATGGCGCCGGCCACCAGCAGCAGCGACTGCAGCGTGATCAGGCCGACCACAATCAGCACGCCGATGCGGGCCAAGCGGACGCCGCGGTGTCCAGGGGTATTGGGGAATTCGCCGCTGCGACCGTGAATGAGTATGCGGGCCCAGGTTTTCAGCACAACCAGCGTTGCGGCGAACCGCGTCACAGAGCGGCCCTGATCGCGGCGTGCAGCTGACGCAGCGACGATCGGTCCGCTTTGACCTCCAGCACCCGCATCCCGCCGGCCGGCTCGTCGAGCGCGCCAGCCAGGTCGTTTAGCTCGATCTGGCGGCTGTCGATGTGGTACGCGCGGCACAACGCGCCCACGTCGACGTCATGCGGGGTGCCGAACACCCGGGCGGAGACGTCGGAGAACCGCGGATCGCCCTGCTCGAGCAGCTCGAAGATGCCGCCGCCGTTGTCGTTGGACACCACGATGGTCAGGTCGGCGGGCACCGGCTCGGTAGGCCCGATCAGCAGGCCCGAGCTGTCGTGGACGAAGGTCAGGTCGCCGATCAGCGCGACCGTGCGGCCGCCGGAGGGATCATGCGCGAGCGCCGCCCCGATCGCCGTCGACACCGTCCCGTCGATGCCGGCCACCCCGCGGTTGGAGCGGACTGTGATCCCCTGCGGGTTCAGGCCAACCAGTGCGACGTCGCGCACCGGGTTGGAGGCGCCGAGCACCAGCTGGTCGCCGGGGCGCAGCGCGTCGGTCACCGCGGCGGCCACGTGCAGACCAGTGGTCAACGGGTGCGCCGCGAGCTGTTCGCGGACCGCGGCGACGGCGTGGCCGTTGAGTTCGGCGCAGCGGGTCAGCCAGTCGGGATTTGGCGTGCCGGTGGTGACGGCGCGAGTGCCGGTGGCCTGCGAGTTGCCCGAGACGTCGGGCCAGCGTGGCCCGGTGGTCAGCGCGTACACCGGCACCGACGGGTCGGCCAGCAGCGCCGACACCGGCCGGTGCAGGGTGGGCCGGCCCAGCATGATCACCTGCTGCGGGCGTAGATGCGTCAGCGCCAACGGATGCAGCGGGTTGGCCGCCGGGGGCGCGGTGGGCTCGGCGACGGTCGGCAACGCGGCCAGCTCAGGCCGCACCCCGGCGCCGTGACCGGCGATGACGACGGTGTCGAGGCTCACGTCGATCTCCAGCGGCTGGTCAAAGCTGACCGCCGGGGTGTAGGTCCACGGCCTGCCGTCGGGCCGGCCCGCCGGAATGGCTCCAGGTTCGAGATCGGGCACCAGCGGCTCCCGCAGCGGGATGTCGAAATGCACCGGTCCGGCGTTGGCGCTGCGCGCTCCTGTCGCGGCCACCAGGACACGGCAGGTGGCCGATCGCCAGGTCGCGTTGAGTGCATCCATCCGCTCGGGAGCGTCTTCGGCCAGCCCGAGACTGATGGTGGCGCGGACCTGGGTGCCGAAGTAGCCCAGCTGTTCCATCGTCTGGTTGGCGCCGGTGCCGAGCATTTCGTAGGGCCGGTTGGCCGACAACACGATCAGCGGCACCCGCGCATAGTTGGCCTCCACCACGGCCGGTCCGAGGTTGGCCACCGCGGTCCCGGACGTCATCGCGACGCAGACCGGGGTGTCCGCGGCGATCGCCAGTCCGACGGCCAGGAACCCGGCGGTCCGCTCGTCGATGCGGACGTGCAGTCGCACCCGCCCGGCCCGGTCCGCGTCCTGCAGGGCGAATGCCAGCGGGGCGTTGCGCGAGCCCGGGCACAGCACCACATCGCGGACACCGCCGCGGATCAGTTCGTCGACGACGACGCGGGCTTGTGCCGTCGAGGGATTCACCAGATCAGCCTACGTGGGGCGACGATGCGGGCGCTTGGTTGCCGACTGTGCAGCTTCTGCCCGCGAAGCCCGCGTGCCGACCAGTACAACCTGCACACAAGCGGCCGCAGCGTCAGTAGCTCATGCTGGCGAAGAACTTCAGCGCCGCGGCGTTGACCATCTCGGGTCGCTCCAGGAAGCCGAGATGGCCGGTGTCGGCGATCTGCTGGTACTTGGCGCCGGGAATCGCGTCGGCGACCTCTCTACCCAGATGCGGCGGCGTCACCACGTCATCGGCGAACCCGAGCACCAGCGTCGGTGTGGTGATCCCCCGGTAGGCGGGCAGCCGGTTGCCTTGCGGCGAAATCCAGCCCTGACGGATGAGGCCCGGCGTGATCTTGATCGGCCAGATGGTGAACATGCTGATCCACTCGGCGACGACCTCGTCGTTGCTCAAAGTCTTGGGCGAGAAGCTCTCCAGCAGACGAATTTTGGCGTCGTAGGCGGGCGGGATCTGCACTCCGGAGGCGGCCAGCTCGTCCTCGGCGGTGCGGAAGAAGTCGCGCGCCTTGTCCAGCCGTCCGCGGGTGGCCATCAGCACCGTCTGGGTCACCAGCTCGGGCCGGGCCACCATCAGCTCCTGGGCGATGAACGAACCCATCGAGACCGCCACGATCCGGACCGGTCCCACGCCCAGCGACTCGATCAGGGCGGCGGTGTCGGCGACCATGGTTTCGGTGGTGAAGCCGTCGGCACCCGCGGTCGCGCCGACTCCGCGGTTGTCGAAGGTGATGACGCGGTAGCCGGCGTTCAGAAATGCCGGGACCTGGTTCAGGTGCCAGGTGCGACCCAGTCCACCGCGCCCGGCGATGAAGAGGACGGGTTCCCCCGTCCCGTTGTCGTCGTAAGCCAGGTTGATCACGACGACGAACCTACGCGACCTAACGGCGTTGGCAGTATTTGGCAGTCGGCGGCGTCGAGCTGGCAGCGGGTTCGCGCATTGACTGTCCACATGACTCAATTGGCACTCCCACAGGCAACCATCGACTACCAAGAATTCGGGCCGCCGGATTCGGCGCACCCGCCGGTGGTCTTCGTCCACGGCGTCCTGGTGGACGGCCAACTGTGGCGCGAAGTCGCCGAGAAACTGGGGCGCCTCGGCTACCGCTGCATCGTGCCCACTTTGCCGTTGGGCTCGCACACCATCCCGGTCAACGACGAAACGTCGCTGTCGTTGCACGGCGTGGCCGAGATCGTCAACGACGCGATCACCGCGCTCGACCTGTCCGAGGTGACGCTGGTCGGCAGCGACACCGGTGGCGGGATCTGCCAACTCGTGATCGACGCCCACCCGGAGCGGATCGGCCGGCTGGTGCTGACCAACTGCGACGCCTTCGAAAAGTGCCCGCCGTTCCCGTTCGACGCAGTATTCGGGTTGCTTCGCGGCCCCCGCTCGATCAACTCGCTGCTCGGGCCGATGCGGCTCGCGGCCTTACGTCACTCGCCGCTCGGCTTCGGGTTGCTCATCACCCGGCCCGACAAGCGGATGACGGCCGGCTGGATTGCGCCCTGTCTGAACGACGATCGCATCTGTCGTGATCTGGCCGCGCTGTTGCGTCGGGTTGCAGTTACCGACCTGACCGACGTGGCGACCCGGCTGCCCCGGTTCGACAAGCCGGTGACGCTGGTCTGGGGTCAGGGCGACCGGGTATTCACCCCGAGCCTCGGCCGGCGGCTGGCCGCCGCGTTCGGCAACGCCAAGCTGATCGAGGTGCCGGGTGCGCGGACCTTCGTGTCGCTGGACGAGCCCGACGCGGTGATCGACGCGATAACCGGCTAGCGGTGGGCTTTGCCACGGGCCGCGGACAGCGCACGGTTCCACAGCAACTGGGTGCCGGCTTTGAGTTGCGCCGGTGTGGCGATCTCGCGGGCCAGCGACGCGGTGGCCGACGCCTTGGTCTTCGTGGACGCCTTCGACATGTGGCCGGAGTCGAACGGCGGCTGCGGGTCGTATTCGATCGACAACTGGATGACCTTGGCGCGGTCTTCGCCACCGATCTGCCCGGCCAGCCACAACGCCAGGTCGATGCCGGCCGACACCCCGGCGCTGGTGACGATGTTGCCGTCGTACACCACCCGCTCGTCGCCAACAGCCTTGACGCCCAACGCTTTCAGCATGCTGATCGCGGCCCAGTGCGAGGTGGCGCGTCTGCCGGCGAGCAGGCCGGCCGAGGCCAGCACGACCGAACCCGAACACACTGACGTCGTCCACGTCGCGGTCCGGTGTGCGCTGCGCACCCAGTCCAGCAGTCGCTCGTCGCGGGCATGTTCGACAGTGGTCATCCCACCCGGCACCAGAATGACGTCCGGCGAGGGGGTTTCGGCGAACGAGTGGGTGGCTCCGATCACCAGGATGCCGGAGTCGGCGGTGATCGGGCCGGGCTCGTGCCAGACGAAACGGACATCCGCTCCGGGTAACCGGTGCAGCACTTCGTAAGGGCCGATGAAATCCAGCGCGGTGAAACCGGGGTACACGACGATCGCGATCTGGGTCATGATTGGGCTCCTCGGGTTCAGGCGAAGGTTTTGCGGTACTGATCGGGTGAGACGCCGACGTGCCGAATAAAGTTGCGGCGCATGGTTTCTGCGGTGCCGAAACCGCAGCGGGCCGCGATCGTCATCACGGTGTCGTCGGTCTGCTCGAGTTGGCGGCGGGCGGCCTCGGTGCGGACCCGTTCGACGTAGGCGCCGGGTGCCTCGCCTACTTCGTCGGTGAACACCCGGGTGAAGTGCCGGGGGCTCATCGCGGCGAGGCGGGCCAAGTCGGTGATGCTGTGCGGGCCACCGGGTTCGGATTCGACGGCGTCCTGCACCGCGCGGATCGGCTCGCGTCGGGCCCGGGCCACCCACACCGGCGCGGCGAACTGCGTCTGCCCGCCCGGGCGCCGCAAGTGCATGACCAGGTGACGGGCCACGGTTTGGGCCACCTCGGTTCCGTGGTCGTCTTCGACCAAGGCCAGCGCCAGGTCGATGCCCGCGCAGACGCCCGCGGCCGTCCACACCGACGGTGAGCTGCGCACGAAGATCGGGTCGGGATCGACGTCGATGGCCGGGAACTCCCGCGCCAGCTCATCGGCGTGAGCCCAATGGGTCGTCGCCCGGCACCCGTCGAGCAGGCCGGCCTGGGCCGCCAGAAAGGCCCCGGTGCAGACGGTGACGACCCGGCGGGCCAGCGGGGCCGCGGCGGCAATCCAGTCGATCAGCCGCGGGTCGCGTCGGTCGGGACGGGTGCCCCGACCACCCGGCAGCACCAGGGTGTCGACGCGCTCCGGCGGGTTGGGCAGGGTGGCGGTGCCGAACGTCAGCCCGGTCCCGGTGGCCACCGGCTGGCCGTCGAGCGATGCCAGCACCGGCTGGTAGCCCTGCTTGCCGTGGGCGGTCAGCGCCGTCGACGCGGCGGCGAACACATCGAACGGCCCGACCAGGTCCAGCGCTTGCACCCCAGGGAAGCCGACGATCAGGACTTTTCGCGTCATAGGACTCAGTGTTAGCGATCAGACCCATGGCGTCTACGCCATGCACCCCACAGATCAGGACATCAGCGGATAGCAAGCCCTGACCCGGTCGATCCACCACTGTCGGCGCGCCGGCGACGCGGCGAGGGCCTGCAGTCGCGCCGGGTCGGGGGTGACCGGCCCGGCCGGTAGGTAACCGTCTACCGCCTCGACAGGGTCTGCGATGTCCTCGACGAACAACCGGCCGGTGCCCAGCCCGCAGGCGTGGCGAAGATCCGGCAGGGCCGCCGCCGCGGACAGGCCGACCGCGATGCCCACCGCGGAGTCCAGCGCGCTGGAGATCACAACGGGAATGTTGATCTGCGCGGCAATCTCGAGCAACGCCGAAATTCCGCCCAGCGGAGCGACTTTCAGCACCGCGATATCGGCGGCGCGGGCGCGGACCACCGCCAGCGGGTCGCTAGCTTTACGGATGCTTTCGTCGGCCGCCACCGGGACATCGATGTAGCGACGCAACTGCGCGAGCTCGTCGACCGTGGCGCAGGGCTGCTCGAGGTACTCCAGCGGGCCCAGGGCGGCAGCGGCGGCGATGGCCTGGTCAACAGTCCAGCCGCCGTTGGCGTCGACTCGCACAGTGGGCACCAGCGACCGGACTGCCTCGACCCGGGCGACGTCGTCGTCGAGGGTCTGACCCGGCTCGGCGACCTTCACCTTGGCGGTCCGTGCGCCGGGGAACCGGGCCAGGATGTCGGGCACCTGCTCGGCAGCAACGGCCGGGACGGTGGCGTTGACGTCGATGCGCGTCCGCAGCGGCGGCGGCGGCGGCCAGTAGGCCGAGTCGAGTGCGGCGGCCAGCCAGTGCGCCGCCTCGGTGTCGCCGTACTCGAGGAACGCGCCGAACTCGCCCCAACCGGCCGGGCCGTCGATCAGCGCCACCTCGCGGGTGGTGATACCCCGGAAGCGCACCCGCATCGGCAGCGAAACCACATGCAGGCGCTCGAGAACGTCGGGCAGCGTGGGGGTCACGACGCGTAGACCTGGCGGCCGGCCAGGAAGGTCGCGCGCACCTGCAGCTCGGCGATGTCCTCCGGCGACACCGCGCGCGGATCGGCGGACAGCACCACCAGGTCGGCATACTTGCCGACTTCCAGCGAGCCGACGATGTCGTCGGCGAACAGCTGCCAGGCCGCGTCGATGGTCTGCGCCCGGATCGCCTGCTCGACGGTCAGCCGCTCCTCGGGGCCGAGCACCCGCCCGCTGGGCGCGATGCGCGTGACGGCCACGCTGATGTTGCGCAGCGGCTCCTCGGGTGTCACCGGCGGATCGTTGTGCAGCGAGATGCGCATGCCGGTCGCCACCGCGGAACCTGCTGGCATCCAACGGGATCCGCGTTCCTCGCCGAACAGCCCGTCGACGATGACGTCACCCCAGTAGTGGATCTGGTCGACGAAGATGCTGCAGGTGACGCCGAGGTCGGCGGCCCGCTGCAGCTGCTCAGGCCGGATGGCGCCCACGTGTTCCAAGCGCAACCGATGGTCGTCGCGCGGATTGCGTTGCAGCGCTTCCTCGTACACGTCGAGGATGGTGTCGACCCCGGCGTCGCCCTGGACGTGACAGGCCATCGGCCAGCCCAGCGGGTAGTAGGCGCCGACGATTTCGGTGAGCTGTTCTTTCGTGTAGTTCGCGCAGCCGCACGAGCCCGGCGTTACGCCGATCGTCCGGGTGGCCGCGGTGTCGAGGTAAGGAAATGACAACGCGATGTTGCCAATCCACGGCGAGCCGTCCACCCAGATCTTGATGCCGACCTGGCGCAGCACGTCGTCACCCTCGCCGGGGGTGGCAGCGGTCGTCATCTGCGGGTTGGAGATCTCGTAGGTGCGCAGCCGCACCGACAGCTTGCCGCGTAACTGCTCGACGAGCGGCCGCAGCGCCGGATCGAACGCCATTTCCGAGCAGGTGGTCAGGCCGGCCTGGTTGAGCCGGGCGCACTCGGCCAGCAGCATGGCCGGGTAGTCATTCGGGTCGATCGCCCCGTTGAGCAGTGGGAACACTGCGCCCGTTTCTTCGGCGGTGCCGTCCAGGTCGCCGTTAGGATCGCGGCCGTACTTGGCGCCTTTGGGGTCGGCTGTGTCGCGGCTGAGGCCGGCCCGCCGGGCGGCCCGCGAATTGAAGTAGGCCTTGTGCCCGGAGTTGTGGATGATCACCAGCGGATCGTCGGGTGCGACCTCGTCCAGCCAGCTCAGCGTCGGCTCCGGCAAGCCGTCCTGCAGCAGCGGATCCCAGCCGTTGAGGTAGGCGCCATCCGGGCCGCGGCGGGCCACCTCTCGCCGAACCGCGTCGACGACCTCGCCGGCGTCGCGCAGGGTGACCGGCCGGATGTCGACCAGCCGATCGGACAGCGCGATCGCTTCCATAAGCGGATGACCATGCGCCTCAACGAAACCCGGCATCACACAGCCGTCACCAAAGTCGATGGTCTGGGTGCCCGGCCCGATGAACTCGGCCACCTCGGACCGGCTGCCCACCGCGACGATCCGGCCGTCGGCAACGGCCAGCGCCTCGGCGGTGGGCCGGGCGTCGTCGACGGTCAGCACAGTTCCGGAGATGACGACATCTGCGACGGCCATGGACCGGAATCGTACTGACGATCGGGCTAATCGAGGGTACGGCTGACCCGAACTGCAACACGTTCTAGTCTGAGGCGTATGAGCGACGATCTGCTGCGCAATCCGACCCACAACGGCCACCTGCTGGTCGGCGCACTCAAGCGCCACAAGAAGCGGCCGGTGCTCTTCCTCGGCGACACCACGCTCACCGGCGGTCAACTGGCCGAGCGGATCAGCCAGTACATTCAGGCGTTCGACGCGCTGGGCGCCGGCACCGGCGTCACAGTCGGGCTGCTCTCGCTCAATCGCCCCGAGGTGCTGATGATTCTGGGCGCCAGCCAGACTCAGGGCTACCGGCGCACCGCGTTACACCCGCTGGGCTCGTTGGATGACCACGCTTACGTGCTCTCCGATGCCGGTGCCACCGCGCTGATCATCGACCCCAATCCGATGTTCGTCGAGCGCGCGCTGGGACTGCTGGACAAGGTCGACTCGCTCACCCAGATTCTGACCATCGGGCCGGTGCCGAAGGAGCTCTTGGATGCAAAGGCACAAGTGGTCGACCTCAACGCGGAGGCCGCGAAGTACGCACCGCAGCCGATCACCGTTGCCGACCTGCCGCCCCACCACGTCGGCGGCCTGACCTACACCGGCGGGACGACGGGCAAGCCCAAAGGCGTCATCGGCACCACCGGGAACATCGCCACGATGACGGCGATCCAACTCGCCGAATGGGAGTGGCCCCAGCATCCCCGGTTCCTGATGTGCACGCCGCTGTCGCACGCGGGCGCCGCGTTCTTCACGCCTACGGTGGTCAAGGGCGGCGAAATGGTGGTACTGAGTAAGTTCGACCCGGCTGAAGTCTTGAAAGTCATTGAAGAGCAGAAGATTACGGCAACCATGCTGGTGCCGTCGATGCTGTACGCGCTGATGGACCATCCGGATTCCAAGACCCGGGATCTGTCGTCGCTGGAGACGGTGTACTACGGCGCATCGGCGATCAACCCGGT
>JAVHWH010000145.1:0-8444 GCA_032159915.1 Mycobacterium sp.
CGGTTGCGATCGGGCTGGCTCAACGGAATCAAGCATTGGCAGGTCGACTACACCGGCGCCTGAGCAACTATGCGTCATCTGTTTCTTCCGCGTGACGGGGCCGAGTCAAGCGTGTTGCGAAGCTAGTCTGCATGCGGCACAGGGCAGTTGACATGCCTGCTCCGGTGGCGCATTGCGGCGTTGTGGCCGATAGTCAGATGCGACGTTAACAAACGGGGTCAGCGTAGGTGGTTGCCGCAATATGGGCGAGGTTTTCCAGTTCCACCGCGAGATCATCGTCTGTGGTGACGACGCGCTGGCGAACACGATCATCGACGAGCTCAGAGGCGCGGGCGCACGGATCATCCGGATCACGTCAGCGGCCGACCTTCTGGGCGCCGGCGTGCACCGCGCACGCGCCGTCGTCTGTGCCGGGCCCAATGACGCAGTCAATCTCGAAATCGCGCTTCTGGCACGACGGTTCAGCCCGAACGTTCGGGTGGTGGCCCGGCTGGCTGACAACGTGCTGCGCGATGCGGTCGCCAATGTCAGTGGCCCCGGCGCCATTCTGAACGTGGCCGATCTTGCCGCGCCATCGGTTGTCGAAGCAGTGCTGTCGCGGAACGCACACCAATTCCGCACGGCCGATATCGAATTCGTGGTTTGGGGGTCGGAGGCGCGCAAGGACGGGACCTTACGGGAAATCTACGGTGACCTGGCCCCGGTGGCGGTCGTGCATGGGAAGAACGCCCCGACCCCCGGTGACACCGTGCCGTGCCCGGGGCGCGACCAGCAGGTGTACGCGGGTGACTGGACCTCGATGATCGGGGTCAAAGACGAGTTGGAGGCGCGCGGGATCACCGTGCCACCCTCGACCGCGACACGCTCGCGGCACTCCAACGTGCGACGTGCCATCGATGCGGTGCGAGCCATGCGTGCGGATGCCAACCCGGTGTTGTTGCCCTCGTTGCTGTTCACGCTGGTGCTCATGTTCGCTGCGACGGCGATGGTGCGTTTCACCTACATGCATCCGCGGATGTCGTGGCTCGACGCCCTGTACTTCACCTCCGAGACCATCACCAGCGTCGGCTTCGGCGATTTCAGTTTCGCCGCGCAGTCCGCGACGCTGCGGATGTTCGCGATCGGATTGATGTTCGGCGGTGTGATGGTCACGGCGATCTTGGTGGCGATCATTGCCGATCTCCTGCTGTCGCGTCGCTTCGCCCACACAGCCGGACTTCGGCGGGCCCGGCACATGCGGGATCACGTCGTCGTGGTCGGCCTGGGCTCAATCGGGATTCGCGTCGTCAGCGACCTGGCCGCGGCCGGATACGACGTTGTCGTCGTGGAGAAAGACGAGAACAATCGATTCCTCGCCGCCGCAGCCGAACTCGATGTGCCGGTGATCTTCGGAGACGCGACGATGCGCCAGACCCTGGCATCGGCGCGCATCCATCAAGCCCGCGGCGTCGCGGTGGTGACGCAGGACGACATGGAAAATATTCGGACCGGCATCGTGCTGCTGGAAATGCTGGGGGCCAACACCACGACCCCACTCGTCATGCGTGTGCATGGTCGCGCATTGGGCGCCGCAGTGAATCAGCAGTTCGGCTTCGAGAACGTCCGCTCGATCGTGGATTTGGCGGCTCCGTGGTTCATCGGCGCGGCGATGGGCCTGAAGGTGCTGGGCACATTCTGGGTTGGTCAGCGCTCCTTCATGGTCGGCGCCATGCTGGTCGCCGAGGGCAGTGAGCTCGATGGGCTGCGCATGGTCGAGATGTCGACGCAAACCCGCGTCATCGCGATCACTCGGCCGGAAGGCACGGTGAGCCTGCGCCCGAGGCGTAATTCCCAATTGCATTCCGGTGACACGGTGTATCTCATCGGCCCGTATCGCGAGCTGATCGCCACGCTTCGCAAAGGCCAGCCGCCACCGATGACCGCGATCAATGGCGAAAGCGCCTTGGCGCTCGCGGCCGCGCGTGGCCCGCAACGGCCGGAAGTGCGCCGGCCGCGGTGGGCGCCGGATCCGGTCGAGTGACATTCGCCGGACGAGCAGGCTATCGCGTTGTGATCACGCGCTGGGCGATGGTGCGCAGCGGTGTGTTGGTGCTCTGCGAAAGCTTTTTGAGCAGGGCGAAGGCTTGTACGGCGTCGATGGACAAGCGTTCCATGAGGATCCCTTTGGCTTGGCCGATGTTGTCTCTAATGGCCAACGCTGATTCGAACTGATGCTCACGGTGGATCGCGGCCAGGGCCACGGCGGCGTGGGTGGCCAGTATGGCGCCCAGCGCTTCACCTTCCGCGCTGAAGGCGCGCGGCGCGCTGCCGAGCAGGTTGAGCGCGCCGGCCCCGCCCTTACTGGTGTACAGCTGAAACGACAGCATACTGTGCACGCCGAGTCTCGTTGCTGCTGCGGCGAATTGGGGCCAGCGCGGGTCGTCGCGCAGATCGGCGCAGCGGATCACTGAGTCTGCGACCGCTGCCTGCAAGCACGGACCTTGTCCGAGACGTTCCTGCACAGCGCCGAGTTCTTTCACAACGGGCGCGGTGGCAGCAATTGAGTCGAAATGATCTTTCTCAATGAGCAGCACGTCGGCGTAATCGACACCCCTGATCAAGTCGACAGCGGCAGCTGTGACACCAGCCAAGGTTTCCCGGATGGCGCTGCTGCCGAGGGGAAAATCGCTGACCAGCTTGGCCATCGCCGCCCCGATATGTTCGTCAAAATCAGAATCGTTGGACATTGCTGCCCTGCTTTCCGCACGGTGCTTCAAGCGTTCAAGGGCCGCACTATTCGATTGTCGAGGTCCTCAGTATGCGCTTTCCGACATAAGGCTCTGTTGGGCGGTGCACCGAACCGCGTCAGCAGATTCGGTGAAGGCGATGCACCGTCCAGTTACGTCCCGCTCACCGACAGGGGGCGCCCAGAGCAGCTGCTGCTTAACCACCAAGGGCTTGACGTGGCCGAGGTCGGATTTCGGCACCGTCTAGTCAACGCCTACCCAACGTCGTGCCCACTCACACACGAGTCCGACATACCGGTCACTCAGTTCAGAATGGGTCACACGTCGTAGTAGAGCGCGAATTCGTACGGTGTCGGCCGGACGTTGTACGGCGTAAGCTCGTAGTCCCGCTTGTAGTTGATCCACGTCTCAATCAGATCAGCCGTGAAAACGCCTCCCTCGGTGAGGTATTGGTGGTCGTCTTCCAGACGGTCGATCACCGCGGACAGCTGAGTGGGAGCCTGTGGGATGTCTGCGGCCTCTTCCGGCGGAAGTTCGTAGAGGTCCTTGTCGACCGGGGGAGGCGGCTCGATCTTGTTCTTGATCCCATCCAGGCCGGCCATCAGCATGGCCGAGAAGGACAGATACGGGTTGCCCGACGCGTCGGGACATCGGAATTCCAGTCGCTTGGCCTTCGGGTTGCTGCCGGTGATGGGGATACGGACGCAGGCTGAGCGGTTGCGCTGGCTGTAGACCAGGTTGATCGGCGCCTCGTACCCAGGCACCAGACGCTTATAGGAATTGACGGTGGGATTGGTGAAGGCGAGCAGCGACGGGGCGTGATACAGCAGGCCGCCGATGTAGTTGCGCGCCATGTCGGACAGGCCGGCGTATCCCGCGTCGTCGTAGAACAGCGGCACGCCGTCCTTCCACAGCGACTGGTGCGAATGCATGCCGGAGCCGTTGTCGCCGAACAGTGGCTTGGGCATGAAAGTGACGGATTTGCCGGCCTGCCAGGCGGTCTGCTTGACGATGTACTTGAACATCTGGTGGTCGTCGGCCGCGTGCAGCAGTGTGTTGAACTTGTAATTGATCTCGGCCTGGCCACCGCTGCCCACTTCGTGGTGGCCCTTCTCGAGACAGAAGCCCGCGTTGGTCAGATGGGTCAGCATCTCGTCGCGCAGATCCACGTAGTGGTCGGTGGGAGCCACCGGAAAGTACCCGCCTTTGGGACGGACTTTGTAGCCCAGGTTGGGGCTCCCGTCGGCCTCGTTCTCTGCGCCGGTGTTCCACCAGCCGGAGGCCGAGTTCACCTTGTAGAACGATTCATTGGTGTGCGAGTCGAAGCTGACCGAGTCGAAAATGTAGAACTCGGCTTCCGGCCCGAAATAAGCGGTGTCGGCAATCCCCGAGCTGATCAGGTAGTTCTCCGCTTTGCGAGCGACGTTGCGAGGGTCGCGAGAATACAACTCGAGCGTAAAGGGATCGTGCACGGAGAAGTTCACGATGAGCGTTCTGGCGGTCCGGAACGGGTCGATGGTCGCTGTCTCCGGATCGGGAAGCAGCAGCATGTCCGACTCGTGGATCGACTGGAAGCCGCGGATCGAGGAGCCGTCGAACGCCAGCCCCTCCTCAAACACGGTCGCATCGAAGGCATAGATCGGAATGGTGAAGTGCTGCATGGTGCCCGGCAGATCGCAGAAGCGGACGTCGACGTACTCGATGCGTTGGTCTTTGGCGAGTTTGAAAATGTCGTCTGGCGTCTTGTCGGGCACTCCAATACCCCTTTGCTCGGAAAACCGCGCCGTCGCGGCGTGTCACCATTCACGCACGCCATGACGCTGTCCGCATCCGGGGCGACGGTGTCGCTCACCGTTGCCAGGACATCAGGTCTTTCCTAGGAGTGTCGGCGGTGACTCCGCCGTCTACGACGAACTCCGAACCCGTCGAATACGAGGACTCGTCGCTGGCGAGTCGTCGGGCTCAACCGCCGTAAGTAGGTCCTTGGACGCCGTCTTTGTAGTCCACGCACTTTATCGTCGACCCGGTGCCGGTGCAGCACTCCTCGAAGAGGCTTGGGTCTTGCCCGAAATGCGCGCTCACTTGGCTCTGGGTGTATTGACCGCCGGCGCTCTTGCATGAGTCCTCGACGGCAGTCTGCGCGTGGGCCAAAGGTGCGGCCAGGATCATCACCGCAGCCGGGATGGCGAAAGCGGCGACAGGAATGGCATTGAAGACCGGGCTTTTCATGTTTCTCCGTAGCTTTGGGTATCGCCCCAGTTTACCGACTCTTCTCAGGCGCCGACCGCGCCTCGATCAGTTAGGTGGCGTCGGTGTCATCGACCCGATCGAGTACGTTTCGCGGCCCGTCGGGTAGCCGCCGCCATTGGTGGCGATGTGGACGTGGTCGTAGTGGTTAGCGGTTTCGTTGCCGAGGTTGGCTGTCCAACTCGGCCTACCCAGGCCGGGGTAGATCTTCTGCCGCCAGATCACGTGGTCGACGCCCCACCGTTTGGCATTGGCGAGCGCATACCCGGCAATCTGATCGCCGAGTTCGATGCCTTCGGGGGAGTTGTGGTTGGGGATCATCACGTCGATCGCCAGCCCGTTGGGATGCCACCTCAACGCGTCCTGACGATAGCCGCCAATGGTGGTGATCTGCGGAAACAGCAGGCTGATGGCCCGGGCCGCCCAGATCGTCTTGACCTGCAGCCCGTTCTCGGGCGCAACGCCGGCCGGCAACGCGAACGTGAAACTCTGGGCTGCGGCGGGCGCATCAGCCGTCAGCGACTTCAGCTCGGCGGGACTGGCCATCCGCAGCGGCGCGACCTGCGGTGGCGGCGGAGCAGGCGGCACGGGCTGTTGACGGGCCACCGGGCTCGCGCTCGGTGCGGACGCGGCCGGCGTCTTGGCGCAACACGGCGACTCGGTGCTCTGCGCGTAGAGCATCCCGGCCGAAACCACCAGTGTGGCGCCGAACGCCAACCAGCGGCCCCGCCCGTTGGTTGACCGGCCAGTGCTCACGAACAGCACATTAACGCCAGGTCAGGCGTTATGTGTCAATTTCGAGCAGGTTTCAGCAGTCTGTCAGATCAGTAGATGACCGGCGAGAAGGCGGCCGAGTTGCCCGTGCCCTGGCAACTCACGTCGACGGCGTAGTGGCCGCCGAGTTGCTGGAAGATGATCGTGATCGGCGGCGACGGGTTCGGCCCGACGACCGTCGTCTGGCTGTAGTGGGGAAGCGCCGGCGTGCCCTGGACTCCCACTGCGTGGTATTGGCAGACTTCCGGTGCGCCTTCGGGATTCCGGAAGTCGACGACGGTCGCGAAGATCGCGCCGCCGCCCTCGCCGTAGCTGACCTGCATGCTGTTGTCGCTGTTGTAGAAATACATCGGCTCGATTGCCTGCGCCGTTCCGGCAGTCGCGACCAGCGCGGCCACCGCGGCCCCGCACATCGCCGAAGCTTTCCGGATGGTTTTCATGGAATCGCTCCCGCTTTCCGTTGAATGTGGCTGACGCACCGTACCGCCATTCTGCCGCGTAACGGCCTCCGTGTACCCGCTTATCAAGGGTCTATTCGTTAGCTGTCTGCGTTGCCGCCCGCCACGCCGACGGAATCTTGACGGACGGAGATCGAGGCTGCTAAACATAGCGTGTCCCGGCAATTGGGCGATCGCCCAAATTATGCGGGGAGAATGACAGGGACGGTGTCGATGACAGTGATCAACGAGTCGGCTCAAACCGGCGTCTACTACGACCCCTATGACACGAGGATCAACAACAACCCGTATCCGACGTTCGCGCGACTGCGCGAGGAGGCGCCGGTCTATTACAACGAACAGTACGACTTCTGGGCGATCTCAAGGCATTCCGATGTCGAGCAGGCGCTGGCGAACTGGCAGGTCTTCTCCAGTCGTCGCAGCGACATCCTCGAGTTGGTGAAGTCGACGTTCGACATGCCCGGTGGCGTGATGATGTTCCAGGATCCACCCGAGCATTCGATATTGCGCGGCCTGATGTCGCGGGTCTTCACGCCACGCCGAATGGCTGCCATCGAAGATGAGATTCGCCAGTACTGCGTGCGATGCCTGGACCCGCTCATCGGATCGGGCGGCTTCGACATCATCTCCGAGCTGGCGTCGATGATGCCCATGCGGGTTATCGGGATGTTGCTCGGAATCCCGGAGTCGGAACAGATCTCGGTCCGCGACGCTAACGACGCCAACCTGCGGACCAAGCCCGGCGCGCCGCTCAAAGTCGCCAACGCCGACTCCATCGCCGACGGACGGATCTACGCCGACTATGTCGAATGGCGGTCTCATAATCCGTCCGACGACCTGATGACCACCCTGCTCAATGTCGAGTTCGACGACGAGCACGGGGTGCACCGAAAGCTGACCCGCAAGGAAGTGCTGCACTACACGCAGGTGGTCGCCGGTGCCGGCAACGAAACGACGGGCCGGCTGATCGGCTGGCTGGCCAAAGTTCTTGCCGAGCATCCCGATCAACGCCGCGAAATCGAGCAGGACCGTTCGCTGCTGAACCGAACAGTTGACGAGACGCTGCGTTTCGAGCCGACGGGCCCGCACGTCGCTCGTTGGACCACAGTGGATTACCAGCTCTACGGCACCACCATCCCGGCAGGTAGCGCGATACTGCTGCTGTTCGGCGCCGCCAACCGGGACCCCCGCCGATACACCGACCCGGACCGCTTCGACATCCACCGCGACAACATTTCGCACATCACCTTCGGCAAGGGTGTGCACTATTGCCTCGGCGCCAACCTCGCGCGGCTCGAGGGCCGTGTCGCGCTCGACGAGATTCTCAACCGCTGGCCGGAGTGGGATATCGATTACAGCACAGCAGAACTCGCGTCGACATCCACCGTGCGCGGTTGGGAGAGGCTGCGGATCCTGCTGCCCTAGTCGAACTGGGTACCCTAGCCGGACTCGGCCGTGCGGCTCTGTCGCGTTGTCGGTGGTGGCATCTCGAATCTGTCCAGGAATCGGTGCACCAGCGCGACGGCCTCGTCATGGCCGCCGGTGGCCCCGAGCCCTTGCTCGAGGATCAGTGTGCGGCCGATCGCGGCGATGATGACTGCCAGCGCGGCCGGCGGGAAATCGTCGGTGTCGACGTCGTGCTCGCGGACGATGAAGTTCAGGGCGGTGATCTGCTGTTCGCGCCAGCGCTGCGACCAGGCAGCAATCTCCGCGCGAATCTCCTTGCGGTGGTTAGCAAGACCCATGAACTCCAACAGCAGTCGGGTGTCTTTGGGGGCGGTGATGGTTTCCCAGAACGCGTGCAGCGGCCGGTCGGAGCCCAGCGCCTGCTGTTGTCTGTCCAGGTAAATCGTCGCACCGATCCGGAAGACGGCAAGGTAGAGCTCGTCCATGGTGGGGAAGTAGTAATGGACGAGGGCGGGTTTGACCCCCGCCAACGCGGCGACCCGGCGCGAGGTCGCCGCGGCGTAACCCTCCTCGACCATGATCTGACTCGTGGCGGCGATCAGCAGCTCGCGGGTCGTGGAGTCGCGGCCCTTCAGTCGTGCTGATGCGGTCACGTCGGGAGCCCGTTCACATCGCAATCCCTCGCGGTCGCCTGCACGGCGAAGCAAAACGGGGGCCGTCCATAAGCTTGACCATAAACGAGATGGGCTGATGAGCAAGCCCAGTTTGGGCAGGCGCTCAGTAATTCCCGTCGGCGTGCTGACGGCTAGTGCTTACCGCCGCCGACCTCCGC
>JAVHWH010000190.1:0-18242 GCA_032159915.1 Mycobacterium sp.
AACTGGCGGTCAGCGGGACGATCGCCCCACCGCCCGATGCCAAGATCGACTGCGGACTGGCCGGCACGGTGTTGCGTTTCGTCCCGCCGCTGGCCGCAGTAGGGCTCCGCCCTGGAACGTTCGTGACGTTTGACGGTGACGAGCAGGCCCGGGCCCGCCCGATCGCGCCGCTGCTGAATGCGCTGCGCGGTTTGGGCGTTGACATCGACGGCGACGGCCTGCCCTTCCGGGTACGCGGCACCGGCACGGTCGCCGGCGGGGCGGTCGACATCGACGCCTCGGCCTCGTCGCAGTTCGTCTCCGGTCTGTTGCTGGCGGGTCCGTCGTTCGCCGACGGCCTGGCCGTGCACCACGTGGGCCCGTCGCTACCGTCGGCGCCGCACATCGCGATGACGGTGGCGATGCTCCGCCAGGCCGGTGTGCAGGTCGACGACGCGACCGCCAACCGCTGGGACGTTCGACCGGGCGCCGTCGCGGCGCGGCACTGGCAGATCGAACCGGACCTGTCCAATGCTGTCCCGTTCATCGCCGCCGCAGCAGTCAGCGCGGGCACGGTGCGCATCACCGGCTGGCCGGCGGCCAGCATCCAGCCGGCCGACGCCATACTCAGCATCCTGGGGCAGCTGAATTGCGTTGTCAAACAGGATGATTCGTTTCTCGAAGTACAGGGGCCGCAGTCCTACCCGGGATTCGACGTCAACCTGCGCGACGTCGGCGAGCTCACCCCGTCGGTGGCGGCGCTCGCCGCGCTGGCCGCACCGGGCTCGGTCTCGCGGCTGTCGGGCATCGCCCATCTGCGCGGCCACGAGACAGATCGGCTAGCGGCGCTGTCCACCGAGATCAACCGGCTCGGCGGCGACTGCCGCGAAACCGCCGACGGCCTCGAGATCACCGCGGTAGCACTGCATCCCGGTATCTGGCAGTCCTATGCCGATCACCGGATGGCGACGGCGGGAGCGATCATCGGGCTGCGGGTCGACGGTGTCGAGGTAGCCGACATCGAGACCACCGCGAAGACGCTGCCCGATTTCCCGGCGATGTGGGCCGACATGGTGCGGAGTTCGTAGCTTGAAGGCGGGCGACTACGACGAGTCCGACGTCAAAGTCCGGTCTGGAAAGGGCTCACGCCCACGGACCAAAACCCGTCCGCGCCATGCCGACGCCGAGCGGGCGATGGTGGTCAGCGTCGACCGCGGCCGCTGGGGGTGTGCGCTCGGCGGCGACGTCAACCGCCATGTCACAGCGATGCGGGCGCGGGAACTGGGCCGCACACCGATCGTCGTCGGCGATGACGTCGACATCGTCGGCGATCTGTCCGGCCGCACCGACACGCTGGCCCGCATCGTGCGGCGCGGCCCGCGGCGAACCTTGTTGCGGCGCACCGCCGATGACACCGACCCGACCGAACGGGTGGTCGTCGCCAACGCCGATCAGCTGCTGATCGTGGTGGCGCTGGCCGACCCGCCGCCACGCACCGGTCTGGTCGACCGGACGTTGATCGCGGCCTACGCCGGTGGACTGTTCCCGATCCTGTGCCTGACCAAAACCGATCTCGCGCCCGCCGAGCCGTTCGCCGAGCAATACGCCGACCTGGATTTAGAGGTGATCATCGCCGGTCGCGACGACCCGTTGGGCGCGGTGGCGCACCTGCTGGCCGGCAAGATCACCGTGCTGCTGGGCCATTCCGGAGTGGGTAAGTCGACGTTGGTGAATCGCCTTGTCCCCGAAGCTCATCGAGCAGTCGGTGAAGTGACCGACATCGGCCGGGGACGGCACACCTCGACGCAGTCGGTGGCATTGCCCCTTGACGCCTTGCGTCCTGGCGGCTGGGTGATCGACACCCCGGGGATCCGCTCGTTCGGGCTCGCCCACATCAAGCCCGACGATGTGATGTTGGCATTCTCCGACCTGGCCGACGCGATCGAAGACTGCCCGCGCGGCTGCGGGCACCTGGGGCCGCCCGCCGATCCCGAATGTGCGCTGGACGCGCTGACCGGCCCGGCGACACGACGCGTCGCCGCTGCCCGGCGACTCCTGCTCTCGCTGCGCGAGGCTGAGCTTTAGCCTTCGGCCTGGGACCGCACCCAGTCCAGGTTGGCCTGCATGTTCGTCGCCCATTCGGCCAGCCGGCGGGTAATGATCCGGGCCTCCTTCTCCGGCTGCGCCACGATTGCCGGGGTGAGGCCAGACGGCCCGGGTCCCATCCGACCCCACTGGCGGACGAGCACGCCGTCGCTGGCCGGCTCGACCTCGAACGCCCAGGTCGCGCTGATTCCCTCGGGGCCGATGACGTTGTACACCCAGCGACGCTCATCCTCGACTTCGACGACTTCGCATACCGTCGACCATTCCCCGAATGCCTCATGCTTGTTGCGGCCGCGGAACCGCGCACCAACGGCAACGGCGCGGGCATCGTCAATCCACTCGACGCCCTGCAACTCCGACGAAGACCGCGCCGACAGGTTGATGTCGGTTACCAGGCTCCACGCCGTGGCCACGTCACAGCGAACCCGCTGAGTTACTTCGACGGTGGGTTGGTCGCGGTAACGCATAGTGGCTAGCATGCCAGCAATGAAGGTCGGCGCGATGATAGAACCCCGTTCACCTGGCGCCGCCGAGTTCGCACTGGCCGCCGAGCGAATCGGCGTCACGTCGCTGTGGGTTCCAGAAGTGTGGGGCTACGACGCGCTGACCGGGCTGGCCTACCTGGCCGCTAAGACGTCGTCGATCAAGCTTGGAACCTTTGTGGTGCAACTGGGTTCGCGTAGTCCCGCGATGCTGGCCACCTCGGCACTGAGCCTGGAAGAACTGTCGTCGGACCGCTTCATCCTGGGCATCGGCACATCGGGCCCGCGGGTGATGGAGGGCTGGCACGGCGTCCGGTTTCGCAAACCGGTACAGACCACCCGCGAAACCATCGAGATCATCCGCACGGTCAGCCGCGGTGAGCGACTCGAGCATGCCGGCGAGATCTATCCGCTGCCGCTACCGGACAGTCGCGGCGCCGCATTGCGACCGCTGGTGCGGCCGAACCACGTTCCGGTCTACGTAGCGGCGATGGGCCCCCAGAACTTGCGGTTGACCGGCGAGATAGCCGACGGCTGGCTGGGCAACGCGTTCATCCCCGAGGCGGCCGAGGTGTTCCTCGGGCCGTTGCGTGACGGCGCGCAGCGGGCCGGGCGCAGCCTCGACCAGCTCGACCTGGTCGCGCCCGTCGCGGTCGAGTTCCACGACGACCAGGCATCCGGCGATGCGGCCGCGCGGCGGCACGCCGACGGCTACGCGTTCACCATCGGGGCGATGGGTGTCGGCGGTCAGAACTTCTACAACCAGGCGTTCACCCGGTTGGGCTACGGGACGGAAGTCGCGACGGTCGCCGAGTTGTGGCAGGCCGGTAAACACGACGAGGCCCGCAGCAACGTTCCACTGGACCTCGGCCGCCTGACGAATCTGCTTGGTACCGACGACAGTATCGCCGAGCGAATCGATCTTTACCGAGCGGCCGGCATCACGACGGTGTTGGCGAAACTGGAAGGGGATCATTCCGAGCAGCTCGCGACGCTGCAGCGATTGGTCGCCATCGCCGAGAAAGCCTGAGCAACTTCACCAGCGCATCATCGGCAGCGGGCGCAGCGGGTGGCGCGCGGCGTAACCGGTCAGACCTCTGGCCAGAAACGCGTGAAAGCCGTTGTAGGGCAGCTTGTCAACGGCGGCGCGGATGGCCGATCGCCCGATCCCGTGGCGCAGCACGCCGCGACTGACATCGATCAGGTCGGCTTGGCGAAACGTCTCGGTGACGCGGTCATCGACCCGACGCAGCCGGTGGTGTTCGGTAACCAGCACCCGGAGCTGTCCGGTGTCGGCGATCCCGAACTCACCGGCGTAGGCCGCGGCGAGATCGGCCGACGGCGCCAGGTAGTCGAAGGTGCCGGCCGTCCAGATGCCCAGGTCGTGAGTCGCCCAGGCCAGCGCTGCGACATCGGTTATCGAAAAGCCAAGCAGCAACTGGTGATAACTGAGGCAACGGTAGACATGATTGCCGTACGCCGACCGGTCGCCACCCAACGCGTCGCGGTGCCGGTCCAGCACAGCCTCGACTATCGGATGCGCGGTGACAATGTCCGGCACGTCCACCGCGCCGAGTCTAGTAGGCCGGTCTAATAGACCTAGGCCGCCAGATCGTCCCGTCCGCTGTAAGCAGCCCGTTTGCTACGCCGCCAACCCCGCACGGTGGCGATCGCGGTCCTCAGGCCGCGCCGGCGTCCGGTCGAGGGATCGGTGCCGGCGAAATCGGGCTCTAGTTCCGCGAACATCGACTCGCTGCGCGTCTCGGGCGCGTTGTCGGCGGTGTCGCGAAGGTAGCGGTCCGGCAGCGACAGCTTGGCGATCGTCCGCCATGTCTTGCCGTACTGCACCAGGAAAGAGCCTGTGGTGTAAGGCAAGTCGTACTTGTCGCAGACTTGCCGCACCCGCTTGGAAATCTCGTGCAGTCGGTTGCTCGGCAGGTCCGGGTACAGATGGTGCTCGATCTGGTGGCAGAGGTTGCCGCTCATGAACCGAAGCGTAGGGCCGGCCTCGAAGTTGGCACTCCCCAGCATCTGGCGCAGATACCAGTGGCCCTTCGACTCGCCGATCATGTCGGTCTTGGTGAATTTTTCGGCGCCGTCGGGGAAGTGGCCGCAGAAGATGACCGCGTTGGCCCAGACGTTGCGGATGATGTTCGCCAGCACATTGGCCTTGAGCGTCGACGTGAACGACGCGCCGGGTGACAGTGCGGTCAGCGCCGGGAACGCGACATAGTCCTTGAGGACCTGGTGGCCTGCCTTTTTCAGGAACTCCTCGACGCGCTCGCGGGCGTCGTCTTCTTCCATCCGCCTCATGATGATCTTGCCGACCTCGACGTGCTGCATGCCGACGCCCCACTCGAACCCGAGCGCCAGCATCGCGTTGTAGAACACGTTGAGCAGATTGAAGCGCTTCCACGGATGGTCGCGGGTCACCCGCAGCAGTCCGTAGCCGACGTCGTCGTCCATTCCGAGGATGTTGGTGTACTTGTGGTGCACGTAGTTATGGGTGTACCGCCAGTGCTTGGACGATCCCATCATGTCCCACTCCCACGACGAGGAGTGGATCTCGGGGTCGTTCATCCAGTCCCACTGGCCGTGCATGACGTTGTGGCCGATCTCCATGTTCTCGACGATCTTGGCCACGCTGAGTGTCGCGGTGCCGGCCCACCAGGCGGATCGGCGCTTGCCGAACGCCAGCAGCAACCGGCCGGCGACCTCCAGGGCGCGCTGGCCGGCAATGGTGCGGTGAATGTAGCGGGCATCGCGCTCGCCACGGGAGTCTTCGATGTCCTGCCGAATAGCGTCGAGTTCGACGCCCAAGCTTTCGATGTCGGCGTCCGTCAGATGCGCAAAGACATCGAGTTCGGTGATCGCCATTGTGGTGATTGCCTTCCTGCAGACTGCAGTTCTTAACCTACGCTATCGTAACCTACGAAAGCGTAGGTTACCAGCGGGTAACTGTCAGACGTCGAGTGTGCAATCGCCCGAAGCGGCCGAAATGCACGTTTGGATGCGGGTCCCAGGCTCGTGGTCCGAGCCGGTTCGCAGATCGCGGGCGTGACCTTCGGCCAGGGTAACCACGCACGACTGGCAGATGCCCATCCGGCAGCCGAACGGCATCTGCACACCCACCTGCTCACCGGCATCCATCAGCGACGTCGCCGCATCGGCGACAACGCTTCTACCGCTCTTGGCGAAGGTGACCGTGCCCCCGGCACCAGCCGGTGCTGCCTTCGACACCGCGAACCGCTCGAGGTGCAGGCGGTCCTTGATGCCGGCGGCCGACCAGGCTTGCTCGGCCGAGTTGAGCATGGCCTCGGGCCCGCAAGCCCACGTCTGCCGTTGGCGCCAGTCCGGCACTTCGGCGTCGAGCCGAGAGAAGTCCAGTCGCCCCTCGGTGCGCGTCGCTCGCACCTGCAGCCGGTATCCCCGGTGGTCGCCGGCCAGCCGCTCGAGTTCCGCGCCGAACATCACATCGTCTGCCGTGGGCGCCGAATGCAGGTGCACCACGTCGGTGATCTGATCCCGACGCACCAGCGTGCGCAACATCGACATCACCGGCGTGATGCCGGAGCCCGCGGTGAGGAACAACACCGCCGGCGGCGCCGGATCGGGCAGCACGAAATTGCCCTGCGGCGCGGCCAGTCGCACGATCGTTCCCGGCTTGACCCCTTCGACCAGATGCGTCGACAGAAAGCCCTCCGGCATTGCCTTCACCGTGATCGTCACCGTCCGCGCGCCACGGTGCGACCGGTTTCGGTCGCCCGGCTCCACCGCAGGCCGGGTCGTCACCGGGCTGGACGTCAACGAATAGGAGCGCCAGCGCCACCGCCCGTCGACCAGCAGGCCGATGCCCATGTACTGACCGGCTTCGTAGTCGAAGCTGAAACCCCAGCCGGGCTTGATGACCAGCGTCGCCGAGTCCTGGGTCTCCCGCCGCACCTCCAGGATGCGTCCACGTAGCTCACGCGCGGACCACAGCGGGTTGGCCAATCTTAGGTAGTCATCGGGTAGCAGCGGCGTCGTGATGCGTCGGGCCACGGTTCTCAACGCATGCCAGCCGGGGTGTGTATCCACTCCCGCCAGCCTAATGGGCGTGGTCTCGACGATGTGGGCCGCGGTTCTCGACTTTTTTCCGGCAATCGAGGCTTTTCTGTCCATTGAGACACTCCTGCTCTCAGTCGGGACAGAACCTACGGTACCGTAACCTACGGTCCCGTAGGTAGTCTCAGAGCAGCTCGAGCAGGAACGGCAACTCTTGGGTGGCGTACCAGGCCAAGTCGTGATCCTGGGCATCGCCCACGGTCAGCTCGGCGTCCTCGTCGCCCAAATCCGCCGCGTCGATCACCTCGACCGCCGCCTTCACGTGCGCTTCCGCGGCGGCGTTGTCGACGAACGCGGCGACCACATCGTCCGTGGTGACCGGTACACCGAGCCGCACCACCGCGTCGTCGAGATCTGGTCGCAATGTGACGTCGGAGACATCGGCAACCAGCACCGCGCGCCGCGGTGGCAACGTGTCGTCGTCCGGCGCGTCCCCGGCGCCGGCCAGCAGCCGCAGCGATGCCAGGGCCGCCTCCTGCAACGCGACCTCGCCGAGCTCGTCGCCGTCGCCCTCGGCGTAGGCCTCACGCAACTTGGGGGTCACCGCGAACGCGGTACCGCTCACCGGTCGCAGCGACCCGTCGGTGACGAGCTGGCGCAACATGGCCAGCGTCACCGGGATGTAGACCCTCATCAGTCGCGAGGCCCCAGCAGCGTCGCGACGTGATCGTCGACATAGGTCGACAACTCACGCGGCGGACGCTGGTAGTGGCCGGTTTCGATAGGACGAGCGGGCAGTTTGACTTTTGGCATCTTCACCGGACGATAGTCGATGGTGGACAACAAATGCGCGATCATGTTCAGCCGCGCGTGCTTTTTCACCTCTGATTCCACCAAAAACCATGGGCTGGAAGGTTTGTCGGTGTAAGCCATCATCTCGTCCCTGGCCCGTGAATAGTCTTGCCACTTGTACAGCGCCTCCAGATCCATCGGGCTGAGTTTCCATTGCCGTACCGGATCACTGCGTCGCGCCTTGAATCGGCGCAACTGCTCGTCTTCCGACACCGAAAACCAGTACTTACGCAACAGAATCCCGTCGTCGATCAGCATTTGCTCGAATATCGGAGCCTGCTCCAGAAACAGCGCATGCTCGGCCGGCGTGCAGAATCCCATGACTTTCTCGACGCCGGCCCGGTTGTACCAGGAGCGGTCGAACAGCACGATCTCGCCTTTGGTGGGGAGTTGCGCGATGTAGCGCTGGTAATACCACTGTCCGCGTTCACGATCGGTCGGCGCCGGAAGCGCGGCAATGCGCGCGACGCGCGGGTTGAGATATTCGGTGATCCTCTTGATGGTGCCGCCCTTGCCCGCGCCGTCACGACCCTCGAAGATCACGACGATGCGAGCGCCCTTGGCTCGCACCCACTCCTGCATCGTCACCAATTCGGTTTGCAGCCGGAACAATTCGGCCTCATAGACTTTGTTAGGCAACTTGGGCTGCGTCTTTTGCGCCTTACTCACCATCGAATGGTAGGTCTACTGCGCGGCTTCCAGCAGTTCATCGAGCGATTCCGCCAGCAGCCCCGGCAACATGTCGACGTCGCTCATCGCCTCCCGATCGGCATTGATGCCGTAATACAACATGCCGTTGTACGACGTCACACCGATGGCCAGCACTTGATTGTTCAGCAGCGGCGGCACCGCGTAGGCCTCGAGCAGCTTGGCACCCGCGACGTACATCTGCGACTGCGTGCCCGGCGCGTTGGTGATCAACAGGTTGAACTGCCGCGACGACAAACTGGTGGCGACTCGAATACCCATGGCGTGCAGGGTCGGCGGCGCAAAGCCGGACAGCGTCGCGATAGTGCGGGCGTCGACCAGGCTGGCTGCGGTCGGGTTGCTTTCGGTGGCGTGGGCGATCTGCGACAGCCGCACCACGGCGTTGCCCTCGCCGACCGGTAGGTCGACCAGAAACGGCGCGACCTGGCTGATGGCCTGGCCCCGGCTCGACGAGTCGATCGCTTCATAGATCGGCAGCGGCGCCATCGCCCGCACCGTCGCGGTCGGCGAGGGCGGCTCGCCGCGAGACGACAGCCAGTTACGCAGTGCCCCGGTCACGACGGCCAGCACCACGTCGTTGACGTCGCAGCTGTACCGCGACCGGATGGTCCGGTAATCGTCGAGCCGTCCGCACGCCACCGTGTAGCGCCGATTACGCGACACCGTGGTGTTCAGCGGGCTGCGCGGGGCGGAACCGCGCGCCAGCGTCCGCGCGACGTCGAACATCCGGCGACCGGCGTCTGCCAGTTGGCCGGAGTTGGTCAGCAGGTCGACGACCCCGCTGTGAACTGCTTTCAGCTGCGCCTGTGGGCGGGTGGCCCAGTCGCCCACGGCGCCGAGCAGCAGCCGCGCTCTGCCCGGTTCGCGGCCGGGCACCCAAATGTCTTCGACGAACGGCGGCGGACGGCGGGTCCGATCGGCCAGGACCTGGCTGATTGCCATCGCGCCCATGCCGTTGACCAGCGCCTGATGCGACTTGGTGTAGAGGGCCAGCCGGTTCTTGGCCAGACCTTCGACCAGGTACATCTCCCAGAGCGGCCGTGATTTGTCGAGCGGCCGTGCGGCCAGCCGGCCGATCAACTCGTGAAGTTGTTCGTCGCTGCCGGGCGACGGCAGAGCGGAGCGTCGGACGTGATAGGTGATGTCGAAATCGTCGTCGTCCACCCAGACCGGGCGGGCCAGGCGCATCGTGACTTCACGGACCTTCTGCCGGTACCGCGGCACCCTAGGCAACTGCCGCTCAACCGTGGCCAGCAACGTCTCGTAGCTCAAGCCCGCCCGCGGCGCACGCAGGATCAACAGCGACCCGACGTACAACGGCGTCGCCGAGTTCTCCAGCTGATAGAAGGAGGCGTCCGAAGCGGACAACCGGGTCACGTGGCCTCTCCCCTTCACACTTGCGCATTGGTTCACCGACCAATATGCCGCACAGGGTTACCGTCTGTCGGCACCGCCCAAGCGCGAGTACGCGAAATCAGCGGTTGTGCGATCATCGTCACACGCGGTGATCGCAAGCGCGGCCCAGCCGGGCGCAGCGGGTCACCGCAAATGTACTGTCTGCACTCTCCAGCAGGCCGGCGTCTATGGCCGTTCGAAACCCGCGGGAGAATGCAGTGTCGACCAGCTCAAGCCCGTCGGACCCACGCTCGTTGGCTGAGGCCGCGTTGGCGGTCACTCCCGTCGTCGACTGCGAACCGCCGGCCCGCGATGTCCGGCAGTGCCGGCCACCCTCCCCAACCTCCTTGCGGAAACGCAATACCCATGTGTCACAACGGGTTACGACACAGCCCGCCCCGACTCTGTCGTTGCCGATGCGACAGGCGGCAAGCTTCGCCGACGCCGCGATGCGCCGGGTGCTGGAAGTCATCGACCGTCGGCGCCCCAACGCTCAGCTGAACGGCCTGCTGGCCGCCGGGCTCGTCGACTCGGTGCTCTCAGCCAATCGCCTGCTCGGCCGCCAGGACGGGGTTGCGGTATTACGCCGGGTGCGGCTGCAGGCAGTGGGCGGATCGAAGCCGGCCTTCGAGGTGTTCGGCAGCTACAGCCGCGGGAAGCGGATGCATGCCATCGCCTGCCGCATCGAGCTCAGAGCCGGACGCTGGCAGGTCGTGGCGCTGCACATCGGTTGAGCCGCCAGGAGCGTGAGCGGGGGTATCCGCGCCCCGTCGACCGGAGCGCGACACCCCTCAAGGATTAGTGCAGGCCCGCCGCGGCGTTCGGGTGCCGGCGCGTCCCCGGCAGCAGTGCCGGCACGTCGCGGCGGTAGGCACGGTATTTGTCGCCCAGCGACTCGACCAGGTCGTGCTCTTCCAGCCGCACTGCGATCAGGATGTAACCGGTTGTCGCGACGCTGAACAACAGGTGCCCGGCCGTCATGGTGGGGGTTGCCCAGAACGCGATCAGGAACCCGAGCATCAGCGGGTGTCGCACCAGCCGGTAGAGATACCGAACGCGAAAATCTAAATCCCGGTAGGGCTGTCCGCGCCAGGCCAGGTAAACCTGACGCAGCCCGAACAGGTCGAAGTGGCTGACCATGAAGGACGAGAAGAACGCCGTTGCCCAACCGAGCCAGAACAACGCCCACAGCACCATGCGTGCCGCCGGCGGGCTCACGTCCCAAACGATGTCCGGCAGCGTCCGCCACTGCCAGTAGAGCAGCAGCAGCGTGGCGCTTGCCAAGACCACATAGGTGCTGCGCTCGATCGACGAGGGGACAAAGCGAGTCCACCATCTTTTGAACGCCGGCCGCGCCATGACGCTGTGCTGAATCGCGAAAACGCCAAGCAGGAGAACGTCGATCAGCACCGCCGGCCCCACCGGGGCCGACAGGGCGTGGTCGACACTGCGTGGCACCCAGAAGTTGCCCAGGAATCCGATCGCGTAGACGAACGACACAACAAAAAGCAGATAAGCCACTGCTCCGTAACAGACTGCCAAATATCGACTCATGAAGAAGATTGTCCGCCGAAATCCGCGTCAGGGAATGGGGCGATTGCCTCAATTTTCGTCGGTCACGGAATGGAAAGCCCCTGTCGTAAGGCATACATGCTGGCGCCGATGCGATTCGACACGCCGATCTTCGCGTAGGTTCGCTCAACGTGGTTACGGGCGGTTTTCTCGCTGATCACCAACGCCGCCGCGATTTCCTTATTGGACGCCCCGCGAGCGACCAGGCAGAGCACCTCGATCTCGCGCGGGGTGAGTCCGCCCGGGCGCGAGGTGGGCCGCTGAGCAGGCCGTCCCGCCGCATGCAGCACCGCTTCGACGGCGACGGGGTCGAGCTCACCGGCACGCACCCGCTGTTGCAGCCGCCGAGCGGCCGCGCCCGGTGACAGCTCTTCGCGATATGGCCTTGGCTCGCAACCAGATTGGTAGCTGACCGCGGCTGCCAGGATACGGTCGGGCAGGCTCAGCGCGGTCGCGGCAAGCCCACGCGGGTATCCCGATCCGTTCAGGCATTCATGGTGGTTGCCGGCGACTTCCGCCAGCCGCCCGAGGCCGGGGACCTGGTTGAGGATGCGCACAGTGAGATAGGGATGCAACCGCACCCGCTCGAATTCGCCCGCGGTCAACGATCCTGGCTTGGACCAGATCTGATTCGACACGCCGATGCGGCCCACATCGTGGACGTGGCCCGCACGTCGGGTCAGGGCCACCGAGGCGGCATCGACGCCGGCCGCGAGAGCCGCGTCGCTGGCAAGAGCGGCCACTGCCCGCGAATGCCCAAGGGTGAACGGGCATTTGAGATCAACGAAGTCTCCGAACGCGACAAGGAGTGCGTCCAGCGCCGTGTCGTCAAGCCGCTGGTGTCGATCGGGCGCCTCATGCAGTGCGGCGGCCCACGCATCACCGACGACCGGACCCGCCAAAATCGCGTCGGCATGTTGGATGAACGTGTCGACGACGTTCGGGTCGAACTGGCCGCCGCGGCGGCTGTGAACCATGGCCACGGCGCCGTCGACTCCGTACGCGCGGTGGTGCACTTCGATCATGTCGGCGAGCTGAGCCACCCGCATCTGTATCGGGATGTCGTCGCCGTGCGCGCCAGTGGGCAGGCCACCGCCGTCGTAACGCTCGAAAGCGAACGCGAGCGATGCCTGGACATCGGGACCCAAGCCGATTCGATCCGCCAGCAACGCCGCCGAGGTGCAATGCGAATGGATCAACCGGGACAGCTGGCCGCGCGCGTCGGCGAACAGCGTTGCCATGATGACCAACCGTTGCGTCAACGGCTGTCCGCGACCGATGTTGCCCATCAAGAACCGCCAGTACGGCAGGCCTGACCAGTCGACCAGGTACGAGTCGTGCCGTACCGCGATGTCGTCGCCGAACCACCGCGCGTATTCGTGGGAGTCGGCATGACAGCCGATCCACATGATCAACGTCGTGTAGTAAACGCAATCTCGTTGTGCGCCGGTGAGTCCCAGTCGATCCGCGAGCCGAGTCGCGATCATCGCCGAGCGCAGCATGTGCTCGGCGGGCTGGCCCAGGCCGAGGTCGATTGCCACCGACAGCGCCGCCAGCAGCTCCGCCCGGGTGGGCGCCTCGCCCGCCGCCGCCGACTCGGCCGTGTGCGACGCCATCGGCTCATTGTGCCCTTCGGTCGCGTGCGGGTCAGGGAATCGAAATTGTGGCTTCCACGCGGCGGTGACGGCTCGGGTCGAACGTCTCGAAGTGTCCGGAACCCACGACGAACAAACCCTTCTGCGGTGCCCGAAAGCCGTCCAGGCGGGGTTGGTCAGGCAGTGGTCCGACCGGTCCGAGGTCCACTCCGCGCAGCATCGCGCGCGAGGAAGCCACCGCCCACACCTGCTTGGGAGCGATCATGAATCGCTGGCCGTTCGGCACCGTCCCGGACAAGCGGACCTGCCCGGCGCGCAGCGTGGGACCCGCCGCTCGTCCGATTGCGCCCAGCGCCACCCGGTTGGTCCACGCCCGGTCAGGCAGCCGCCGGCCGATCGCGCTCATCAGCCGCGTCGGCACAGTTGCGCGCAAGTCGATCTCCCAGTCCAGCAATCCCGTGATGGCGACAATCAGCGACCACGGTGTAACCCACGCGACGTCGATGTCGCACTGCACCGCGTCCCGCGGTGTGGCCGAGCTGAAGTAGCGGGCGCAGCTTTGCGGGCCCGGCGTTGTCGCGTAGAACGTCCAGATGCCGTCGGGGTCACGGTGCCACACCGACCGGTACGCGGGCGAGAAGGTGGTTGCCGGAAAGTGCCGCAAGGCAAGGTAATGCCCTCCGGCGAAGGGCAATCCCATCACACCGAAGCCGACGAATCGTTCGTCATCTCCGTCCGGCACGACGGGGTTGTGCAGGACAGCTGAGGCGGCATCGGCGGGAGTGTTTGATCTGGTCATGCACCGATGTTGCGTGGCGCGGCCACGCGAGCGCGTGAGGCTTATGCCTCAAATTCGCGCGGACGGGGGTATTGGCGCTACCTCCGTTTGGCCTTGACGTGCTTTCCCTGCCGCCGGGCAGCCTCGCGGCGCTCGCGGCGCGAACCGCCACCGGCCTGCGACTTGCCGCCGTTACCCTGAACCTGCGCCGAGCCGTCTTCGGCGGGCCCGGTGTAGGTCAATTGGGGTTCCTGGTTGTCAATTCCTTTGGCGCGCAAGGCAGGCGCCGGCTCACGGGCAGCGCCGCCGCTGTGCTGCTGAGCGCCCGCCGCGGCGGCAGCGAACTCGGCCAGGCCGTCCGGCTCGTCGACCGGCCCCACTTGCTGCGTCGGGACGGCCTCGACTGCGACGTTGAACAGGAAACCGACCGACTCTTCTTTGAGGCCGTCGAGCATGCCGGTGAACATGTCGAAGCCCTCGCGCTGGTATTCGACCAGCGGGTCGCGCTGCGCCATCGCACGCAGACCGATGCCCTCTTTGAGGTAGTCCATCTCGTAGAGATGCTCGCGCCATTTGCGGTCGATGACGTTGAGCAGCACATTGCGTTCGAGTTGACGCATCGCGCCTTCGCCGGCCAACTCTTCGAGTTCGGCTTCCCGCGTCGCATACGCACGTTCGGCGTCCTCGATGAGCGCGTCGAGCAGTTCCTCGCGGGTCAGCTCGCCGGGCTCCCCGACCGCGTCGGAGTCGATCAGCGTGTGGTGGTCGATGCCGACCGGATACAGCGTCTTGAGGGCTTCCCAGAGCTTCTCCAGATCCCAGTCCTCGGCGTAGCCCGCGGCGGTGGCGCCGTCGACGTAGGCGGTGATCACGGCGACGAGCATGTCGTGGGCCTGCTGCTGCAGGTTCTCGCCTTCCAGGATGCGTCGACGTTCCGCGTAGATGACCTTGCGCTGCTGGTTCATCACCTCGTCGTACTTGAGGACGTTCTTTCTGACCTCGAAGTTCTGCTGCTCGACCTGGGTCTGGGCGCTCTTGATCGCCCGGGTCACCATCTTGGCCTCGATCGGCACATCGTCGGGCAGGTTCAGCCGGGTCAGCAGCGACTCCAGTGCTGCCCCGTTGAAGCGACGCATCAACTCGTCGCCCAGCGACAGATAGAAGCGCGACTCACCCGGGTCACCCTGGCGACCCGAGCGCCCACGCAACTGGTTGTCGATGCGGCGCGACTCGTGGCGCTCGGTGCCCAGCACGTAGAGCCCGCCGGCGTCGATGACCTCTTTGGCTTCCGCGGCGGCTTCGGCCTTGACGATCGGGAGTTCTTGGTGCCACGCCGCCTCGTACTCGTCGGCGGTCTCGACGGGGTCCAGGCCACGGGCCCGCAGCCTCAGGTCGGTCAGGAAGTCGACGTTGCCGCCCAGCACGATGTCGGTACCGCGGCCGGCCATGTTGGTGGCCACCGTGATGGCGCCGCGGCGGCCGGCCTCGGCGACGATGCCGGCTTCCTGCTCGTGGTACTTGGCGTTGAGCACGTTGTGCGGAATGCGCCGCTTCTGGAATTGCCGCGACAGGTATTCCGAGCGTTCCACGCTGGTGGTACCGATCAGCACCGGCTGGCCCTTTTCGTAACGCTCGCCGACGTCGTCGACGACGGCGATGTACTTGGCTTCCTCAGTCTTGTAGATCAGGTCGGACTGGTCGGCACGGATCATTTCTTTGTTCGTCGGGATCGGGACCACGCCGAGCTTGTAGATCTCGTGCAGCTCGGCCGCCTCGGTCTGGGCGGTACCGGTCATCCCGGCGAGCTTGTCGTAGAGCCGGAAATAGTTCTGCAGCGTGATGGTGGCCAGCGTCTGGTTCTCGGCCTTAATCTCGACCCGCTCCTTGGCCTCGATGGCCTGGAGCATGCCCTCGTTATAGCGACGTCCGACCAGCGTGCGGCCGGTGAACTCGTCGACGATGATCACCTCGCCGTCTTTCACGATGTAGTCCTTGTCGCGGGCGAACAGCTCCTTGGCTTTCAGCGCGTTGTTGAGGTAGCTGACCAGCGGCGAGTTGGCGGCCTCGTAGAGGTTGTCGATGCCGAGCTGGTCCTCGACGAACTCCACGCCGAGCTCGTGCACGCCGATGGTGCGCTTGCGGAGGTCGACCTCGTAATGGACGTCCTTCTCCATCAGCGGCGCCAGCCGGGCGAACTCGCCGTACCAGTTCGACGCGCCGTCGGCGGGCCCGGAGATGATCAGCGGAGTGCGGGCCTCGTCGATCAGGATCGAGTCGACCTCGTCGACGATGGCGAGGTTGTGGCCACGCTGCACGCAGTCCTCCAGCGTGTGGGCCATGTTGTCGCGCAGATAGTCGAAGCCGAACTCGTTGTTGGTGCCGTAGGTGATGTCGGCGGCGTAGGCGACGCGGCGCTCGTCGGGGGTCATCTGGGACAGGATCACGCCGACGTCCAGGCCGAGGAAGCGGTGCACCCGGCCCATCCACTCGCTGTCGCGTTTGGCCAGATAGTCGTTGACGGTGACGATGTGGACGCCCTTGCCGCCGATACCGTTGAGGTAGGCAGGCAACACCGAGGTCAGAGTCTTACCTTCACCGGTCTTCATCTCGGCTACGTTGCCGAAGTGCAGCGCCGCGCCGCCCATCACCTGCACGTCGAAGTGGCGCTGGTCGAGCACCCGCCACGCCGCTTCACGGGCTACCGCGAACGCTTCGGGCAGCAGGTCGTCCAGGCTTTCCCCGTCGGCGTGCCGCTTCCGGAATTCCGCGGTCTTGGCCTGCAGTTCGGCGTCGGTGAGCTTCTCGATTTCGTCGGACAAGCTGTTGACGTAGTCGGCCACCCGCTTGAGGCGCTTGACCATGCGACCTTCACCAACGCGCAGCAACCTACTCAGCACAGCTTTGTCCCCTACGGATCGAAGTCTTTAGCGTCCCCCATCCTAGGTGACGAGCAAGGCTGAGCCCCCTGCGTCAGGCCAGCCGGATCAGACCGTAGTCATAAGCATGCCGCCGGTAGACCACCGAAGGGCGCTCGGTCTGGCTGTCGTAGAACAGGAAAAAGTCGTGGCCGACGAGTTCCATCTCGTAGAGCGCGTCGTCGACCGACATCGGCTTGGCCTCGTGCTCCTTGACGCGCACCACCCGGCCGGGCTGGTGATGTCCGTTGGTGCCGTCCGGGTCGCCGACGTGCGGCGCCTCGATGTCGTCGAACGACGGCTCGGGCTGCGGCACGACCGCGGTGGCGGCGGCCAGCGAAACCGGGGTCTTGTCGCCGTAGTGGACTTTGCGGCGATCCTTGACGCGCCGCAGCCGGCTCTCCAGCTTGGCGATCGCGGCCTCCAGGGCCGCATAGAAACTGTCGGCGCAAGCTTCGCCGCGGACCACCGGCCCGCGACCGCGAGCGGTGATCTCGACGTGCTGGCAGGACTTGCGCTGGCGCCGGTTGCGTTCATGGTCGAGTTCGACATCGAACAGGTACACGGTTCGGTCGAGTCGCTCGAGCCGAGCGAGTTTCTGCGAGACGTAGACGCGGAAGTGGTCGGGAATTTCGACGTTACGACCTTTGACGACGACCTCGGCGGTTGCCAGCGGTTCGTGTTCGTCGCTGTCGATGGGGCGTTCAGCAAGCAGCTGTCCGGAATCTACGGTTTGCCTTGACATACTTGACAACTCGCCTTCTCTCGCATCGCACGCAGGTAGTGCGCGCCCGGCTATCGGATGTTCGCGCCGACGGGGTTGTCAGAACTCAGTGGCCGCCCGCCGATGCAAGGTGTCGAAAATCACCCCCTACCGTCGACGGTGGTGCCTCGGCCTGCGGTCAGATGCGCTGCCTCGAGGCGTTGTGGTGCTTGATTCCGACCGTAGACCGTCCACCGGCGGCAGTGCCACCATTTCGGGTGACCTGTTGCGAGTTCTTCACAAACGCTCACGCCGCAGCCAGCGCCAGCACTGCCGTCACCCGGGCCCCGGCTGCCTGCAACACCCGGACCGACTCGCGGGCCGTCGCCCCGGTCGTGACGATGTCGTCGACCAACAACAGCTCGCGCCCCGGCGGCAGGCGGCGACGGGTCAGCACCACGCGGCCCGCGATGTTGCGTTCGCGCGCGGCGCTGTCGAGCCCCGCCGAGTCGCGGGCCAGTGCCTTGATTCGCAGCGCACGAACCACGGTGATCTCGGAATGGTCTGCGGTCGCCATCGTGGCCATCCGGGTGACCGGGTCGCCCCCGCGCTGCCGGGCCGCCCAGCCGCGGGTCGGCGCCGCGACGACGGTCAACGGCACGTCGAGCAGCCCCCAGTGCAGCAGGCGGTGGATGCCCACGGCCAGCGACCGGGACAGCGGCGCCAGCAGATCCGTGCGCCCGCGGTCCTTCATCGCGACGATCGAGCGCCGCCGGGCACCGGCGTAGCGGCCGAGCGCGAACACCGGCACCTGCGGATCGACCCGCGGTGTGACCACCCGCGGCGCGTCCGGACCGATCGCCAGCTCGGCGACACAGGCGGTACACCATCGCGTGGACGGCGCACCGCAGCCGCCGCACTCCAGCGGAAGGACCAGATCCAGCACGCGGCAAGTGTGCCCGGCGGCACCGACATCAACGGCACACCAGCCAAGCGGCCGGATCAGCCGGGCATCACCGGCACTGCGCCGCCGGCCATGAACGGCGGCACGTCCAGCCAGCCCTGCTGACCCTCGGCGCCGGAGATCGACAGCTGCATCACCCCGCGCGGATC
>JAVHWH010000228.1:0-5580 GCA_032159915.1 Mycobacterium sp.
TTCTGATGGCCGAATTCATCCGGGAGGCCGCGCTGGAAGGCGTGCGCGACGAGTTGCCGCACTCGCTGGCGGTGGTGATCGACGAGATCAATCCGCGCGAGGGCCGCGACGACCTGATCGACGTGCACGCCCTGCTCTACGTCGAGCGGGACAGCCAGAAGGGCATCGTGATCGGCAAGGGCGGGGCGCGGCTTCGCGAGGTGGGCACCGCCGCCCGCGGTCAGATCGAGAAGCTGCTGGGCACCAAGGTGTACCTCGACCTGCGGGTCAAAGTGGCCAAGAACTGGCAGCGCGATCCGAAACAACTTGGCCGACTGGGCTTTTGATTCCCAGCAGTTGCCTCAACGCACCGCCTCGGTCCCGGCGTTCCACCAGACCGCAGGCTGCTTGGCCGCCCAGCCGCCCAGCGCTTCGAGTTCGGCGGCCAGTGACACCAGCAGCGGTTCGCTGTTAGCCGGTCCCATCAGTTGCACGCCGATCGGTAAGCCCGCGGAGGTAAAGCCGGCCGGAACGTTGATCGACGGCCACCCCAGCACATTCCACGGCCAGGTCACCGGGCAGGCGGCGATCATCTCGCGGTCGGTGCCCAGGCCGCTGAGCCGGTCGAAGGCGTCAGCCAGCGGGGGCGGCAGCGCGGTCGTCGGCGCCAGCACCACGTCCACAATCCGGAAGATCGAGCCGACCCGCCGTTGGTCGGCGGCTTCGTTCGCCCGGGCGGCGCGCAGAATCTGCTGCGAAAGTAACCGGCCCATCCGCATGTTTGCCAGCGTCCGGCGATCGAACTGGACACCGTCACCCAGCCGGTCGGCCCAGTCCAGCAGCCCGGATGTGGACCGTGACAAAAAGTTCCAGGACAGCCGCAATCCGTAGTCGGGATTGCCCGGCACCACGGTGTGGCCCAACAGTCGAAGCTGATCGCCCACCGATTCCAGCGCCGCCTCGATCTCGGGATCCAGTCGAGCCGGAAAGGCGGTGAAGGGAAAACTGGTTGACAGCGCAATGCGCAGCGGCCCGGGCGCGATACCGACGTAATCGGAAACCGTAACCGGCCGAGGCTTGTGCAGATCGCCGTCGACGTTGCCGGACGCCGCATCGAGCACCAACGCCGCGTCGGCGACGGTGCGTGCCAGCACCCCGTTGACCGTGATCCCGTTGAACGCCTCGCGCAGCGGCCAGGTCGAGATGCGACCACGCTGCGGCTTGATGCCGACCAGATGGGTCCAGGCCGCCGGGATGCGGACGCTGCCCGCCCCATCAGAGCCGATCGCCGCGGTCACCAGGCCGGCGGCCACCGCGGCCGCGCTGCCGCCCGAGGACCCGCCCGGAGTGTGCCGGCGCGACCACGGATTGCGGGTGTGGCCGAATGCGGGTCCACTCGTGAACGGCCACTGGCCCAGCTCGCAGGTGTTGGTCTTGCCGACGATCACCGCGCCGGCGGCCTTGAGGCGGCGCACCACCTCGGCGTCCTGGGTGGCCGGCCGGACAGCGCCGGACGTGCCGAAGAATGTGGGCTGGCCGGCGACGTCGACGTCGTCCTTGACCGCGATCGGCACGCCCAGCAGCGGTGCCTGGTCGCCGTCGGCGCGGCGGCGGTCGGCCTCGGCGGCGCCGGACAGGGCCGACTCGGTGAGCACCACCCGGAATGCGTTCAGCGTCGGCTGGCTGGATTCGATGGCCTGCAGTGAACGACGAACCAGCTCGTCCGACGTCACCTCACCGCTGGCCAACTGGTAGAGCTGGTCAGTCAGCGTCGGGAATCGACGATCGGTGGAGTTGCTCATCGGTAGTGACATTATCGGCGCGTGCGCGGGGCGCCGTCACAACCTGATGACAAACTGGTCCTTATGCGGCTGTACCGAGATCGGGCGGTGGTGCTGCGCCAGCACAAGCTCGGCGAAGCCGACCGGATCATCACCCTGCTCACCCGCGACCATGGACTGGTTCGCGCGGTGGCCAAGGGTGTGCGTCGCACCCGCAGCAAGTTCGGTGCGCGCCTGGAACCGTTCGCACATATCGACGTCCAGCTGCACCCGGGCCGCAATCTCGACATTGTCACGCAGGTCGTTTCGCTTGACGCGTTCGCCACCGACATCGTCAGCGACTACGGCCGTTACACCAGCGCGTGCGCGATGCTGGAAACCGCCGAACGCCTCGCCGGCGAGGAGCGGGCACCAGCGCCGGAACTGCACCGCCTGACGGTCAGTGCGCTGCGGGCGGTCGCCGACGGCAGCCGGCCGCGCGAGCTGGTGCTGGACGCTTATCTACTGCGGGCCATGGGCATCGCCGGATGGGCCCCGGCGCTCACCGAGTGCGCACGCTGCGCCGCACCGGGGCCGCACCGGGCGTTCCACGTCGCCGCGGGCGGCAGCGTGTGCGGCTTCTGCCGGCCCGCCGGTGCGACGACACCGCCACTGGGTGTGCTGGATTTGATGGCAGCGCTGCGCGATGGCGATTGGGAAGCGGCGGATGGCACGCCGCAGTCCGCCCGCAGCCACGTCAGCGGGTTGGTGGCCGCTCACCTGCAATGGCATCTGGAGCGGCAGTTGCGCACCTTGCCATTGGTCGAGCGGATGCGACGGGTCGACGTGATTGACCAGAGCCTGCTGGACCGCCGGATAGCTCTGGTCAGGCAGGATGTGGCGCATGGAGACGAGCCGGGTGAGCCGCTCAGAGCGCAGGGCTGAGCGGCGGCGGAAGTCCGGCTTCCCGCAGCTCGCCCCGGCACCCGACGACTATCCGGTCTTCCCCGACACCTCGACGTGGCCGGTGGTTTTCCCGCCGTTGCCACCCTCGCCGGACGGGGGCCCCCGTCGGCCCCCGCAGCACATCTCCAAGGCGGCTGCCCCGGCGATTCCGGCCGAGCAGCTGCCCAATCATGTCGCGATCGTGATGGACGGCAACGGTCGCTGGGCCACCCAGCGTGGCCTGCCGCGGGTCGAGGGCCACAAGATGGGCGAGGCGGTCGTCATCGACATCGTCTGCGGCGCAATCGAAGTGGGCATCAAGTGGCTCAGCCTGTATGCGTTCTCCACCGAGAACTGGAAGCGTTCGGCCGACGAAGTGCGCTTCCTGATGGGCTTCAACCGCGACGTGGTGCGACGACGCCGGGTCAACCTCAACGAGATGGGCGTGAAGATCCGCTGGGTGGGTTCGCGGCCACGCCTGTGGCGCAGCGTCATCAACGAGTTGGCAATCGCGGAGGAGCTCACCCTGAATAACGACGTGATCACCGTCAACTACTGCGTCAACTACGGTGGCCGAACCGAAATCGCCGAAGCCGCAAGGGATATCGCGCGTGAGGCGGCGGCCGGCACGCTCAACCCCGAACGGGTCAACGAGGCGACGATCGCCCGGCATCTGCACCGCCCGGACATTCCCGATGTGGATCTGCTGCTGCGGACTTCGGGGGAGCAGCGAACCAGTAACTTCATGCTTTGGCAGGCCGCCTACGCCGAGTACATCTTTCAGGACACCCTCTGGCCCGACTACGACCGCCGCAATTTGTGGGCGGCCTGCGAGGAGTACGCGTTGCGGCATCGACGGTTCGGGACGGCCTGATGCCGTCGTTGCAGGAGCGGTTGCTGGCCGTGCTCTCCGAGGTGCTGCCCGTCGAGGCCGAATCCGACGGCGCGCTGACCGTCCACCACGGTGGCACGATCGCCTCGTTGCGGGTGGTGACCATCACCGACGACCTCGACCTGGTCTCGCTGACCCAGATGGTGGCGTGGGACCTGGTGCTCACCAAGAAGATTCGCGACAGCGTTGCGGAGCAGTCGCGCACCACGCTGCTGGGATCGGTGACGCTGACCGAGAAGGCCGGCGCCGGCAGCGCCAAACGCAACTCCGGCAAGGCCGCCGACGTTGTGTTGCGCTACAACTTTCCCGGCAACGGCCTGGGCGACGAGGCGCTGCGCACGCTGATCTTGATGGTGCTCGACAAAGGCGCCGAAATCCGCCGTGCGGTAACGGCTTAGCGGCAGTCCGAGCAGGTGCCGTAGATCTCGATGGTGTGACTGACGTCGGCGTAGCCGTATTTGGTGGCCACTTCGGCCGCCCACGCTTCGACCTCGTGGTCGCCCACCTCGACGGTGGACCCGCAACTGCGGCAGACCAGGTGGTGGTGATGGTGTTCCGAGCAGCGACGGTAGACCGATTCGCCGGTGTCGCTGCGCAGCGTGTCGAGCATGCCCGCCGCCGCCATCGACTGCAGCGTTCGATAGACCGTGGTCAGACCGATGTTCTCGCCGCGGCGGCGCAACTCGTCGTGCAGTTCTTGGGCCGAGCGGAAATCGTCAAGCGTGTCGAGCAGTTCCGCGATCGCTGCCCGCTGGCGGGTGGAGCGAACGCCGGCCGGCCTGCTCATGGCTTGTCCTCGCCGGCGTGCGCGACGGCATCGACCACGATGTGCGCCAGGTGGTGATCGGCCAGCCGGTAGAGCACCTCGCGTCCGGACCGTTCTCCGGCGACCACGCCCGCGGCCTTGAGGATCTTCAGGTGCTGGCTGACCAACGGCTGCGGCACGCCGAGCGCGTCGACCAGTTCATGCACGCAGCGCTGGGACACGTGCAGCTGCAGCACGATGGCGATTCGAACCGGGGCGGCCAGCGCGCGCAGCAACTCCCCGGCGGCATCGAGGATCTCCCGCGGCGGTGGTGACGGCAGATCCGTGGTTTCGCTGTGCTGGTGCTCGCCGACCAGTTCATCACCGTCAGCTGCGGTGGGGGATGAGAGAGACATGCTGCCTCCACTGTCACATGCACAACCACGCATGTCAAAGCGCGCGCCGCGGATCGCTACGATGACGGATCGTCAAGTTTCACAACTTAGGAGTGCTCACCTCGTGGCGTCCGTCATCGACACCGTCGTCAACCTCGCCAAGCGGCGTGGCCTGGTCTATCCCGCCGGCGAGATCTACGGCGGAACCAAATCGGCGTGGGACTACGGGCCGCTGGGCGTGGAACTCAAGGAAAACGTCAAGCGGCAGTGGTGGCGCTCGGTCGTGACCGGTCGTGACGACGTCGTCGGCCTGGACTCCTCGATCATCTTGCCGCGTGAGGTGTGGGTGGCCTCCGGCCACGTCGAGGTCTTCAACGACCCACTGGTCGAATGTCTGAATTGCCACAAGCGGCACCGGAAAGACCACCTGCAGGAGGCGTACGCCCTCAAGAAGGGCAAGGGCGAGACCGCCGTCGACCCAGACTCGGTTCCGATGAGCGAGATCGTCTGCCCCGACTGTGGCACCAAGGGGCAGTGGACCGAGCCCCGCGAATTCAACATGATGCTCAAGACCTACCTCGGCCCGATCGAGAGCGAGGAAGGCCTGCACTATCTGCGGCCCGAAACCGCGCAGGGCATCTTCGTGAACTTCGCCAACGTGGTGACGACGTCGCGGCGCAAGCCGCCGTTCGGCATCGGCCAGATCGGCAAGAGCTTCCGCAACGAGATCACCCCGGGCAACTTCATCTTCCGCACCCGCGAGTTCGAGCAGATGGAGATGGAGTTCTTCGTCGAGCCGTCCACCGCCGCGCAATGGCATCAGTACTGGATCGACACCCGCCACCAGTGGTACGTCGACCTCGG
>JAVHWH010000237.1:0-3018 GCA_032159915.1 Mycobacterium sp.
GCGCGGCCACCGGTGGAACCGCCAGCGCCACAAAGCGACTGAACGCGCCCGGTTCGGCCGCCACCACACCGTAACCGGCTTGCGCACCCCAGTCGTGGCCGACGAGGATCGCGCGGTGGTCCCCGTCGTAGCGCCGGCGAACGTCGAGCAGATGGCGCACATAGGTTCCGACGCTGATCGGCTTGTCGGTCGGCGCGTCATACCCGGGCAGCCACGGCGCCACCACTCGATAGCCGCGCCCGGCCAAATCAGGTCCGAGGTGACGCCAGGTGAACGGCGTATCCGGGAAGCCATGAGCGAGCACCGCCAGCGGCAGCGACGTGTCCTCGATCGCTCCGAACGTCGGCGTCTGCGGCGAAGTCACCATGGGAGCGTATTACAGGGCCGCCCTCGGATGTAACAGCGCGATCATTTACATCTGACCCGCTCTATGTAAATCTGGGTGGCATGGCGGGAATCGCGCTCGTTCAACGCGACCTTGCGGACACCAGAGCCCGGCTCGAGGCGTGGTTCAGCCACCGATTCGGCGTCGACGCCGCGGTGTCCGAGCTCACGGCGGCCAACCGCGCGGCCGGCTGGTCCAGCGAAAGCCTGGTGTTCTCCGCCGACGTCGCGGGCAATGTCAGCGAGTACGTGCTGCGCATCCCGCCCACTGGCGGGGGCATCTATCCCGAGTACGACCTGGACGCGCAGACCCGCACCCAGGAGTTCCTGCACTCACACGGGGTGGCGACGCCGTCGCCGATCGTCTACGAGCCCGACGAGTCGTGGATCGACTCGAAGTTCCTGGTGATGCCGCGCATCGTCGGGCACACCCCGTCGGACACAAGCTATGCGACGCGTGGCTGGTTGCACAACGCGGGACCGCAGGTGCAGCGTGCAGCGCACGACTCGTTCCTGGAGACGCTGGCCGCGTTGCAGCGCGTCCCGGTTGATCAGGCGACGTGGCTGCATCGGCCCACTGGCCCAGGGCTTTCCGCGGAGTTGACCTGGTGGCAGGAGTACGCGGCATGGGGCACCGACAATCAGATTCCGGACGTCATGGTCGAGGCGTTCGATTGGCTGCATCGCCACCGGCCCGAGCACACCGGCGAGGATGCGGTGTGCTGGAACGACGCCCGGCTGTCCAACGCCATCTTCGACGACACCGGCCAGATCGTCGGCGTGCTGGACTGGGAGCAGGCGTGTCTGTGTCCGGCCGAGACCGATTTCGCGTGGTGGCTGGCCACCCGTCGACAAATGCTGGAAGTCAACGGGATTGACGCTGACCCCGAGTTGCCGGGGTTCGACAGCCGCGAGCAGGTCATCCGCCGCTTCGAGGAGATGATCGGCCGCGAGCTGGTGGCGCTGGACTGGTACGAGATCTTCGCGATGGCGCGGATGGGCTGCTGCATCATGCGCACCCAGGCGCTGCTGCGCAGCATCGGCCAGGGCGACCACTTCCTCACCCGCGCGCCGATCCTGCCGGCCTGGACCATCGCCGCGGTGCGCGCCTAGCGCCGAGCAGCTACAACCAGGGCGGCACAATCCATTCGCCGTAGGGTGCGACGGCGAGCCGGTCGAGAATGCCGGACTCGTCGAACGCCACCCCGACTTCGCCCACACCTTCGCTGAAATGCGCCCATCCGTCGACGTGTGCCGGGATCACCAGCCGGGCACCCAGCAGTTCGGCGGCCGCCGCGGCCCGCTGGCCCGTCATCGTCAGCGGACGGCCCCGCTCCTTGGCCACAACTCTGGCCGCGCCGGCGAAGATCACCGCCACATCGACCGGGCCTACCCGCTCTGCGATGTGTTTGACCGCGGCGATCGACGCGTTGTCACCGCTGAGGTAGACGGTGGGTAGGCCCGCACCGGAAAGCACGAATCCGGTCACTTCACAGTTGACGTGTCCGCCCGCGTCGCGCTGGCCGTCGGCGGGACCGTGCACAGCCGGAACCGCCTGCACTGTCAACGCTTTGGCGCCATCGGAGGCAGGAAGCTCGAAGGACTCGAACGGTTCGAGCCCGACGGCCGGCGGGCCGAGCCGGGCCGCGGCGCCGGGATGCGTCAGCACCAGCGGGGCGGCCAGCGCGACGCGTCGGCCTTCGTCGTCGAAGTTGTCCGGATGCTGGTCGTGGCTGACCAGCACCGCGTCGAGCGGCCCGAGCGCGTCGGCGGGTATCGCCGGCCCGACGGTCTTCTTCAGGTAGTCGTGCGGACCGGGCTCGTCGAACGTCGGGTCGATCAGAATCCGTCGGCCGCCGAGGTCGACCACCGTCGTGGGTCCGCCCAACACGCTGAATGCGACGTCCCGGCGTCGGGCGTCTACGCGAGTGCTCACGACATGGACTGTAGATGCCCGCACGGTCCACTATGGGGTCGTGGACCTCTATGACGTCATGCGCACCACCGCGGCGGTGCGCGAGTACACCGATGACCCGCTGCCCGACGAGGTGCTGGCGCGCATTCTCGACAATGCGCGATTCGCCCCCAGCGGCGGCAACCGGCAGGGCGCTCACATCGTGGTGATTCGCGACCAGGCGACAAGGGACGCGCTGGCCGAGCTGTCGACCAACGGCGCGCGGCGGTATGTGGCGCAGTTGTCCAACGGCGAAAACCCTTGGAACCCTTTGCATGAGCCGGGTCCGAATGCAGCGGAGATCGCGGCGACCGATGTGCCGTCGCAATTCACCTCGCCGTTCACCAACGCCGCCGTGGTGCTGGTGGTCTGCGTCAACCTGGAGGTGGTCGCCGCGCTGGATCAAAACCTGGATCGCATCGGCGTGATCAGCGGCGCGTCCATCTACCCGTTGGTGTGGAACGTGCTGCTGGCCGCCCGCAACGAGGGCTACGGCGGCACCATCACCACGATGGCGGTCGCCGAGGAGTCGGGAGTTCGCGATCTGCTGGGCATACCGGAGACGTATGCGGTTGCCGCACTGTTGCCGATGGGGAAGCCGGTCAAGCAGCTGACCAAGCTCAAGCGTGCCAGCGTCGCCGAATTGGCCACCCGGGAGCGTTTCGACGGCGAGCCCTTCG
>JAVHWH010000238.1:0-9979 GCA_032159915.1 Mycobacterium sp.
GGCAGCCGGTGAAAAATGTCGACCTCTGGCAGCGGCTTCAAGCGGCCTGCCTACGTCACCGGGTCGAGTGGTTCTGGGTGAGGGGTCACTCGGGAGTCGTCGACAACGAATTGGCCGATCAGCTGGCGACCCGGGGCTTGCTGGCAGCGATCGAGGCAGGCTACTCCCGGACGACGTCGCCGGGATCTTTGTCGGGCCGCAGTCCACGCCAGCTGGGTTGACGCAGCCGGTCATCCGACGTCCATTCGCTGTAGCGGACCTCCCCGACCAGCGTCGGCTTGACGAACGTCACACCCTTGGCGTCTTGGCCGGTAAGCCTTGTGCTGAAGGGTGATTGGTCGGTGCGCAGCGGTTCCAGTGTCTTCTTCAGGTTGGTCAGGTCGCGCTCGGTGAAGCCGGTGCCGACGCGTCCGGCGAAATGCAGCCCGTCGGGGGTGGGGATGCCCATCAACAGCGAACCGATGCCGCTGGTGCGCCCACCCTCACCGGCGCGCCAACCGCCGATGACCACTTCCTGGGTGTTCCAGTACTTGTCCTTGATCCAGGACGCCGAACGACGGCCTGGCTGGTAGGTCGAATCGCGCTTCTTGGCGATCACGCCTTCCCACTGGTGTTTGCGCGAGTACTCCAGCGCCTCGGCGCCGTCACCCGAGAGCAGATCGGGCACGTTCAGGCCACCGGCGGAAGCCAGTGTCTCCAACAGCTTTCGGCGGTCGCGATACTTCGCCCGCAACAACGACCTCCCGTCCAGATACAACAGATCGAATGCCCGAAACTCGATGCGGGTGGCGCGCGCTCGGTTCTGCATCTCGGAGAAGCTGGGCACACCGGACGCATCGAGCGCGACCACCTCGCCGTCGAGCACGGCATGATGCTCGCCGAGATCGGCTGCCAGAGAACGAAGTGTAGGGAATTCGTTGGTGAGGTCGCGTCCGCTGCGCGATCGCAACCGCAACTCGCCGTGGTCGGCCTCGACCAGCAGCCGGTAGCCGTCCCACTTGGCCTCGAACGCCCACTGTGATGCGGGCAACTTCGCGACCGAACCATGGGTCGCCAGCATCGGAGCCAAGCCGTCGAAGTCGAAGACATGCTGGTCTTTCATCCGGTGCGCCAGCCACTGGTTGGCATCGGTCTGGATCAACGCGTAGCGACCCGAGATCCGTTGGCCGTGCAAGGTGACGATGACCTCGCCTTTTTCGGGGCCGACGTTGAACTTCTCGGTGTCGTAGGTTCCGGAATCCCAGATGACCACTTTGCCGGCGCCGTACTCTCCCTTGGGGATTGTTCCCTCGAAGCCGCCGTACTCCAGTGGATGGTCTTCGGTCTGCACCGCCAGATGATTGACGGCGGTGGTCTCCGGCAAATTCTTCGGCACCGCCCAGGACACCAGCACACCGTCGCGTTCGAGCCGGAAGTCGTAGTGCAGCCGACGGGCGTGGTGTTCCTGGATGACAAAGCTATTCCCGCTTCCGACAGCGGGTTTGGCTATCGGCACCGGCTCCGGGGTTTTCGACGCGTCACGCATGCTGCGATATTTGGCCAGCCGATCAGGGGGACCCACGTCGGCGTCCAGCCCGGCCAGCAGATCGCCGTCGCGTTCGACTCGCTCGAGCACTTCGTCATAGCGCAGTTGACGTAGCCCGGTGTCGTCGAGTTCGTCCCAGGTGCGCGGCGCGGCGACGGTCGGACATTCCCGGCCCCGCAGCGAATACGGCGCGATCGTGGTTTTGGCTCCGTTGTTCTGACTCCAGTCCACGAACACCTTGCCGGCCCGCAGACTCTTGGTCATTGTGGACGTCACCAATTTGGGCATCGACGTTTCCAGTTGTTGGGCAACTTTTTTGGCCAACACGGAGGCGCCCCGGCTGCTCACCGGTTTGTCCAGCGGACTGTAGAGGTGCAACCCCTTGCTGCCGCTGGTGAGCGGAAACGTGGTCAGCCCGATGTCGGTGATCAGGTCGCGCACGGCCCGCGCCACCTCGGCGAGTTGCGACATCGTCACACCTTCACCGGGGTCGAGATCGAACACCAGGCGGGTGGCCGGTCCCGGCTTGAGCTCTTCGCCTTTACGTGTCCACTCGGCGGCGAAACGCCATTGGGGCACATGCACTTCCAGTGCGGCCTGCTGGGCGATCCAGGCCAAACCGTCGGCGCTGTCGATGATCGGATAGGTCGTCGTGCCGGATCGGTGCGTGATGCTGCCGCGCGGCAGCCACTCCGGCGCCGAAGCGGCTAGTTGCTTCTCGAAAAAGGAGGGTTGCCCGACGCCATTGGGCCAGCGTTTGCGAGTGGCGGCGCGCCCGGCGATGTGCGGGACCATCACTTCCGCGATACCGGTGTAATAATCGAAGATCTCGGATTTGGTAGTCCCGGTCGCTGGATACAGCACCTTGTCGGCGTTGGTCAACTTCACCCGTGGCGCCATGCCGCCAAACTACGCCGTCCTGTAACGCATCTCACGCTGCTGGCTACGCCGTGTTAAGTCACGGTGACATAACGCACTGAACCGTTTACCGTCGCGACAATTGTGGGCACGGGAGGGCATGCGAAAAGTAATTCCTTGGCGGCCAAGCGCCGGAGTTCCGCTCACCAACGACACCCTTTCACTGCACTCCCAATCCAAGCGCATCGACGTTCCCACCTACGACCGATCCACGCTGCAGCGCGGGGTGGTACACATCGGCGCCGGCAATTTCCACCGGGCCCACCAAGCCGTCTACTTCGACGACTTGGCCTGCTCGGGCGTCTCCAACCAGTGGGGAGTCACCGGTATCAGCCTGCGTTCGCGTGATGTGAAGGAAGTGCTGTCGGCCCAGGACGGGTTGTACACCGTCGTGGAACGCGGCCACGACGGCGAGATGGCGCGGGTGGTCGGTTCGATCGGCTCGGTCCATTACGCACCCAACGACGGCACGGCGGTTCGCGCCGCGCTGGCGGACCCGCGTACTCGGGTAGTCAGCCTGACCATCACCGGAAAGGGCTACTTCCTGGATCCGGTGACGCGAGAATTCGACACCAACCACCCCGACGTACGCGCCGATCTGGTCGAGTCGGGCAGCTACGTCACCGCCTGGGCGTATCTGACCGAGGCGCTGGCGTTGCGTCGCCGCGCGGGTACCGCGCCGTTCACGGTGCTCTGCTGCGACAACATTCCCGACAACACCCAGGCGGCGCGCACCGCGCTGGTCTCGTTCGCCGCGTTGAAGGACGCCCGGCTGGCCCGGTGGATCGACACCTATGTCGCCTTCCCGTCGACCATGGTGGACCGGATCACACCGCAGACTTCGAAGTCCGAGGTCGAATTCGTCCGAAAGACCTTCGGGATCGCCGACAAGTGGCCGGTGCTGACCGAGCCGTACAGCCAGTGGGTCATCGAGGACAACTTCTGCGACGGCCGCCCGCCACTCGACGAGGTCGGCGCCCAGTTCGTCACTGATGTCAGCGACCACAAGCTGGTGAAAACCCGGATGCTCAACGGAACTCACATCGCAATGTCGTGCCTGGCCACGTTGGCCGGTTACCAGCGCACGGATCAAGCGATGGGCAACGAAGCCATTTCCTCTTATGTCGAGCAGCTGTTGGGCGACGAGATCCAGCCGCTGTTGCCGGCGGTGCCGGGGATGAACACTCCTGAGTACCGGGAGTCACTGCTCTCACGGCTCAGTAATCCTCAGATGAGCGACCAGTTGTCGAGGCTGGCTCGCCGAGGATCAGAGAAGATCGCGTCGTTCCTGTTGCCCTCGCTGCATGAGGCAATGGTGCAGGACCGTCCGCACACTCTGCTGATGCTCGCCCTGGCCGGGTGGTTCCGCTACCTGCGGGGCTACGACCTCCAGGGTTGCAAGATTTGCATCGATGACCCGGAAGAAGAATTGCTGACCAAGTTGGCGGCGACGGGCGGCAACAACCCGGAGCCAGTGATGCGACACGACATCTTCGCCGAACTTCGGACGATCCCCGGATTTACCGACCGTCTGCGCGCGATGATCACTGATATCGACGAGCGTGGTGTGATCGCGACCCTGCGCCAAACGCTGGGCGACAACGAACGGGAGCTGGTGCTGCAATGAGCCAACCCCTGCAATTTGTCCGCCCGTTCGACCCCGCGTCAATCACCACGTTGCTGTTGGACGCCGACGACAACCTTTTCCCTTCGGAGGCGCCGGCATTCGACGCCTCAGCTGAGGTGACCACTCGCTTCCTCGCCAGGTTCGGCGTCACCGCGCCGCTCAGCGGTGACGAGTTGCGAAAGAAGGCTGTCGGCAAGAACTTTCGCAGCACCGCGACCGACCTGGCGGTGCTGAGCGGAGTTCCGTTCGAGAAGGCGCTGGCCGATGGCCGTCCCGGCGCGCTGGTGGCATCAGACAGCGACGTGGCCGACGGTCGCGCTCTGACCGCCGGTGAGCTCGAACAGTGGGTGCTCAAGGAGCGCGAACAGGTCACGGCCCATCTGGCGGTGACGCTGAAGCCGGACCCGAATGTGCTCGGCCCGCTAAAGGATTTGGCAGCCCGCTTTGCGATGGCCGCGGTCAGCTCCAGTGCCCTCACCCGTCTGAAGGCATCCTTCACCGCCGCTGGCCTTGATCCGCTGGTCCCCGAGGCGGTGCGCTTCAGTGCGGAGGATTCGCTGCCGGTGCCGACCAGCAAGCCGGATCCCGCGGTGTACCTGCATGCCGGCCGGGTGTTGGGAGTTGAAGGTTCCCACGGGCTGGCGGTCGAAGATTCGGTAGCCGGTGTGACCTCGGCTGTCGCCGCCGGCTATTACGCCGTCGGTAACGTGATGTTTGTTCCTGCCGACGAACGGCAGAGCCGCACAAGGGAATTGCTCGAAGCTGGCGCTGTCGCCGTCACAGACTCGTGGCGCGCCCTCGCTGATTCCCTCATTCTGGCGGCCGTGACGAGCGGAGGTTCCCCGCTCGGCTAGGCACCGCCATGCAATTCGGAAGGAGTTCGAATCTTGCCTGAGGCAATAGCTCTGAATAATTCAGCGCTGGCACACCTCCCGATCGACGCACCGACATACGACCGCGGCGAGGTCAGTGTCGGCATCGCCCACATCGGCGCCGGTCACTTCCACCGCGCCCACCAGGCTGCGTACATCAACATGTTGTTGCAGCAGGGACTGGCACACGAATGGGGTATCTGCGGGGTTGGCGTGATGCCGGCCGACTGGACCATGCGCGACGTCCTCACCGATCAGGACGGGCTGTACACGCTGATCCTGGAGAATCCCGATGGCACCCGCGACGCTGAGGTGATCGGTTCGATCATCGACTACCGGTATGCCCCGGATGATCCGGGGTCGGCGGTCGACGTGTTGGCCGCGGCGTCCACCCGGATCATCTCGCTGACCATCACCGAAGGCGGGTACCGGGATCCCGATGGACCGGCGTTCTCGTTGATCACCGAGGCGCTGGCCCGGCGGCGCAGCAACGGGATTGCTGCGCCGACCATCGTCTCTTGCGACAACATCGAGCACAACGGCGAGGTCGCGAAGCGGACCGTGCTCGCCGGCGCGGAGCGGGCCGACCCCGGATTGGCCGAGTGGGTGGGCGAACATGCCAGATTCCCGAGCTCGATGGTCGACCGCATTACTCCGGCAACGACTTTGGAGATGGCAGCCGAGGTGCGCCGCGATTTCGGCGTGGACGACCGGTGGCCGGTGGTGGCCGAGCCGTTCAGCGCATGGGTGATCGAGGACGACTTCGCCGACGGCCGGCCGCCGCTGGAACAGGCGGGCGTGCTGATGGTCGACGACGTCCGCCCCTACGAAATGATGAAGCTGCGCATGCTCAACGCGGGGCATCAATGCCTGTGTTTCTTCGCCCATCTGTGCGGCTTCCAGTTCGTGCACGACGCAGCGCAGGATCCGCTGTTCACTAAGTACTTGCTGACCTACTTCGAAAACGAGGCCATCCCCACCGTGCCGCCGGTGCCCGGTGTCGACCTGCATCAGTACGCCCGCACACTGATTCAGCGGTTCGCCAATCCAGCGGTGCGCGACACCGTGGCACGGCTTTGCTCGTATTCGTCTGACCGCATCCCGACGTGGCTGCTTCCCGTCCTCTGCGACAACCTGTCCCACGATGGGCCGGTCCAGATGGCGTCGGCCGCGGTGGCCAGTTGGGCGCGTTACGCCGAGGGCGTCGACGAATGGGGCGAGCCCTACGAGGTGATCGACCAGCTGGCAGATTCGCTCATTCCGATCGCCCGGTCGCAGCACGAAGATCCCATGGCGTTCATCGAGGTCACCGCGGTGTTCGGCGATCTGGCGCATCAGCATCGATTCGTCGATGCCTACCGCTGGGCGCTGGATTCGTTGCACGGCAAGGGCGCTCGCGCGACGCTGGAGGCGTTGGTGCAGTGAGCCGCGGCCTGGTGATCGGCGAAGCGCTCATCGACATCGTCGCTGACGGCCACCGGGTCGTCAGCGAACACGTCGGCGGTAGCCCCCTCAACGTCGCAGTCGGGTTGGCCCGACTGGGCCGCGATGTCGATTTCCTCACTCACATCGGCGACGACCCATATGGCCGGCGCATCGCCGAGTACGTCGCTGCGTCTGGCGCGCAACTGGTTTCGGGAAGCCAAAGCGCGGACCGAACGACGACAGCACGTCTCACCGTGAACGAAAAGGGCTCGGCCGACTACGAATTCGATGTGGACTGGCAGCTGTCCGGAACGCCGCCGGTAACGCCGCCGCTTTTAGTGCACACCGGATCTATTGCCGCCATTCACGACCCGGGCTGTCTGGCCGTTGCCGCGCTCGTCGACGCCTACCGGGTGTCGGCCACCGTGACCTTCGATCCGAATGTGCGGCCGTCGCTGATCGCCGATCGGGAATTGGCCCGCACTCGTATCGAGCACCTCGTCGAGCGCAGCGACATCGTCAAGGTCAGCGAGGAAGACCTGCGCTGGCTCGAGCCGGACCGCAAGCCGGAAGACGTCGCACAGACCTGGCAGTCGTTGGGTCCTGCGATCGTGGCGGTGACGATGGCCGATCAGGGCGCCGAGGCGATATGCGCGGCTGGGACGGTCCAGGTGCCGGCGCTGTCGGCGCGGGTGGTCGACACGGTCGGCGCCGGCGATTCCTTCATGGTCGGTGTGCTGGACGCGCTGTGGTCGCAGGGACTGTTGGGCGCCGATCGACGCGCCGGACTTGTCGCACTTGACCTCGAGGCGCTGACGGCTGTACTGGAGGCCGGCAGTGCCGTCGCGGCGGTCACCGTTAGTCGCGCGGGCGCTGACCTGCCGGATCGGGACGCGCTGACCGCCGCGGCGCAGCAGCGATAGACGCGTATCCGATCAGGAGTATGGGCATACTGACAGCATGCGTTCGATCTGGAAGGGCTCGATTTCGTTCGGGCTGGTCAACGTCCCGGTCAAGGTGTACAGCGCGACCCAGGACCACGACATCAAGTTCCATCAGGTGCATGCCAAGGACAACGGCCGCATCCGGTACAAGCGAGTCTGCGAGGTAGACGGCGAAGTCGTCGAGTATCGCGACATCGCCCGGGCCTACGAATCCGACGACGGCCAGATGGTGATCATCACCGATGACGACATCGCAACCCTGCCCGAGGAGCGTAGCCGCGAAATCGAGGTGCTGGAGTTCGTCCCGGCCAGCGAACTCGACCCGATGATGTTTGATCGCAGCTACTTCCTCGAGCCTGATGGCAACTCGACGAAATCTTATGTGCTGCTGGCGAAAACGCTGGCCGAGACGGATCGGGTGGCGATCGTGCATTTCGCGCTGCGCAACAAGACTCGGCTTGCGGCCTTGCGCGTCAAGGATTTCAGCAAGCGCGAAGTCATGGTGATCCACACGCTGCTGTGGCCCGACGAGATCCGCGATCCCGACTTTCCGGTGCTGGACAAGAAGGTCGACGTCAAACCGGCCGAGCTTAAGATGGCGGGGCAGGTGGTCGAGTCGATGGCCGACGACTTCAACCCCGATCGCTATCACGACGACTATCAGGAGCAGCTGCAGGAGTTGGTGCAAGCCAAACTCGAAGGGGGCGAGGCCTTTACCACCGAGGAGCAGCCCAAAGAACTCGACGAGACCGAAGACGTCTCCGACCTGCTGGCCAAGCTGGAGGCCAGCGTGCGGGCACGCTCGAGCGGCGACAAAGCACCCGCCAAAAAAGCGCCCGCTAAAAAGGCACCTGCGAAGAAGGCGGCCGCCAAGAAATCGCCGGCCAAGAAGGCCGCAGCCAAGAAGACGACGGCAAAGAAGGCTCCGGCCAAGAAGGCGGCCGCCAAGCGCTAGGCGCCAGCAGCAGTCCCACGGCTGTATTCGTGCGGTGCCAATGTTGCTCATGTACACGGTCGGACCCGCCGCGCAGGCCCACCACATGGGTAAATCTCTTCAATTAGCACTGCGCCCCGTTAGCCAGAGGTATCGTCGCGCTCTAGTGCAGCCAGATCCGGGCCGCGTCCAGGAAGAGCTCGACATGGGTCGTATTCACACCACAGCAGTAGGACTCGCGATCGCGGCGGCCGCCGCATACGGCTTGATCGGTGCAGCCCCGGCCGCGCATGCCGATCCACCCATCTGCGGCAGCCCGGACAGACCGTGCGCCGGACCGAGCCCACTGAGTCCGGAACAGCAGTGCGCGTTCACCGCCTGGCGCACGATGATGCCCTGCAACTGGCTGGGACAGCAGGTGCCCCAAGGCACTCCCGGTAGCTGGGGTTGAGACGAAACAGTCTTGGCCGCTTGAGCATTGGAGCACGCAGTGGCACCGTCTACCAGCTATCGGCTTCTCCAGATCGCGCTCGCCTTTTTCGGCGCGGTGATGCTGCTGCTCTATCCACTGGCCGTGGTGTGGCCGTCGGGCTGGGCGTGGCATCACGGTGCGCCGTACGAGTCGGACTACTTCATGATGATCGTCGGCCTGTACGTGACGCTGGGCCTGTTCCTGTGGAATGCGGCGAGGCGCCCTGAGGCCAACATCAGCCTGATCTGGTTCACGGTGTGGTCTAGCGCGGTGCACGCCGCGGTGATGGCCGTGCAGTCGGTCACCGACAAGCACCACATGGGGCATCTGTGGGGTGATGTTCCCGCGCTGCTGCTGGCCGCGGCGGTGCTGGCAGCCCTGGTCCACGCGTCGGGCATCACGCGACCGGAGGGCCGCTCACCGCGCGAAGTGGCGTGAATTCGACTAGCGTTATCGCATGGAACCCCGATGTACAAAGTGGGCCTGGGCGTTGTCTGCGGTGGCAGTGTTCTGCGCAGCCCCGGCATCGGCCGACCCCACCGACGACGCGGTTGTCACGGCGCTGGCCAAGCGCAACATCGTGATCAACGACGACAACCGCGCCGCGATGCTAGCCGAGGCCCACATGGTGTGCGACGGGCTCGATAAGCATTACAAGACAAGCACTTTGGCGATGAAGCTGGTGGGCGACACCGATCTCAACTTCAGCCAGTCCAGCTTTTTCATCGGGGTGGCGGTATCGGCCTACTGCCCCCAGTACAAAGGCCACTCCGACTCTTCTGCGAGCTGGCTCAATCCCAGTCCCCCGCTGATGTGATCAAGACGGCGGCGGTTCGTCCGACGATGCAGGCGTAGCCGAAGGCGCGTTGCCGAGACAGCCTGTCGCTGCGATTCTGGTTGCGCTCGGCGAACATTCGCTGCTGGGCTGCTTATTGCGTCAGGCCCCGAAGGGCCGTGGAGTCCGACGTCTTGGTGATGATTGCGACACGGTCACAACCGGATACCGATCGGCGTATCACTGACCCCGGTGCTCACTGTAGTCACTATCGTCACAGAATCGAATTCCTGCGCGCCCGCTGTGACGACCAACGGGGAAGTCCACGCATCCATTGGAGGTTTGACGTGTGGACATTTGCCCGACTCGCACCGGTATCGGTGGCGTCGGTGGCCGCCATTGCACTCATCGCTCCGGTAGTCGTGGCCCCTCCTGCGTCAGCCGCGCCGTGCGCTCAAGCGGCTTCTGCGGCGCCAGCGAACAGCGG
>JAVHWH010000245.1:0-30672 GCA_032159915.1 Mycobacterium sp.
AGCCGCGGACCTCACCGACACTGGCCGTCAATCGCAGAGGCCGCAACGCCGCGAGAAAGACTTCCGCGGTGAGATCCTCGGCGTCGGCGCGGTTGCCCACGCGCGCGTAGATGGTGCGATACACCCACGTGGCGTTGTCTTGATAGACCGCCTCCCAGGTCGGATAGCCGTCGCCGGTCACCACCCGCAAAGGCCGGGGGGCGACGGAATCGCCGCGTGCCGTCACATATCGCCTGCCTGTTGGGACCCTGGCTGCACTCAAGATTGTGCCTGTCGGTGATCTATAGCGCCCCGGGTTACACCCAATCGGCTACGACGGTGGGTTAGCCCTTGGTGCGGCGAAACAGAAAGGTCAGACTGCGTCTCCGATTCTCGAAGCCGGGGGCGAAGGTGAAGGCGTCCGTCCGGTGAAAGAGATGGCCTTCGAACAGGACCGCCCGGTTCGCTCGATGCGGGATGACCTGTGACTGGGCATCGTGCTCGTCGAGGTACTGCCGGACTTTGTCGCCGCCCGAGTTGTAGTCGTCGAAGGTCCAATCGCTCGGTGCCTTCTTGTCCCACACGACAAGGCCACCCGAGTCCGGATCGAGGTTGGCGGAATCAGGAGTGATCCACAGGTTCAGCGAGAAGTCCGCATCGTCACCGTGGATATCTGTTCCCGGCAGGTTGGAGTCGTAGACGAATCCCCACCACTGGGCGAACTGGATTCCCTCGAATGCCTGGCCGAGCGCCGCGAGAAATTCTTCGACGACGGCGAACAGCGACACGCTTGCGAAGCCGTCTTGAGGGAAGGCGCCGACGTAGCCAAATTGATACGGGTGGCGCCAGACCGTCGACTCCAAGCAAAATTTCCGTACCTGAGCCATGGCCTCCGGGGTCAGAAAGTCGTCGATCACGTGGACCTTCTTGCCCGCCAGGACACCGTGCTGGATCGGTCCGTAGTCGACGGCGGTGTTCAGGTAGTGCGGCAGGCGCTGTTCCTCGACCCGCACGTACGGCGGATCGGCAAGGAGTTGACTGCCGTTGCCTGGAATGGACACCCACGGAGCTTCACCGTTGCCCTCGTCGATGACGTTCCTCAGACCGCGACGTAGCAGCTCGAGTTCTTCGGTCATGGCCCCGGCGCCATCACCGTTGGCGGCCAGGATGTGCTCGAGTTGTTCGATGTTGTGCAACGCGAAATGTGCCGGGATCGAGAACTGCCCAGGCGGCGCCGGTTGTTGTTCACGGCAAAGCGCGGCAAGCGTCAGGTACTCCTCTAACGCCGAATCAAGGTGTCCGAGAGCTAGATTCGCCTTCGCCAGCACATCTCGCGCGGGCGCAGATGACGGATCCTTCTCCACCAGGGCGATGGCGTAGCGATACGCACTGTCGTTGTGCCCAAGTGCCAGATAGGCGGTCGCCAGAAGGTAGAGAGCTTCGATAGTGGGACTCTGCTCGACGATGTGTTCGAGGATTTCCGCCGCTGACCCGAAGCTGCCGGCCTGCATCAGACTTTCGGCTTCGCTCAGGGTGGTCAATGCTTGCGGCATTCGTCATCCCATCAAAATGCTGACGGCCGGACACCCTCACGGTGCCCGGCCGACAGAATGTCGTGAATTAGCCAGCGGATGCGGCGTTGGCAGCTTCGGTGGCGGCGTACGACCCGGCACTGGTGCCGAGCGTGTTGACGAACTGCTCGTGGATCGCAGCGGCCTGCGCAGCGACGGCCTGGTACAGCTGCGCGTGCGCGGCGAACTGCGCGGCGGTCAGAGCCGACACCTCGTCTGCGGCGGCGGGAACGACACCGGTGGTCGGCGCGGCAGCCGCCGCGTTCTGGGCACTGAACGACGAGCCGATTCCGCCCAGTGCGGTTGCCGCTGTGCTCAATGCCTCTGGCTGTGTGGTCACGAATGACATGGGCATGTCTCCTCAGGTGCAAACCCCGCGAGGACGCGGGGTGGATAACCGTGGCTTGTGGCCAAGACTGTATGACCAATGATGCCCGACGAGGACGTCACGGGTCCAGATTCAGTCGCTGTGTCTCCCGCTTACGGCTCATCACCAACAGCTCAAACGTGCGACGAAGTGCGATAACACCGGCGTGCCGGCACGCCGGTGTTCGCCGGTATCCGTGGCCGGGATTAAGAATCTTTCCGCACATAACCGCTTGGGACAGCACACCGCACGCCTGGCGATCTAGCCGTCGGTGTGTCCGGCATTTTGGATGCCAAGATTTTTAATCTGGGCCATCGCCCGTTCACCCATCGCGTCGGGCCTGACGGTGCGCGGGCATGGGCGGATCAGCCCAGCTGAGCGCCCATTTCTGGGATGATAATGCGCCGGTCCGAAGCCCACATCCCCGGCAGTTCCGCGCATGCGACGAGGTGCCCGGCAGCGGTCGGTCGAAGCGGCATCTTGCTGAGGCTCACTAATCTTCGAACTGCGAAAAGATCCAGGCAGCTGTCAGCCGCTTTGCACTGAATTGCCAGCCGTCTACGGACGTTTCGCAAAGCCAATTTCCGCGCAGCGCTGGGCAAGCGCTGAACATTGACGACCACACACCCGGAACGAGGGACACGGATGGTTTTCGATTTTGGGGCTCTACCGCCGGAGATCAACTCCGGCCGGATCTACACCGGGCCCGGTTCGGCGCCGTTGCTGGTGGCATCGACTGCCTGGAGCGCATTGGCGAGTGAGCTACAGACCACCGCAGCGTCGTACGCGTCCACGCTTTCCGAGTTGGGGTCCAGCTGGCAAGGGCCCTCGTCTACGTCGGCGGCCGCTGCGGCAGCGCCCTACACAGAGTGGTTGAGCAGCACGGCCGCACAGGCCGAGCAGACGGCAGCGCAGGCTCAGGCGGCGGCGGCCGCGTACGAGGCCGCATTCGCTGCCAGCATTCCGCCACCGGTGATCGCGGCCAACCGGACGCTGCTGGCTGCGCTGGTCGCGACCAACTTCCTCGGCATCAACACCCCGGCGATCGCCGCCACCGAGGCGACTTACGCCGAGTTCTGGGCGCAGGACGCCGGCGCGATGTACGCCTACACGGCGGCCGCGACGACCGCCAGCCAGCTGACCCCGTTCACGCAAGCTCCCGCGACCACCAATGACAGTGGCCAGGCGAGTCAGGCGGCCGCGACAGCTCAGTCGGCCGCCGCCTCGACGGCCGATTCGACCACCGATGCCCTCGAGGCGTTCCTGACTCAGCTGAACGGCGAGATAACCCAGTTCGGCACCCAACTGGGAACATTCAATAGCCAGCTCACGGCACTGCTACCGCAATCGAGCACCACCCTGGCGCAGCTGGTGGCGAGTTTGGGCTTGCCGCCGTCGGTGACGAACGGCATCACCCTGTTCAACCAGGCGCTCACCACGGGCGCCAACACCTTGAGCACCTGGGCTGCCGGCCCGTGGACCCCGCTCGGCTTCGGGAGCCTGCTGAAGAACTGGTGGCAGGTCTCCATCTCTATCCCGAGCCTCGGCACGGGAATCCAGGGCATCGGGCCGCTGCTCCACCCAACCCCCATCACCGGAGCGCTGTCACCGCTGCTGCACAGCGGGTTGCTGAGCGGCGCCTCCCAGGGCTTTTCACCGGCGACGGCGTTGGCCGGGCGGGCCGGCACCATCGGCGCCCTGTCCGTGCCGCAGAACTGGGCGGCCGCGACACCCGCCGTCCGGACCGTTGCCGCCGAGATGGAAGCTTCCGCGGTCGACGCTGCTCCCGAGATGGGGCTCGCTCAGCCCGGGATGTTCGGCCAGACGGCGCTGTCCAGCCTGGCCGGCCGCGCCATCGGCGGCAGCGCCACTCGCGCCGCTGTGGGTCAGGGGTACCGCGTGCCCGGCGCGGTGGCGGCCGACGAGATCGCCACCACCGCCACCATCATCGTCATCCCGTCGAGCGCGGAATAAGGAGAGCTGACAATGGTTTTCGATTTCGCAGCGCAACCGCCGGAACTCATCTCCGCCAAGATCTACTCCGGACCGGGCGCGGAGTCGTTGCAGTCCGCCGCAGCGGCCTGGGATGCCCTGGCCAGCGATTTGCAGTCAACCGCGGCCCAATTCGAGTCGACGATTGCGGGCCTGGTCAGCGGCGACTGGACGGGTCCGTCGTCCGAAGCCGCGGCGGCGGCGGCGGCACCCTACGTGTCGTGGCTGTCGACCACGGCGGGGCAGGCCGAGCAAACCGCCGGGCAGGCGCGCGCCGCGGCCGGTGCCTATGAGACCGCGCTGGCTGCCACCGTACCGCCGGCCGAGATCGCCGCGAATCGCACTCAGCTGCTATCGCTGCTGCCGGCCAACATCTTTGGGCAGTACAACGCGGCGATCGCGGCTCTGGAGGCCGAGTACGCCCAGTTCTGGGCCCAGGACGTCGCCGCGCTGACCGGCTATGCCGGTTCGTCGCAGGCGGCCACCACCGGGTTGGGCTCGTTCACCGAGGCGCCGCAGACCACGAACGACAGCGGCCAGGCGGCGCAGGCCGCCGCCACCACCGCTGCTGGTGCCGCGGCCGCACCCAACGATCTGGAATCGGCCCTCGAGCAGGCCGAGGCCACCGCCACCAACTTCCTCAACCAGGTCACCACGCTGAACGGTGATTACACCAAGTTCGTCACCAACGCGCTCGGCACCATACCCGGCGGGTCCACACTGGCTACGACATGGACCAACCTCTACTCGTTCATCTCCGGTGCCGGTAGCCAAGCCACCTGGACCAACGTGGCCAACAGCACGACAGGTCTGGGCATCTCACAGTGGAAGAACTTCTTCATCTACCAGCCTTGGAGCCACGGCATCGGGCTCGGCTCACTGAACGGTGGGCTTTCCTCGCCGGGGCATGCCGCCGCGGGGCTGGGCGCCTCCGCGGCGCTGGGGAGCGGTCATACGGTCGGCAAGCTGTCGGTACCTCCTAGCTGGGCCGGCGCCACCCCCGCCATCAGGCTGGCCGCAACGTCGTTGCCGGACGGGGCTTTTGCCGCAACCGCAGCTCCGACGATGGAGATTCCACTGAGCGCGCTCAACCAGGCCAGCCTCGGCAGCCTGGCGGGTGGCGCCCTGGGTAGCCCAGCGTCGCGTGTTGTCAGCTCCGCGGGTGTGCGGGCCAAAGTGACCGCGCCCGCGCGATCGAAAGGGCCGATCCCGCTGGACAAGGTGATCGCAAAGCTGCAGGAGTCGCCCGACGAGGTCCAGCACTGGAATGTCGACGAGGCCGGCCTCGACGACCTCGTAGCCAAACTCTCGACCAAACCCGGCATTCACGCCGTGCACCTGACCGACGGCAAGGCGACCGCTGCGGTCGCCAAGGCCGCAACCGAAACCGGATAAGGAGGATCGATGAAGTCACTGTTCGCCGTTGTCGGCGTATTCCTGGGACTCATGCTTGCCGTGCCGGTGCACGCCGAACCCGGCGTCGACGAGCCGGCCACCGACGAGAACAACGACACTTTCATCACTGACCTGAAGAAGGTGGGAATCGGCTTCTCCGACCCCGCCCAGGCGGTCAGCGCCGGCCAAGCTGTGTGCGGAGCACTCCACAACGGCATGGGCGGCCTTCACTTGATCCAGCACCTGCAGGAGAGCAACCCGGCGCTCACCGAAAACGGCGCGGCTCAATTCGCGACGATTTCGGCGAAGGCATACTGCCCCAAGCAACTCGAAGACGAGCATGAGCCTGCCAAGAAGTATTTGAAGGGCAACGCCCCGGGTAAGGGCACCGGAGAAGATGAGACGACCGTGTTCAAGGGTGGCGGCTAAGCCTTGACCGCCTCGGCGAAGTAACCTCTCGGAGCGTTGGGTAAAGACGCGACCCGATCACGGACCTCGTCGGCACCGCGGCCAAGCTGGAGCCATGACGAATACTTTGATCACCGGGGGCAACAAAGGCCTGGGCTATGAGACCGCACGCCGACTGATCGGCAGCGGCCATCGGGTCTACCTCGGTGCCCGCGACTCGGAGCGCGGCCAACACGCCGCCAGCGAACTCGGGGCGCACTACATCCAGCTGGACGTGGCCGACGACGCATCCGTTACCGCCGCCGCAGACGAAGTGGCCCGGCAGGCCGGGCACCTCGACGTTTTGATCAACAACGCCGGCATCTTAGGTCCCCACAAAGCGGTCGCGGATCTGACCGGGCCGGACGCTCAGGAAGTCTTCAACACCAACGTCTTCAGCATCGTGCGGATGACCAACGCGTTCCTACCGCTGCTGAGCAAGTCCTCCGCGGCGGTCATCGTGAACGTGTCCAGCGGTCTGGGCTCGTTCGCGGCGGTGCACGACCCGTCGAGAATCGAGTACAGCGTCCCCGGCGCGCTGTACCAGGCGTCGAAATCCGCGGTGACCATGTTGTCCGTGCAGTACGCGCGTCAGCTTCCCAACGTCCGCATCAACGCCGTCGACCCCGGCTACACGGCGACCGACCTCAACGCCAACAGCGGCCCACAGACCGTCACCGAAGGCACCGACGCCATCGTGGCCATGGCCACCATCGGCGCCGACGGACCGACCGGTACCTTCACCGACCGGCACGGCACCGTCGCTTGGTAGCGGCTTGCCAGCACCCGGCGCAGTTACTAGGATGTCCTAGTAAACCCACTGCTTCTTGCTCTGCCCGAGGGACACCATGACTCAGAAGATTCCGCACTTCATCGACGGCCGCCGCAGCAACCTCGCATCGACCCGGACCGCCGACGTGTTCGACCCGAGCACCGGTGAGGTGCAGGCGCAGGTCCTGCTGGCCTCCGCTGCCGACGTCGACACCGCGGTGGCGTCTGCCAAGAAGGCGCAGAAGGACTGGGCGGCGTTCAACCCGCAACGCCGGGCCCGGGTGATGATGAAGTTCGTCGAGTTGGTCAACGCCAACCTGGAAGAATTAGCCGAACTCCTCTCGCGCGAGCACGGCAAAACCGTCCCCGACTCCAAGGGCGACATCCAGCGCGGCATCGAGGTCATCGAGTTCGCCATCGGTATCCCGCATTTACTCAAAGGTGAATTCACCGAGGGCGCCGGCACGGGCATCGACGTGTACTCGATCCGTCAGCCGCTCGGTGTGGTCGCGGGCATCACCCCCTTCAACTTCCCGGCGATGATCCCCCTGTGGAAGGCCGGTCCCGCGCTGGCGTGTGGAAACGCCTTCATTCTCAAGCCTTCTGAGCGCGACCCATCGGTGCCGGTGCGGCTGGCCGAGCTGTTCCTGGAAGCCGGGCTGCCGGCGGGGGTGTTCCAGGTGGTCCAGGGCGATAAGGAAGCCGTCGACGCCATCCTGCACCACCCCGACATCGAGGCCGTCGGCTTCGTCGGCAGCTCCGACATCGCGCAGTACATCTACGCGACATCGGCCGCCAACGGCAAACGCTCGCAATGCTTCGGCGGCGCGAAGAACCACATGATCGTCCTTCCCGACGCCGACCTCGACCAGGCGGTCGACGCGCTGATCGGCGCCGGCTACGGCAGCGCCGGGGAGCGGTGCATGGCGATCAGCGTTGCGGTGCCGGTCGGCGAAGAGACGGCAAACCGGTTGCGCAACAGGCTCATCGAGCGCATCAACCAATTGCGGGTCGGACATAGCCTCGACCCGAAGGCCGACTACGGGCCCTTGGTCACCGAAGCCGCGCTCAAGCGGGTGCGCGACTACATCGGTCAGGGCGTCGAGGCGGGCGCCGACCTGGTGGTCGACGGCCGCGAGCGCGCCACCGACGAGTTGGCCTTCGACGACGCTGACCTGTCGAAGGGTTTCTTCATCGGCCCGACGCTGTTCGACCACGTCACCACCGACATGTCGATCTATACCGACGAAATCTTCGGCCCGGTGCTGTGCATCGTCAGGGCACACGACTACGAAGAGGCGCTGCGGTTGCCCACCGAACACGAATACGGCAACGGGGTGGCGATTTTCACCCGCGACGGCGACGCTGCGCGCGACTTCGTCGCACGCGTGCAGGTGGGCATGGTCGGCGTCAATGTGCCGATTCCGGTGCCGGTGGCCTACCACACCTTCGGCGGCTGGAAGCGCTCCGGATTCGGTGATCTCAACCAGCACGGCCCGGCGTCGATCCAGTTCTACACAAAGGTCAAGACCGTCACGCAACGCTGGCCGTCGGGCATCAAAGACGGAGCCGAATTCGTCATCCCGACAATGAGTTAGCCGCCGACCATGCAATTATTCGGTCTGGACGACGACGAACGGGTCATCACCGAGACGGCCGCCGCGTTCGCCGCCAAAAAGCTGGCCCCGTATGCGCTGGAATGGGATGCCACGCACCACCTTCCGGTCGACGAGCTACGCGAGGCGGCCGGACTCGGGATGGCGGCGATCTACTGTCGCGACGACGTCGGCGGCAGCGCGCTGCGCCGTCTGGACGGCGTGCGGATCTTCGAGCAGCTCGCGATGGCCTGCCCGACGATCGCGGCATTCCTGTCGATTCACAACATGTGCGCGTGGATGATCGACGCGTTCGGCACCGATGAACAACGCAAAGAGTGGGTGCCGCGGCTGGCTTCGATGGAAGCCATCGCCAGCTACTGCCTGACCGAACCCGGTGCCGGCTCGGACGCCGGTGCGTTGAGCACCAAGGCGGTCAAGCAGGACGGCGACTACGTGCTCGACGGCGTCAAGCAGTTCATCTCCGGTGCGGGCGCCTCGGACGTGTACGTAGTGATGGCGAGGACGGGCGGCACCGAGAAGCCCGGTCCGCGCGGGATTTCGGCGTTCATAGTCGAAAAAGGCGCGGCCGGACTGAGTTTCGGTGCGCATGAAGAGAAGATGGGCTGGAATGCACAGCCGACCGCACAAGTCATTTTGGACGGAGTGCGGGTTCCGGCCGACGCGATGCTCGGCGGCACCGACGGCGAGGGCGGCGGTTTCGGCATTGCGATGAACGGCCTCAACGGCGGCCGGCTCAACATCGCGGCGTGCTCACTGGGCGGCGCGCAGGCTGCCTACGACAAAGCCGCCAATTATGTCGCACATCGGGAAGCGTTCGGTGCTCCCCTGCTCGACGAGCCGACCATCCGCTTCACTTTGGCCGACATGGCCACCGCGCTGCAGACATCGCGGCTGATGTTGTGGCGGGCGGCCGCCGCACTGGACAGCGACGACGACGACAAAGTGCAACTGTGCGCGATGGCCAAACGGTACGTCACCGACTCGTGTTTCGAGGTCGCGGACCAGGCCCTGCAACTGCACGGCGGCTATGGCTATCTTCGCGAGTACGGTCTGGAGAAGATCGTGCGCGATCTGAGGGTGCACCGCATTCTCGAGGGAACCAACGAAATCATGCGGGTGGTGATCGGCCGAGCCGAAGCCGCCCGGGTCCGCGCCAGCGCCTAGGAGGGCCAGAGCAGATGACCGACACTTTCACGGTCGCGTTTTTGGGTCTCGGCCACATGGGCGGCCCGATGTCGAAAAACCTGGTGGACGCCGGCCACACCGTTCGGGGCTTCGACCCGGTACCCGCGGCAATCGATGCCGCGATCAGCAACGGTGTCGCGGTATCCGACAGCGGGCCCGAAGCGGTGTCTGGAGCGGACGTCGTCATCACGATGCTGCCGCACGGTGATGCGGTGAAACGCTGTTACGCCGAGATACTGCCTGCCGCCCGCGAGGGCACGTTATTCATCGACAGCTCAACGATTTCCGTCGGTGACGCACGTGAAGTGCATGCGCTGGCCGGTTCGCACGGCGTGGCTCAGCTCGACGCACCGGTCTCCGGTGGGGTAAAAGGTGCGGTCGCGGGCACGCTGGCCTTCATGGTCGGCGGCGAGTCAGACGATCTGCGCCGCGCGCGGCCAGTTCTGGAGCCGATGGCGGGCAAGATCATTTACTGCGGCGACGCCGGCGCCGGGCAGGCCGCCAAGATCTGCAACAACATGGTGCTGGCCGTACAGCAAATAGCCATCGGCGAAGCGTTCGTGCTGGCCGAACGGCTGGGGTTGTCGGCGCAATCGCTGTTCGACGTGATCACCGGCGCGACGGGCAATTGCTGGGCCGTGCACACCAATTGTCCAGTGCCCGGCCCAGTCCCGACCTCGCCGGCAAACGACGAGTTCAAGCCAGGCTTCGCCACCGCGCTGATGAATAAGGACCTGGGGCTGGCGATGGATGCGGTCACCTCGACCGGTTCCGCCGCGCCGTTGGGCAGCCACGCCGCCGACATCTACGCCAAATTCGCAACCACGCAGGGCGACAAAGACTTCAGCGCGATCATCGAAACCCTGCGCTAGCCGGGCTGGGCTGAATTGCCCGCCTCCTCCTCATCGCGCTGCGCGCTCTGCATCGTCGCCGGGCTGGCGAATCCACCAGCGGCGGTGCGCCTGCTGGCAACTGGGCGCCGACAACGGCTGATCGACAACCACGGCCGGCAACCCTGCGGCCGCCGCCGAGGCAGCCACACCCGCTTCCGGGCCGACGACGGCCAGCGCAGCGCGCGGTGTTATCCCCATCTCCCACAACGCCAGCCGGTACAGCTCACCGCCGCGAGCCAGCTCCGCAGCGGGGTCGGGCAAATCGTCGATGGTCACGATCGTCTCGACAAGACCGTCGCCGAGAAGTTGCCGCACCATCGTCTCTACCTGCCTGCGCGGTCCGGCGCTCACTACGCTCACCCACACACCGGCGACGAACAGACTCATCACCGCATCGATCAGCTCAGTCCTGGCTGCCTCGTCGCCGTCGTGTTCGACTCGAGCCAGTGCGGAATCGGCGTCGAAGATCACCGCACGCAGTACATCAGCGTCAGTCGGTAGTTCCCGGTCCCACCAGTACGTCCGGGTCGGACGCGTCTGCCCGTTGGCTCGCACGCCAAACAGGGTGCCCCCAATCGGTGCGGCGTAGCCTCCCCCATTAGGGGGATTCTGGTGGTCAACCGCGTCCGACGATGGGCGCCATCAATCCGCTCGAGACGCCGGTGCGCCCGAAAAATATGCTTAGGGTGTTGCCATGCCGGTACGTCTGGTCCTCGTCGATGACCACGAAATGGTCATCGAGGGCCTCAAAGCGATGCTGACCTCGTTCAAGGACCGGGTACAGGTCGTCGGCCAGGCAGTAGGCGTCGAGCGCGCCGTGCAGGTCGTCGACGAACTGCAGCCCGACGTGGTGCTGTGTGATGTGCGCATGCGGGGCTCCAGCGGCCTCGACCTGTGCAAGACCCTGCGCGAGCACGAGACCGGCCGCAAAATCGTGATGCTGTCGGTCTACGACGACGAGCAATACCTGTTTCAGGCACTGCGGGTCGGTGCCAGTGGGTATCTGCTGAAAAGCATCAACAGTGACGAGCTGGTACGTCAGCTGGAGTTGGCCCATCGGGGCGAAACCGTCATCGACCCGGGAATGGCGGCGCGCGCGGCCGACACCGCGGCCCGGATGCAGCGCGACGAATTCTGGCCGGGCGCCCGCCAAGGGCTCACCCAGCGCGAGAGCGAGATTCTGTCCTGCATGGTCAATGGACTGTCCAACCGCGGGATCGCCAACAAGCTGGTCATCGGCGAAGAGACGGTCAAAAGCCATTCGCGGTCGATCTACCGGAAGCTCGGCGTCAGCGATCGCACGGGTGCGGTGGCTACCGCTCTGCGTGAAGGCATTTACCAGTGACGGCGTCGCCGCGCAGCTCGAATGCGGTGCACGACCTCGTCGACACCGATCGTGAACTGGCATTGCTGCGCGAACTGATCCAGGCCGCCTCCAGCGGACCCGGCGTCGAGCCACTGGCGGCCGCCGCGGCGCGGATGATCACCGCGGCCACCGGCGCCGACGTGTGTTTCGTGCATGTGCTCGACGACAGCGACCGGTCGCTGACCCTCGCCGGAGCGACACCGCCGTTCGACGCCTCGGTGGGAAAGATCCGGCTTCCGTTGGGATCTGGCATCTCCGGCTGGGTGGCCCGGCATCGGCAACCGGTCGTCATCACCGACGACAAGGAAGCCGACCCGCGCTACCTGCCGATCCAGTCGCTGCGTGGCCGCGACTTCACCTCGATGGTGTCCATGCCGATGGAGACCGATCCGGGTGGTCTGGTCGGCGTGCTCAACGTGCACACGGTCGCGCGCCGCCAATTCACTGACGGCGACGTCGAACTCCTGCGCGTCATCGGCCGCCTCATCGCCGGGGCCATGCACCAGGCGCGGTTGCACCGCCAGCTGGTGGCCAGGGAGCGGGCACACGAACTGTTTGTCGAGCAGGTGATCGAGGCCCAGGAGATCGAACGCCGCCGGGTCGCCGGTGACATCCACGACGGCATCTCGCAGCGCCTGATCACGCTGTCCTACCGGCTCGATGCGGCCGCGCGGGCGGTCGGCAGCGATCCCGCGGAAGCCTCGAGTCAACTCGCCGAGGCCCGCGAACTGGTGGGTTTGACGTTGGGCGAAGCGCGGGTGGCGATCAGCGGGCTGCGCCCGCCGGTGCTCGACGACCTGGGTCTGGCCGGCGGGCTGGCCAGCCTCGCCCGGTCGATACCGCACCTGGACATCGAACTCGACCTCGCCGAAGTCCGGCTGCCCGAGCACATCGAGATCGCGTTGTACCGGATCGCTCAAGAGGGACTGCAGAATATCGTCAAGCACGCCGACGCTTCGGTGGCGCGGCTAAGATTCGCAATCGACGCAGAAGACCTCGCGCGTCTCGAAATCGTCGACAACGGAGTTGGTTTCGACACTTCCGAGCATCCGCTCGGCAGCGACGAGATGGGCGGCTACGGTGTGCTGTCGATGGCCGAACGGGCCGAGTTGGTCGGCGGCACGCTCAACATCCGGTCGCGGCCCGGCTCCGGGACGGCGGTCACCGCGACGATTCCCGTGCCGTCGCTGATCGACTAGAAGTCACCGGCGTTTCGCCGCAGTGTCTCGATGGACGACACCAGCGCCTGCGACTCACCTTCCGACATGCCGATATCGGCAAACACCTGCTCGTTGAGCGTGACGGTGGCGTCTTCGACGGTCGAGCGGCCCAGGTCGGTGATCTGTACCAGCGTGGTTCGCCCGTCGGTCGGATGCGGCAGCCGTTGAACCAAGTTGTTGGCCTCGAGTCGGCGGATGGCGTGGGTGACACTGGTGACGTGCACCTGCAACCGGTCGGAAGCTTTGGTGATGGGCAGCGCGCCGCTGCGGCTGAACGCCAGCAGGCGCAGTAGCTCGAATCGGGAAAAGCTCAAATCATAAGGCCGCAAGGCATTTTCGACGCGGGCCAATAGGATCTGGTGGGCCCGCATCACCGACGTCACCGCGACCATGCCCTCGGCGACGCTGCCCCATCCGGCGCGTTCCCAATTCGCGCGCGCGACGGCGATCGGATCGCGGTTGTCGGATCGGGATGGGGCCACGCCCCTGTTCTTACCAGCAAGCGGCCCCCCGCGACTCTAGGCGAGCGACTTTTCCACCGCAGACAACACCGCGAGTGTCGACGGTAATTCGCCGACGGTGATCCGTGCGCCGCCGTCGGGGTAGCAGCGGACCTGCGGGCCGCCCTCGGTGAACACCTCGCGCCAGGGCCGGCGCGACTTCGGCAGGTATACGAAGTTGGCATGCGAGTCCATGCTGTAGACGCCCATCGCCATCAGTCGCAGTCGCAGATGGTTGCGTTCGGCGACAATCCGGCGAATGCGCTGGGCGAGCTGCGTTTCGGCTTCATAGGAGGCGGCGACGGCGGCCAGGCTGAAGTTGCTCATGCCGAACGGCAGCTGCATGGCGTACAGCTTCGCGGCCAACTCCGGTGCGGCGAAACCGTACCCGATACGCAACCCCGCCAGCCCATAGGCCTTGGAGAAGGTTCGCAGCACAACGACATTCGGAAAGCGACGGATCAGGTCCGGCCCGTCGATCCGATTCCGCGAGGCAACGAACTCGATGTAAGCCTCGTCGAGCAGCACGATGGTGTCGGTAGGGATCTGACTCAAGAACCACTCGACCGACGAGCTGGGTTCCAACGTTCCGGTCGGATTGTGTGGACGGCACAGCACAACCACCTTTGCGTCCGCCGCCGCTTCGGCCATCGTCGCCAGGTCCTGATAGCCGTACTGGTCAAGCGGAACGGTGACCGGTTTCAGCCGGGCCATCTGAGCGAAAATCGGGTAACCGTCGAATGTCGGCGTACTGAGCACGATCCGGTCACCGGGCCGGGTGACCGCATGCAGGACCTGCATCGCCACCCCGGACGCCCCCGCCCCGAGTACCACCTGGTCGTCGTGCACCCCGATCCGGTCCGCGATCATCCGTCGCAGCTGTCCGGGCAGGAATTCCGGGTAGCGGTTGGCCGCGCCGAGGCAACTCACCAGCGCCGACCGCACCGCGGGCAGTGGCGGAAACGGGCTTTCGTTGAGCGACAGCGCGAATGAGTCCACCGCATGTGGAAGCGCGGCGACGATGTCGGCTGTCACCGAGGTGCGCAATGCTGGCTCAGTCATCACCCGCGACCACCCCAGCGCACCGCCGCGGCGCCGGCGAAGTCACCGGCGTGCGCGAACGCGGCCATCATGATCACGTCGCCGGTCCCGAGTTTCCCGTCCGAGATGGCCCGGTCCATATTGACCGGGATACCCGCGCCGAACAGGTTGCCGCATTGGTCGTAGGTGTCCAGATGTCTGGATTCGGGCAGCTCCAGCGCCTCCCGCCAGTTACGCAGGAAGACACGGTTCGGCTGGTTGGTGACCAGTAGATCAATGTCTTTGCTCTTGAGGCCAATTCGGTCACACACCGCCAGCGCCACCTCGGGCACTTGTCGATTGCCGCGCGCCAGCACCTTGGCGATCTTGGTTTCGGTGAACCCGATGCAGGCCTCACCGGGGCCGGGCTGCCACCATTTGCGCGGCGGGTCGATGGCCAACGTCATGTCGCCGGCGTACTCACCGTAGGTACGGCATTCGATGTCGAGGATGGGCGATTGGCTCGACAGCCCGACCAACCCGACTGCGGCGCCGTCGCCGGGGATCGCCGCCTGTGCCTTGCGGCGCACCCCGGGCTGATCGAAGGCCTGCCCGGCCGCATTCTGCGCGATCGCGATCAGCGCGGTGCGACCTTCGCCGGACGCCAACAGGCGGCGAGCGACGTTGAGCGCCAATACGAACGCGGCGCATCCACCGTTGTGCAGATCCAGCACCCACGACGGGCGCATGCCCAGCCGGTGGGCGATCGCGCCGCCACCGCCGTAGAACGGCATATCCGGCATCTGCGCGTGAGTGATCAGGATGTCGACGTTCTCGATGACGTCGCGCCCGTGCCGCTCGATCAAACCCTGTGCCGCACGTTCGACCATGTCCGTCACGCTTTCGTCGGCGGCGACGTGATGGCGGAAACTCGGGCCGCGAAACATGACGTTGTCGCGCAGCTCGTCGGAGGCGAATTCCGCGTAATAGTCTGCACCGATCGGCTCACCGGGCAGATAGCTGGCGACGTCGATGAGGCTGACGTCAGGACGGTTCGTCATTTCATCCACGCCGGGGTGATCGGCAGGTTGTGGTGGTGGCGATACTCGGCGATGCTCTTGAGGTTGTTCAGCTCGAGCGCGTGACCCGGACCGAACAAATCCCAAAAGTCGCCCACCCAGCCGGTGCGCTCCGGCGGGGCGGCCTCGGGATAGGGGTTGCGGTCGTAGAACGGGTGACGGCAGTTGGTCCACAGCACAACAGAACCCGGCTTACCCAGCACCACTTGCGCGTCGAGGACCCGCATCAGGTAGATCATCCACAAATGCTTGCCCTGGTCCCAGGCGCAGTGGTAGTCGACGGTGCGGGCCTGGGAGTTGGCGAAGGTCCGGGTGTAGATGGTGGTGTCGGGCAGCAGCCGGTCGTAGGCCTTCCACAGGCCCGGTTCATCGGTCGCGGTGAAGTCGCGCAGCGTGTAGGTCCACTCCTCCAGACTGCGGGTGTCGGAGAGATATTCGAATAGTTCGTCCGGTGGGCAGTCGACGTAGTCGTTGACCGTGCAGTACTGACCGAACACCTCGCTGTGCGGATACACCGAGCGCAGCTGGGTAAAGAAGGTGGCGGCGGTGTCCTCGAGCGGCGTGGTCTCGATGCGGACAACGCCGCGGATAGGCTCGCTGCTGCCGGTGTGGGTGGCGATGTCGTCAAGCGCTGACAGCGACATGGGCGTGATCCTCCTGTGTGGGTGATTGATTGATCAATTTCTTGTTTCCGGTCGTACTGAGAAACGGTGCGAATGGCGGTATCTCGTCAGCGGCGCACTCCACGCTGACCACTGACGGGCCGTCGACGTCCAGCGAGGCACGCACTGCCGCGGCCAGTCCCGCGGTGTCGCTGACGTCCGTTGCCGTCAGTTTGGGGAACATCGCGGCCAGGCCGGCGCCGAGATGACTGGGCGAAAATCGGTTGTAGCTGTAAAAGTCGTTGTAGTAGAGCTGCTCACGGGTGACACACATGGCGTGCGCATTGTTGTTCAGCAACACGAACGTCACCGGAAGCCGGTACTGCACCGCGGTGTGCACCTCCATGCCGTGCATGAAAAACGCCCCGTCCCCGGCGACCACCACCACTCGACCGCCTGAGCCTTGACTTTTTCTGCGGGCGAACGCCATTCCGATACCGGCTCCGAAGCTGTAGCCCATGCCGCCCATGCCCAGGGCGACCGCGAAGCGGCCGCGGCGGCGCACCGGGAGATAGTGAATGGCTGCCGCACCCGTGTTTCCGGCATCGACGACGATGTCGACGCCAGCCGGCAGCACGTCGTCCAGTTCGGCCATCGCGTCGCGATAACGCACGCCAGGACCGTCGAAAGCCGGCGGCGTGAGCTCGGTATGCGTGATCCGGTCAGGCACCCGTAGCCCGGTAGGCCGGCCCGCGCCAACCAAGGCCTCGGTCAACATGCGCAGCGACCTCCGCAAATCGTCGGTGTGGACGTGGGTGCAGGCCAGATACGGCGGCGCCGACCCGATGGACATCGTCGGCACCGCGGCCAGCGCGTCGTCCAGACCGGCCCGCGCTGTCACCGACAGCCGGGTGCCGACCACCAGGCACAGTCCGCTGCCTCCCACCGCCTGAGCCACTCCCGGATGGCCCATGACACCGGTGACCCCCAGCGCCGACGACGACCCGAAACCTGGCGTGCCCGCGACATCCTTCGCGTCGGGCACGCATGCCACTCGCGCACGCAGCACCCCGCGAAGCTCGGCCAGTTCAGCGCGTGCGTCGTCGCGGGCGACCTGCTCGCCGGCGATGATCGTGACCGGCCCCTGCACCCGTCGCAGCGCACGCACGATCGGGTGCGGATCACCGACCGACCGGTGCCGGCCGACGTCCAACGAGCATCTGCGGCTGATCACCGACTGCTGAACATCTTTGGGCAGCAACAACACTGCCGGGCCACCGGTCTGTGCCGCGGCGATAGCGGCAGGCAGCACCGAGACGATCTCCGCGGCGTTGCGGACTCGCTTGCAGAACACCGAGATTTGGGAGAACAACGCTTCGGCATTCAGTGAGCCGTTGCGCCCACTGGTGTCCTGGAAGCTGCCCTGTCCGTCCATTGTGGTTGCCGGCTGACCGACCAGCGCCAGCACCGGTATCCGACTGGCATACGATTCGCCCAGAGCCGGAACAAGATTCAACGCTCCCCCGCCGGATGTCGCGGCGACTACGCCCAGACCCGCACCGCTGCGGCTGTATCCGTCGGCCATCGTCGCGGCGGAGAACTCGTGCTTGGCCAGCACGGCCGTGATGTCGGGCCGAAAATAGGCTGCGTCGTAGACGTCCTCGATGTTGGCACCGTCGACGCCGAAGATGTATTCGACTCCGGTCCTCGCGAGATGAGAGACAATGTGGTCTACCACTCGGTGCTTCCTCGACATACCAACTGACACGACATGCGCCCGACTTCGGTTCAAACCCGTCAGCCGGTGAACCAGGTGGCGCCGCGAGACGTGTCATCCATGTGCAAGGCGCGTTCAGAGGTTCTCGAAGCGAACCTGACGTGGTCGTGGTCGGAGCCGGGCCCGCGGGCCTGGCCGTGGCGCGCGAACTCGGACATCGTCACGCAATTTCGGCGCTGGTCGTCGAAAAGGCCGATGCTCCCGCGGTGTCGTGGCGTAACCGCTACGACAATTTCCGGCTGAACACCAACGGGTTTCTGTCGCACCTTCCCGGACAACGACTCCCATTGCACTCTGGCCGTTGGCCGACCAAGGACGACATGGTCTCCTACTTCGACAGCTACGTGCGACGGCAGAACATCGACCTCGCGCTGGGCTGCGAGGTGAAACGAATCGAGCGGCTAGCTGGATGCTGGCGGGCCGACACCTCGCTGGGCGACGTGACCGCGCCCGCGATCGTGCTGGCCACCGGCCGCTATCACACGCCCGCCATCCCGCCGTGGCCCGGTCTTGACCGATTCACCGGCGAGCTGGTGCACTCCGCGAACTTTCGCAATGCGTGGCCGTTTCGCGGTCGCGACGTGCTGGTGGTGGGTGCAGGAAATTCCGCTGCCGACATCGCGGTGCAGTTGGCCGACAACGGCGCCCGCAAGGTCTGGCTGGCGGTGCGCACCCCGCCGCACCTGGTTCGCCGCGCCATCGGACCGATACCGTCCGACATCTTCCTCGAATTGTTCGCGCGGGTGCCCGCGCAGTTGGTCGATCCGGTGATCTCGCGATTGAATCGACTACTGCTGGGCGACCTTTCGTCTTACGGCTTCGGCCGGCCGCCGCTTGGGCTGAAGGCGACGGTGGAGTCCCGGGGCCGTATTCCCACCCTCGCCGACGAGTTGGTCAGCGTCGTACGAGCCGGCCGGATCGAGGTGGTTGCCGCGGTTGCGGCGCTGGAAACCGACCGGGTGATCCTGGCCGACGGCACCGGAATCGCACCCGAGGTGGTCATCGCGGCCACCGGCTTCTCCCCTGATCTCGACGGTCTGGTCGGCCATCTCGGCGTGCTCGACGGTCACGGTAACCCGCACGGCGGCTTCTCCGCCGATCTCGGCGACGGGATGTTCGCGATCGGTCACGGCATCCCGCCCAATGGTCCGCTGCGGGCGCTCCGGTTGGCGGCGACACCGTTGGCCGCTCGGATTGCGGATTACCTGACGACCACGACGAAGGGAAACCAATGGCACTACTCACCGCAAAGCGATCCTTCTACCGCGGTGTAGACGGATACGAGGCCGCGCGCCGCGATACGGTGTGGAACGCCATTGTGCCCCAGCGCTTCCCGGACGTCATCGTGCAAGCCTGTGACGCCGACGACGTGGTCGCCGCGATCCGCTATGCACGGGCGCAGGGCTATCGCGTCGGCATTCGTTCCGGTGGGCACAGCTGGGCCGCGAGCCATCTACGCGACGGCGGCATGCTGCTCGATGTCAGCCGTCTCGATCACTGCCGCATCGACGCGGATGCGATGACCGCCTACGTCGGTCCGGGAGTGATCGCGAGCGCCTTCGCCACCGACCTCGACGCCCGGGGCCTGTTTTTCCCGTCTGGCCATTGCGAGGGCATTCGCCTGGGCGGGTATCTGCTGCAGGGTGGCTATGGATGGAACAGCAAGGTGGTCGGGCCGGCATGCGAAAGCGTGCTCGGGCTGGAAATCGTCACCGCCGAGGGCGACAAGGTCTACTGTGACCCGCGCCATCACCCCGACCTGTACTGGGCGGCTCGTGGCAGCGGGCCCGGGTTCTTCGGTGTCGTCACGTCTTTCACGTTGCGACTACATCCACGCCCCGCCGTGTTGGGTACCTGCTTGTACATGTATCCGATCGACGTCGCCGACGAGGTGTTCAGCTGGGGCCGATCGATCAGCGGCGACATCGACGACCGAGTCGAACTGCAGATCCTCACGTCGCGCAACGCGCCCGAAGTGGGGCCCGACGTGCCGACGATCGCGATCGCCTCACCGGTGTTCGCCGACTCCGACGACGAGGCCGCGAAAGCCCTTGCGCTCCTTGGCACCTGCCCGGTGATCGACCGGGCGATCGCCAGCCTGCCGTACATGCCGACGACGCTGGCCAACTGGTACGCGGCGGTGATGATGAAATACCCGCAGGGCCATCGCTACAGCGTCGACAACATGTTCACGTCCGCGCCCGCCGAAGACCTGCTGCCGGGTATTCGCACCATCGTCGACACTTTGCCGCCGCATCCGTCACACTTTGTTTTCGCCGGCTGGAAGCCGTCCTCGGAACGCGCCGAGATGGTCTACGGGGTGGAGGACGAGCTCTACCTGGGCCTTTACACCGCATGGGCCGACCCGGCGGACGACGGACGTTACGGCGACTGGGCCCGGTCCAACATGGCCGCCATGTCGCACCTCGCCACCGGCATCTCGTTGGCCGACGAGAATCTCGCCCGGCGGCCGGCGACGTTCATCAGCGAGCCGAACATGGCCCGCCTGGACCAGGTCCGCGCCGCCTACGACCCGGATGGAATGTTTTACAGCTGGATGGGCGCCAGTAATAAGCCCTGATCTATTGCGGCGCGCGTAGTTTCAGAGGGAGCGCTGCAGCAGTACGTTTCCGTTGTCGGCGGAAACCACTTGCACCTGGGCGATCTGGTCGACCGGTGTCGATGTGCTGCCACCGAGCTTCGCCGTGTGGCCCGGGTCGGCGACCCAGGTGGCCAGCTGAGTGTGGGTGCCGTCGCGACTCACCACGACCATCGCGAGCTTGTCGTGGTGAGCAGTCACCGGGGCCAGGCAGACGCAGTTGAGGTCGATGTAGGTGCCCCACTGCTGACTGCTGAGCGACACCGTCGAGGCCAAAGCGGTCGTGCCGACCTGATCCATCGGCAGCGCCGACACGGTGGCCTGCGGGGGCGACGACGACGGGTGATGCCCCGATAATCCGACGACCAGTCCGACCGACAGCAGCACGGCGGCGGCAGCCCCTGTCACCCAGGCGGTCATCCGGGTGCGGCGCCGGCGGCGGCGAACCTCCGTCATCAACGACGGCAGCAGGTTCGGCGTCGGCTCAGGCGCCGCGCTGCGGTGTTCGGCATCCATCGCGGCAACGGTGTCGCCGTCGACTTTCGACAACAACGCCGGTATTCCGCTGAGTTCGCCGACGGACTGGGTGCAAATCGGGCAGCCGCTCAGGTGCGCCTCGAATTCGCGGCGGTCGGCCGATGACAACGATCCTAGGACGTAGGCCGCGTCCCAAGTCGCATAGTCGTGGCTGTCGCCGGTGGGCACGTCGCTGTCACCGGTCGGGCCGAAACCCCCGATAACCCTCATCGTGTCTCTCCAGCAGCGTTCATACTCAGGTATTCGAAGCCGATAGCCCCCCGGATGGCCCGGCATACGTTATTTGCGGTGCTCATCGGGTCACCCCCATTTCCTGCAGAGTGAGTCGAAGGGCCCGTACAGCATAGTGTAGCCGCGATTTGACCGTGCCTTCGGCGATGTCGAGGTCAGCGGCAATCTGCGCGGTGCTCCAGCCCCGGTAGTAGGACCGCTCGACAACGGCTCGATGGTCGACCGACATCTGGGCCATGGCGTCAGCAATCAGCAGTCGGTCCAGCGCCGAATCCACCTCGTCGGGCGTGGACTTTTCCGGCACACCTGAGTCGTCCAGCGAGGCAACGATATTGCGGAATTTCGGGCTGCGTCGTTCGTCGATGATCAAGTTGCGCGCAACGGTGAAAAGCCATGCGCGTGAAGAGCGTTCGGTATCGCCGATCACCTCGGGGTGCTGCCAGGCCCGCAGTAGCGTCTCCTGGACCACATCCTCGGCGCGACTCGCGTCGCTGGTCAGACGAAGTGCGTACCGCCACAACGGGCCGGCGTGCTCGTCGTAGAGCGCCTTCATCAGCACAGCCTCGTCGCCACTGGCGCCGCTGAGTCGACTCACTCGATCACCTCCTGCCATGTGATACGAGTTGCGCCTCTTAACAGTTCAGTTGCGGGCATTGCACATCATCGTCGCACTCAGTCCGGAATCCAGTTGCCGTGGAATCCATGTGGCACCCGCCGTGGCATCCGGACCCGTGCAACCGGCTCGGCCGCGAAGTCCGAGGCATCGATGATCACCAGGTCACTGCTGTCGGTCTGCGCGTCGTAGACGTACGTCAGGTACCAACCGGAGAGTTCGTCAGGCTGCCCGGCCGCCGGCGCGAACACCGCCTCAGCGGGCGCCCCGAACGATCCGTGTCCGCCGCGGCCGAACCGATGCTCGACTGCGGTGTCGCCCTGCAGGTCGTAGCGGACGAGCGCACCGCTGCCGACGGCAACGGAGTAGCGCGCCGCGGTGCCGGCCAGCCGATCGTCGACGCGCGGGAACTCCACGCCGCGGTCGTCGAGCTGACGCTCCTCGACCACCCCGGTGTCCAAGTTCAGCGTCCAGCGCCACAGCGCCGCATCACCGCCGAAATTGCTATCGTGGCGCCACATTTCGCCATACCTGAGCACCTCGAGCACGATGGTGTTCCGGTCGGACGACGCCGCGTCGTAGGCGTTGACGACGTGGAAGACGAAAGACGGGTCGATGTCGAACCAGCGCAACTCTCCGTAGGGGTCGTCGCGGCGCAGCACACCGAGTCGGGCTTGGTATTGATCGTCCCAGCGGTACGGCAGATCACGCTCGTAGGGACGCGCGAGTGCGACGCCGAGGTTGAACACCAACGGCAGGTCCAGGAACACGACGTACTGCGCGGTCAGTGCGAAGTCATGCATCAATGTCAGCGCGGGCACCTCGATGGGCCGACTGACCATCAGCCGACCGTCGGCATCGGCGCGGTGGTAGCTGACATGCGGCTCAAAGATGTTGCCACTGCCGAAGAAATGCATTTCGCCGGTCTTGGGACAAATCTTCGGGTGTGCCGTCATCGAGTCGGTCAAAGTGCCGCCGAAATCGTAAACACCCAAGGTTTCCAGGTCGTTGCCGATCTCGTAGGGCAGCGAAAACTCCATCAACGCGAGCGTCTTCCCGGCATGCCGAACCACGTGGGTATTGGCGATGCTGGAGTGCAGGTTTCGACTGCCGTCGTCGTTGTACAGCGGGACGGGACGCTCGAAGCTCTCGGTGCGCACCCAGCGATTGCGGTACCAGGCGGCGCGCCCGTTTTCCAACCGGACGCCGTGGACCATGCCGTCACCGACACACCAATGTCCTTGGCCCGAACGCGGATTGGGGCCGTTACGCAGGTACCAGCCGTTCAATTCGGCGGGAATGCTGCCTTCGACCGGCAGATCGAATTCGGTCAGCTCGTCGTGCACGGGCGCGTAGTTGCCGGTGCGAAAGACCGAGAACACCGTTTGGGCGTCAACGGTCGGTGCCGCCACCAGCTGCATGCTCTCCGATGCTGCGGCCAGTCGCTGATCGGCCTTGGCCAACAGCGACGGCAATAACTCCGGACAGGGCGGCACCGGTGCATCGTCGCCGGCCAGCGCCAGCAGCGGCGCGACCGCGACCAGCTCGGCCACCGCCTCCTGGCAGGACATGCAACCGGCCATGTGCGCCTCGAACTCAGCACGGTCGGATTCGGTGAGTGCGCCCAGCACGTATGCGGCGTCCCACAACTCGTACTCGTGGGCTCCTTGCGGCATGTTCCCGTTTCTATAGTCGGTCATTGCGTCACACCCATCTCCACCAGAGCCTGGCGAAGACCTCGCAGCGCATAGTGCAGCCGCGACTTCACCGTGCCCTCGGCGATGCCGAGATCGGCGGCGATCTGCGCAGTGGTCCAGCCCTGGTAGTAGGACCGGCTCACCACCGCCCGATGTTCTTCGGACAGCAGCGCGAGCGCGTCGCCGATCAACGCCCGGTTCAGCGCCCCACTCGCCTCGTCGGGGCCTGCCTGTTCAGGCAGACCTGAGCTGTCCGACGGGATCACCTCATGGCGGGATCGGGCGCTGCGTCGGTCGTCGATGACCATGTTCCTGGCAACGGTGAAAAGCCACGCACGCGGGGACTGACCGTTGCTCAGAACGTGCGGGTGTTGCCACGCCCGCAACAAGGTTTCTTGCACCACATCCTCGGCGTGGGCATGATCACCGGTCAACCGCCAGGCGTAGCGCCACAACGCAGCGGCATGTTGATCACACAGCCGCTCCAAAGCGTTCGCATCCGCGCCGGCGCCCGGTATGTCCATCACCAGCCTCTCGGTGATGACACGGTTTAGGTGTCCGTTTGGTTCACCTTCGGCCGCAGCGACGTCAGCCGAGTGTCAGGATGCGGGGCCCGTCTTCGGTGGCAGCCACGGTGTGCTCCCAGTGTGCAGCGCGGGAGCCGTCAGTGGTAGTGACCGTCCACTGATCCTCCAGGATCACGGTCTTGCGCGTTCCCAGGGTCAGCATCGGTTCGATCGCCAGCACCGATCCAGCGGCCAGTAGCGGACCGCGTCCGGGAGCGCCTTCGTTGGGCAGGAACGGGTCCATATGCATCTGCCTGCCGATGCCGTGGCCGCCGTAGCCCTCGACGATGCCGAACGTGCGTCCGTAGCGGACTTCAGCCGCGTGGGTCGCGGTTTCGATGGCGTGCGAGACGTCCGTGAGGCGGTTACCGGGAATCATCGCGGCGATCCCGGCTTCCATCGACTCCTTGGTGGCCTGGGAGAGCAGTTCGTCGGCGGGGATGAGGGCGCCGACACCGAAGGTGATTGCGGCGTCGCCGTGCCAGCCGTCCAAGATTGCGCCGCAGTCGACGGAGACCAGATCACCGGCGGCCAGTTCTTCGGCTGCCGAGGGGATGCCGTGTACGACGCGGTCGTTGACAGAGGAGCAGATCGACGCCGGGTAGCCGTGATACCCGAGAAACGACGGTGTGGCACCGGCGTTGCGAATCACCGACTCGGCGATCTGGTCGAGGTCGCGCGTCGTCGCCCCGGGAACCGCGGCTTCACGCGCCGCGGCCAGTGCAGCGGCGACCACAGCGCCGGCCGCGGCCATTGCGTCGAGTTCAGCCGCGCTGCGCTGCGGCACCACCTTGCGACTGCGCAGACCGGTCAGGCCGATCACAATTACTTCCCGAGGGCCCGCAGTGCGCGGTTGAACACCTCGTCGACCGCGCCCACGGCGTCGACGGTCTTCAACTCGTTCTTGTAGTACTCGATCAGCGGCGCGGTCTCGTCGCGGTAGATCTTCATCCGGTTGAGGATCACGTCGTCGGTGTCGTCGTCGCGGCCGCGCGACTTCAGGCGCTCCAGCAGCACTTCCTCGGACACCCGAAACTCCAGTACCGCATCGAGGCGGGTTCCCCGGCGCTCGAGCATGTCGTCCAGCGCCTTGGCCTGCTGCACCGAACGCGGGTAGCCGTCCAGGATGAATCCGTTGCTGGTGTCCGGATTGCTCAGCCGGTCGTCGACCATCTCATTGGTCAGTTCGGACGGCACCAGATCGCCGGCGTCCAGGTAGCGCTTGGCTTCGAGCCCTAATTCGGTGCCCTTGCCGATGTTTTCCCGGAACAGGTCCCCGGTGGACAGATGCGGTACCTCGAGCTTCTCCGCGAGCTTCACGGCCTGCGTGCCCTTACCGGCTCCGGGAGGCCCCAGCAACACGACTCTCACTTGAGGAACCCTTCGTAATTGCGTTGCATGAGCTGACTCTCGATCTGCTTGACCGTATCCAACGCGACACCGATGGCGATCAGCACCGCGGTACCACCGAACGGCAGGTTCTGCACCGACCCGGAGTTACCGATTTGAAGGAACAGGTTCGGCAGCACCGCGATGACACCCAGATAGATCGAACCAGGCAAGGTGATCCGGCTCAACACGTAGCGCAGGTAGTCGGCCGTCGGCTTACCCGGGCGGATACCGGGAATGAACCCGCCGAACTTTTTCATCTCGTCGGCACGCTCGTCGGGGTTGAACGTGATCGAGACGTAGAAGTAGGTGAAGAAAATGATCAGACTGAAATAGATCCCGATGTAGACCGGGCTTCCGGGGTTCGACAAATAGTTGCTGACGAACTTGTCCCACCAACTGTTGCCCAGGCCGCCGCTGCCGCTGCGGATCAACTGGGTGATCAGATGCGGAATGTAGATCAGCGACGACGCGAAGATCACCGGGATAACGCCGGCCTGGTTGACCTTCAGCGGCAGATAGGTCGAGGTGCCGCCGTACATTCGCCGGCCCACCATGCGCTTGGCGTACTGCACCGGAATACGGCGCTGGCCCTGCTCGACGAACACCACGCCGACCACGATGATCAGCGCGGCCACACAGACCGTCGCCAGCACGACCCCGCCGCGGCTGTCCAGAATGCTCTTGCCTTCACCGGGTATTCGGGCGGCGATGCCGGCGAAGATCAGCAGCGACATGCCATTGCCGATGCCGCGCTCGGTGACCAGCTCGCCCATCCACATCACCAGCGCCGCACCCGCCGTCATCACCAGCACGATGACGACCAGGGTGAAGATGCTCTGGTTGGCGATGATGTCCAGGCTGCAGCCCTGCAGCAGCCCCCCGTTGGCGGCCAGCGCCACGATGCTGGTGGCCTGCAGGACGGCCAGCGCGATCGCCAGGTAACGGGTGTACTGCGTCATCTTGGCCTGTCCGGCCTGGCCTTCTTTACGCAGCTCCTCGAATCGGGGAATGACCACGGTGAGCAGCTGCACGATGATGCTGGCGGTGATGTAGGGCATCACCCCGACCGCGAACACGGTCAGCTGCAACAGCGCCCCGCCGGAGAACAGGTTGATCAGCGAGTAGATCTGCGCCGATTCGCCGCCGCTGATCTGCGCGAGGCACTTTTGTACGTTGGGGTAGTTGACGCCGGGCGAGGGCACCGTCGCACCAAGCCGGTACAGCACCACGATGCCCAGCGTGACCAGGATCTTCCGTCTCAGGTCGACTGTTCGCAGCGATGAGATGAAAGCCGAAAGCACTCTTCCTCCTGCGCAGCCGAGCTCTGGTCGCGGCATGCCTACTGGCTGGCGTATCCAGCACTGAATTGTCCTGGATGGTCTTGCGTCGCGCGCCGGGCACATGCAGGCAGAACGTGTCCGGGCGCGCGTCAGACAGTCTACGAGACTAACAGCGCACGAAGCGCCCGCCCGCAAATGGGGGCATGCGGGGGGCCGGTTCGGCCCAACTGCGCTCGCAGCCCGTACACAGTAAGGAAGCGTAGGGTTTCACTGGCTGTTTACCTTGGCTAAGTATCAAACGGCTCCAGCCGAGTGTTGACAGAAAGGGTGAGCATGACGCGCAGCGATACCGACAGTTGGGATCTGGCCTCCAGCGTGGGCGCCACAGCGACGATGGTCGCGGCGGCCCGGGCGCTGGCCACCAGGGACGCCGATCCCATCATCAACGATCCGTTCGCCGCCCCGCTGGTTCGCGCGGTCGGCATCGAGTTTTTCACCCGCGTGGTCGACGGCCAGATAACTCCGGTCGCGGAAGATCCTGCCGGCGACAACGGCACCGCTGAACTGCAGACCGAAACCGACTCACTGGCGGTGCGGACGCGGTTCTTCGACGAGTTCTTCACCAATGCGGCAGCGGCGGGCATCCAGCAGTCCGTGATCCTGGCCGCCGGCCTGGACTCCCGGGCCTACCGGCTGAACTGGCCGGCCGGCAGCATCGTTTACGAGGTCGACCAGCCGCAGGTCGTCGCATTCAAAACCGAAACCATGGCGGCCCTCGGTGCCGAGCCGACGGCAACGCGCCGCACAGTCAGCATCGATCTGCGCGACGATTGGCCGGCCGCCTTGCGCGACAGCGGTTTCGACGACACCAAACCGTCGGCCTGGAGTGCCGAGGGACTGCTGATGTATCTGCCGCCCGAAGCGCAGGATCGGCTTTTCGACCACATCACCGCGCTCAGCGCCCCGGGCAGCCAGATTGCCACCGAGTACCACCCGGACAACGGTTCGACGATGGCCGAGCGCGGCAAGGCGATGAGTGACCGGTGGGCGAATATCGGCTGCGACGTCGACCTGTCCGGTTTGTTCTACGAGGGTGAGCGCAACAACGTCGTCGACTACCTCGACGACCGGGGCTGGGACGTCGTCGCGCGCAACCGCCGTGAGCTGTTCGGCGATTACGGCCGCGTCTTCCCGGAGGACGATTCGCTCGCGGCATTCCGCAACATCGTGTCCCTCATCGCCACGCGCCGATAACGGGCTACCGTAACGCCGCCAGCTCGAGGAACCGGCGGTAGCGCTCCTGCACCGGCGCTACCCATGCCGGATCCGGCTCGACCACCCGCCCGGTGGCAGCCCAGCGGGCGGCATCGGTGATCGCCGATTCCCCGCCCACCGCCATCCGGCCCAGGAATGCCGCTCCCAGCGCTGCACCCTCGGCCACCCCGGACAGGTGCAAGGACCGGCCGGTGGCATCGGCGACGGCCTGCATCCACGGCTGCACCCGGGTGCCGCCACCGGCGATCACAATCCGCGATACGTCGGCACCGCTGAGCTCGATGATCTGGCGCACAACAAATCCCGACGCCTCGTACGCAGCCCGCCGTAACGCGGCCGCATCGTGGCTGAGGTCCACGCCGTCGAGCACCCCGCGCCGGTCGGGATCGTGCAACGGCGTGCGCTCGCCGCGCAGATAGGGCGACCACACCGGGACCCGTCCGGGGTGGGCCGCCGCGGGGTCACCCGGCCCCAGAACTCGGTCGACCCAGTTGAGAAACAGCCCGCCGGCGTTGCTCGCGCCGCCGATCTGACTCTTGCCGGTCATGGTCGGGATGGTCCACAGCCCCGGCACCTGACGGGTCTCGGGAACGGTCACCCACACGATCAACGTGGTGCCGCAGACCACCAGCACATCGCCGTCGTGATCGGCCCCGGACACCATCTGCTCGCACACCGCGTCGATGGCACCGACGGCCAGCACCGCATTGCCCACCTGTCCCGCCGCCGAGCCCGGTGCCGCCGCCCGCGGCAGCTGTTGTGTCGTCGCGCCGTGGGCCGCGCAGGCTGCCGCGTTCCAGCCGTCGCCGTCGAACAACGGCGATGCGGTGAAGGCGGTCGGAAAATCCACCACCGCTTCGCCGGCCAGCGCATAGTTGGCCACCGCCGGCGCCGGCCAGTAGCCGGCCGCATCGGGTGCTTGCGCGGCGGTCCAGCGCAGGAACTCGGCGGCCTCGCCCACCGGCAACGGCGCGTCGGCGACCACGGTGCCGGCCCGCCCACGGCCGTCGCCGTAGAGCAGCCCCGGCGTGATCGGGGTACCGGCGGCGTCGACGGCGGTCAACGACGGGACCATCGCCGAAACCGCCAACGCCAACGCATCCGGGCGCGCCAGTTGCTCGAGCGCCCGCAGGGGGCCCCGCCGCCACGCCTGGTCGGCGTTGTGCTCCAGCCGGTCCGGCGTCGGCACCCGCAACTCGTGCGGGATGCGCGCCCGCGCGACCACCCGGCCGTTCTCGTCGGCCGCCACCGCTTTGACCGCGGTGGTGCCGATGTCGATGCCGATCGTGACCGCTTCGCGTGACACGCGCGTCACCGTACGCCAGCATTGGCAATCGTGACGCGCGCTTTGGTGACGGCCCCGCTGCGAGGCGACGGATTCGAAAAATTACGCCGGTTGGCCGACGTGGTCTACGACCCGTGGATCGACCAGAGCCCGTTGCGTATATACAGTGCCGAGCAGCTGGCCGAACGAATCTCTGCCGAAGGCGCGGATATCGTTGTGGTAGAAAGTGATTCGGTCAGCGGCCCGGTTTTCGATCTGGGTCTGCGAGCGATTGCCGCCACCCGTGGCGATCCCAACAACGTCGACGTGGCGGGTGCCACCGCAGCCGGCATCCCGGTGCTCAACACCCCGGGTCGCAACGCCGACGCGGTCGCCGAGATGACGCTGGCGCTGCTGCTGGCCGCCACCCGGCAACTACTCGGCGCCGACGCCGATGTCCGCGCCGGCGAGGTGTTCCGCGACGGCACCATCCCGTATCAGCGCTTCCGCGCCTGGGAGCTGGCCGGCCGGACAGTCGGCCTGGTCGGCCTCGGTGCCGTCGGGCGGGCGGTCCGGTGGCGGCTGGCCGGGCTGGGCATGCGGGTCATCGCCTACGACCCCTACAACGACGAAGCGCAGCACAGCCTCGACGAGTTGCTCGCCGAATCCGACGTCGTCTCGCTGCACGCGCCGGTGACCGCCGACACCGCCGGGCTGATCGGTGCCGAACAGTTCGCGGCCATGCGCGACGGTGTCGTCTTTCTGAACAGCGCCCGGGCGCAACTACACGACACCGACGAGCTCGTCGAGGCGCTACGCAGCGGCAAGGTGGCCGCCGCCGGCCTGGACCACTTCGTCGGGGAATGGCTACCGACCCACCACCCGCTGATCGCGATGCCCAATGTGGTGCTCACGCCACATATCGGCGGGGCAACATGGAACACTGAGGCCCGCCAGGCCCAGATGGTTGCCGACGACCTCGGCGCGCTGCTGTCCGGCGGGACACCTGCCCATATCGTCAACCCGGAGGTGCTGCAGCCGTGAGGTTCGTCGACGACACCGAGACCGCCGTACTGGCGGCGGCCAAGGACATGCTGCGTCGCGGCCTGGTGGAGGGCACCGCCGGCAACATCTCGGCCCGCCGCAACGACGGCAACCTGGTGATCACGCCGTCGTCGGTGGACTACGCCGACATGACGCTGGACGACCTGGTGGTGGTCGAGCCGGACGGCGCGGTGGTGCACGCCGCCGACGGCCGGTCGCCCTCGACGGAGATGCAGCTCCACCTGGCCTGCTACCAGGCATTCGACGACATCGCCAGCGTCATCCACAGTCATCCGGTGTGGGCCACCATGTTTGCGATCGCCCATCAGCCGATTCCGGCCTGTATCGACGAGTTCGCCGTCTACTGCGGCGGCGACATCCGCTGCAGTGA
>JAVHWH010000246.1:0-5225 GCA_032159915.1 Mycobacterium sp.
AACCAGAGATGACGAAGAAGACGTCAACCCCGACGTAGCCGCCGCCGATCCCGGGGATCCCGGCGTGAAACAGCACGACGGCCACTACTGCGATGGCGCGCAGGCCTTCGATGTCTGGCCGAAACGCAGTCGGTGGCGCCTCTGGAGCCGGCTCCGTCGGGTGGGACGAGCCGATGGTGCTGGCTGAGTGCGACGCGCTACTGGAACTCAAGACGCCACCAGGCTAGCTGCCCGGCGTAAAAAACCGCGTCAGGCGGGACGTTTCACCTCCGCGAGCGCCTGTTGGGCGAGTGCGGCTCAGGCGCCACCGCAGACAACTTTTTTCTTTTTTCTGATGGAGCTAAGGGATTCGAACCCGCGGCTCTACCAGGCAAAATAGCGGTTCAACTGCGGTTTCGTAACGTCTAGTTCCGGTTCGACACCATTCACTACCTGCGGTTTCCCTTTCAGGTCTTGACGGCGTCAAGATCGATTACCCACGACGACGCTGGTCCATATGGATCTGCTTGGGTCGGAACACGGCGCAATGGCGGCACCAAAGGCGATCGTCACGGCGAACGCAACCGTCGAGACTGGTGGCCGCGCTAAGACGGTAGGGTGCCCGCCACAGGCAGCTCGACTACCAGATCAGCGTCCCATGCGCGCTTCATCAGCCCCATCACGTCAATATGCATAGCGGTGTCGAACTCGGGACTTGACATGAGATCTTTTACGTAGCACAGCACCTGCTCGGCGACGATTTCGTCTACTCCACCGACCCAGCCGATGAGGCGAGCGCCGACGCCGACCGGATCAACTGTTGTACGGACATGATGTTTTTTCACCTCTTCGAGCTCAACAGCCACCGAGCACGGCGGCTCGAGCCGCAACCGAAGTCGCGTCTGGACTTCAACCTTGCCGCGGTAGCGGACTAGTTGTTTCGCTAATCGCACTTCAACCGATAGCGCGATTGGGACGGTGACGAGTTGGCGCCAGTCATCGTCAACACATATGGCGACGCGGACTTGGCCGCACGTCCCCCGGGCCGTTGCCGACGCGATCCCGCCCGGGCCAACTTCAAGAGGGCCGATGGCAATGTTTTCACCAACCAGCCGCGCCACCACCTCGCCGATCCGGTTCGGCGGCGCCGCCGCGAGCAGCACGAGGCGAGTGAACTCTTCTGGGGTCAACTCACCCACGGCTCTCCCTGTCTGGTCGACGTTGACTCGGCGTTCACGCCACGCACGCAGCTCGACAGCAGCCGACGGCCGTTAGATCCGAACTGATCGGCGCGCCACCGAGCGGCGACACATCAGCAATAGCCGCTATAGAGGCCCACGTAACAAGATCTCCGAGTCGATGTGCATCGGTGCGTTCCCGAGGCGCCGTTGGTCCGGCACGTAGTTCGCAAGGTAGTGATTTAGCCGCGGCGTCGTCTTCCTCCGCACGTGCAGCAAGCAATCGCAGCCGCCCGCAGCCGTCGACGTTCTCAGCAGAGTGCAGACGCGCTCATGAATGTTCATCGATGTAGTCGTCTGCGTCTTTAGCGCGGTTGTCGACGCCCTTAGTCGCATCGTGTTCGGCATAGAACCGCACCCACTGCATGGCAAGCTCGTGTCGAAGCTCCAGAGACGCACTCTTGATGAAGTCCGGCATCGCCTCGCGCTCCTCTTCATCGAGGTGTTCACCGTTCTCTTTGCGCGCGTCGAGGACGGCCTCGAACCACTCCGTGCTGCCTGGCTCATGCTGGCGCGCCCGACGGACTGCGGCGCGAATCGCGTTGTGGTCGGTGATGGCGTCCTCGGTCTCCTCCTGCGGATCACCTTCGGGATTGCCCGGATCATCCTTGCGCCCGCCGTGCTTCAGCAATGCCGGGTAGAACACCGCTTCCTCGGCTTCGGCATGAACGTCCAGACGGGTGCTCAGGACATTCCAGATCGCTACGAGATCGTCGTTAGACCTCGCGTCGTCGAGCCGAAAGAACTGTCGACGAAACCAGTCGTGATCGGCGTAAACGAAGTCGATGATGTCCGCCATAGCGACAGCTTAGTGCGAACTTTCACGACACCAGGATGTGCACACGGGTCGGGAACCGAGGCACGGGCGTTCATCGCCGAGGATCTCTGAATACGCCGCCCGGAGTGGTCGTCCACGGCGTGATGCAGGAAACTGCACCCGCGGTCCGGCTGCTTGTGATTGTTGTGGTCACCGATAGAGCACCCGAGTTTGCGGTGTCCTTTGGTGGAGCTAAGGGGATTCGAACCCCTGACCCCCACACTGCCAGTGTGGTGCGCTACCAACTGCGCCATAGCCCCAAGATGTGCCTGTCGAAGTTACACCACGGTTTGCCGGCCATCAAAGTCGCTGCTCAGCCGGCGTCATCGAGCGCCGGCAACATCGATGTGGTCTGCGTCTCCGGCGCGAACATCCAGACCACGGCGGCTGCCAGCATGATCGCGCCGCTCACCGTGAAACCCCACGCGAAGCTGAAGTGCTCCGCGATCTGGGCCACCGCCATGGCTCCCAGGATCGCGCCGAAGTCGGCCATCATCTGGAACGCCGCGACCGGGGTGCCGGCCCGGGCCGAATTGCCGAGGATGTCGGCGATCGCCGCCTGCTGCGGTGAGCCGTACACGCCCGATGCCGCACCCGCGACGCCCGCTGCGATCAGAAAGATCGGCAGCGACCCGGAGACACCCAGACCGATCGTCGCCACCCCGCACGCCAGCAGTCCGCCGATCAGCAGCGAGCGCCGGCCGATCCGGTCGGACAGATAGCCGCTGGGCATCACGACAATCAGGTTGCCGACAGCGAAGACCGCCAGTACCAGACCGGTCATCCGCGGCCCGCGGCCCATCACGTCGGAGATGAACAGCGGCACAACCGCCATCCGGAGTCCGTACACCGACCATCCGGTGGCGAAGTTCGACACCAGCGCCGAGCGATACGCCCGATGCGCAAGCGCGGCGCGCATCGTCACTTCGGTGTGCACCTGTTCGGCGGGCGCACTCAATGTCGATCGGCGCAGGCTGTAGAACACCACAACCGCTGTCAGCAGCATCGCCATGCCGTAAACGAAGAACGGGGCCCGGAGGCCGAAACCAGCAGTCAGGCTGCCCAGCAGCGGCCCGCCGACCATGCCGACCAGAAAGGAGGTGGCGAACAAACCGGCGACCCGGCCGCGCGCATCGGGCGGGCTGATGCGGATCATCAGGCCCAGCGCCGAGATGAAGAACATCGTCGACCCGATGCCGCCGATCGCCCTGAACACCAACAGTTCCCAATAGGTCTGCACGAACGCGCACATGCCGGTCGACACCGCCACGATCAGCAGACCCGACACGTAGACCGGCCGCTCCCCCAGCCGCTGCACCAGCAGCCCGCTGGGTGGCGCGAAGAACAGCCGCATCACCGAGAACAAGGTGATCGCGAACGTCACCGCGTCCATGCTGACCCCGAACGTGCGCGCGTAGACCGGCAACACCGGCGACACCACGCCGTAGCCGAGTGCGGCCACCACGTTCGCCCCGATCAGCACCCACGCTTCGCGCGGCAGGCTCGTCTTCTCACGCCGCCACGCGCTCAACCGGGCGCGTGGGGCGATGAGGATCACCCGATGACTTTATCCACAACCTCTTGCGCGGCTCGTTGCACGTCGGTTAAGTGCTCCGGCCCGAGGAATGATTCGGCGTAGATCTTGTAGACGTCTTCAGTGCCCGACGGCCGTGCGGCGAACCAGGCGTTGGCCGTGGTCACCTTCAACCCGCCCAGAGGCGCGCCGTTGCCGGGCGCCGTCGTCAGCTTGGCGGTGATCGGCTCGCCGGCCAGCTCGGTGGCGCTGACTTCGTTCGGCGACAACTTGGACAGTCGGGCCTTCTGGTCGCGGTTCGCCGGCGCGTCGAGCCGGGCGTACGAGGGGGCGCCGTATCGCTCGGTCAGCTGCTGGTAGCGCTGCGACGGTGACGTCTGGGTCGCGGCGAGGATTTCACTGGCCAGCAGCGCGAGGATGATGCCGTCCTTGTCGGTCGTCCACACCGATCCGTCGCGGCGCAGGAATGAGGCCCCCGCCGATTCTTCGCCGCCGAAACCGATGGTGCCGCCGATCAGGCCGTCGACGAACCACTTGAACCCGACTGGGACCTCGACGAGCTGGCGTTCGATGCCTGCCACCGCGCGATCGATGATCGACGAGCTAACCACGGTCTTCCCGACGGCCACATTGTCGGGCCAGGACGGCCGATGGGTGTAGAGGTAGTCGATCGCGACCGCCAGGTAGTGGTTCGGGTTCAGCAGGCCGGCGTCGGGTGTGACGATGCCGTGCCGATCGGAGTCGGCGTCGTTGCCGGTGGCGATCTGGTAGTGGTCGCGGTTGGCGATGAGGGAGGCCATCGCAGCCGGTGAGCTGCAGTCCATCCGGATCTTGCCGTCGTGGTCGAGGGTCATGAACCGCCACGTCGCGTCGACCAGCGGGTTGACCACGGTCAGTTCGAGGTTGTGCCGCTCGGCGATCGCGGCCCAGTAGTCGACGCTGGCCCCGCCGAGCGGGTCGGCCCCGATCTTGATGCCGGCCTTGCGGATGATGTCGAGGTCCACCACGTTCGGCAGGTCGGCGACATAGGCGTCCAAATAGTCATGCCGTTGGACGCTCTGAAGCGCCCGGGCCAGCGGCACCCGCTTCACCGACTCGCCGTTGCGCAGAATTTCGTTGGCGCGCTTGGCGATTGCGTTGGTCGCATCGGTGTCGGCCGGACCGCCGTTGGGCGGATTGTATTTGAAGCCACCGTCGTAGGGCGGGTTGTGCGACGGCGTCACCACTATTCCGTCGGCCAACGCGTCACTGCGGCCGCGGTTGTAGGTCAGGATTGCGTGGCTGATCGCCGGGGTGGGTGTGTAGCGGTCAGCGGAGTCGATGGCGGTGACGACGTCGTTGGCAGCGAGCACCTCGAGCGCCGACACCCACGCCGGCTCGGAGAGACCGTGGGTGTCCCGGCCGATGAACAGCGGGCCGGTGGTGCCGTGCGCGGCGCGGTGCTCGACGATCGCCTGCGTGATGGCCAGGATGTGCGCCTCGTTGAAGGCACCGTTCAGAGCAGAGCCGCGGTGGCCCGATGTCCCGAACGCCACCTGTTGGGCGACGTCGCCCGGATCGGGTTCGACCGAGTAGTAGGCCGTGATCAGATGGGGCAGATCGACGAGGTCTTCGGGCAGGGCCGGCTGACCGGCACGAGGGTTGGCCACCATGCCCC
>JAVHWH010000272.1:0-4262 GCA_032159915.1 Mycobacterium sp.
AAAAGCGCTGCCGAGGCCGCCCAACAAGAGACGGCGGCGGCCGCCTACACCGCCGCGCTGGCCACGATGCCGACGTTGCCGGAACTGGCCACCAACCATGTGGTGCACGGTGTGTTGACGGCAACGAACTTCTTCGGCATCAACACCATTCCGATCGCACTGAACGAAGCCGACTACGCGCGGATGTGGGTCCAGGCCGCCACCACCATGACCACCTACCAGGCGGTTGCCGGCACGGCGTTGGCTGCAACGCCGCAGACAGATGCCGCACCGCAGATCGTCAACTCCGCCAGCGCCCAGCCCGCCGACAGCGGTTCAGGAGACAGCTCGACACTGGACATCATCGACGACGACTCCGGGGACCCCTACACCTTCAGCTGGTACGTCAATCGCATCACTGAGATCACCCAGACCTTGCAGCGCGATATCACGCTGATCGGACAAAATCCGGCGCAAGGGTTAACGCAGCTGACAGCGGACATTGGGGGACTGGTGACCGACGAGGTGGGCCACGTCGGGGAATTCCTCAGCGCGTTCCCCGAGGTGTACGCACTTCCGCTGATCGCACCGATCGGGTTGACCGGAGGCATCGCCGGCCTCGCCGGCGTGGCCGGGTTGGCCGCCATACCGACAGGCGCATCGCAACTCCAGGCCCCAGCACCGCCAGCACCAGCGCAGACCTCGACGTTGCCCGCCGCGATTGGCAGCCCCGTCGCGATCGGCGCCTCTGCTGCGCCGACGCCGGCGCCGGCGCCCGCGCCGATTTCTCCGGCCGCATCCGTCGCGACCGCCGTGCCGACATCGCCGCCTCCAGCCCCGGCGGGGCCCGGGTTCGTACCCCCCTATGCTGTGGGACCCCCCGGAATCGGGTCGGGCACAGGCATGGCCGGCACCGCCGGCGCGGGGCAGGGGAACAAAGCCGCGCAACCCAACGCAGCCGTCGCGGCTACCGCCGCCGCTGCCCGCGATCCCCACCGGGCGAGACGACGCCGACGGGCGGGGATGCGCGGGTACGCTCACGAGTTCATGGACATCGATACCAATGTCGATCCGCAGTGGTCTGAGCCGCAGGCCGGATCCACGGTGGTGTCTGATCGCGGCATCTCGCCGTTGGGCTTCGCCGGCACAGTCCGCAAAAGCTCTACGGCCGCAGCGGGTTTGGCTGCCCTCCACGATGAGTTCGGCGGCGGCGCGGTGCTGCCGATGGTGCCGGGCACGTGGGACACCGATTGCGACGGCGAAGTGAGAGCAGGCGGAGAAAAGGACTGATGCGGCAGCGCTCACCCGGCGGTCACACCGATCTGTCGCTGGCCTGGTTGCTTCACCCGCTGACGGTCGATGAATTCCTCGGCGAGATCTGGGGTACCACCCACTACCACGTCAGTCGAGATCGTCGTGACTATGTGGATAGCCTTCGCGCAGAAGCGGATTCGGTCGACGATCTACTGGCGTTGTTTCGGCCGCAGCTGTCGCTGGTCAGCCTGGTGCGTGAGAACGAACGGAAAGATCAGTATGTCTACCGGCTGGCCGACGGCGGTTTCGATGCTGCGGCCATCGGCCAGGACTTCGCCGACGGCTACACCATCGTGCTGGAAAGCGTTCAGCGGTATGTGCACACAATCGCAGCGTTGTCGCATTCGATCGAGGTCGAGCTGAACTTCGCGACACAGGTCAATGCTTATTTGACCCCGCCGGAGTCGCAGGGCTTCGCGGCACACTGCGATGATCACGACGCGCTGATCGTGCAACTCCAGGGATCGAAGATGTGGCATGTGTTCGAGGGTGTTGATGTGCCGCCGCACGAGATGGGGCGCCACGAGGCGATCTCCACCGCCGGCCTTCCTGCGCCCGTCGACGTGCGCCTGCAGGCCGGTGATGTGCTCTACGTCCCACGCGGGCGAGTGCATGCCGCGAAATCTTCGTCGGAGCTGTCGGTGCACCTGACGGTCGGCTTGCAGGCACCGACACTCTTCATGCTTGCCACCCGAGCGCTGAACGCTCTCAACGCCTCCGATGACCGCATCCACACCCGATTGCCGCCGCGCTTCCTGTCGGACCCAGACGTCCGGTCGGGTCTCGGAGCCCTTGTGCACGGCATCACCGAAGCCCTGCAACAACCGGAAGTCATTGCCGGAGGTCTCGATTCGCTGGAAGCGGACCTGGTCAGGCGCGGCCAATGTAAACCGCTCGGCAACGGAATCTCCGACGCTGTCGCGATCGACGACCAGACCCGCGTGATCAAATACCAACCGCTGTATTCGCGGGTGACCGAGAACTCCGATCAGGTGACATTGCATTTCGCCCAGTCCCAAGTGAATGCCGCCGCTGACCACAAGAGCGCCCTGCAATTTCTCACCGAAAGCACGGCGCCCTTTAGAATCTGCGATCTGCCGGGGTTGGACGAGGTGCAGCGCCTGGAACTTGCCCGAGCCCTGATCATGCAAGGTTTCCTGCTCCGGTTACCGGAGGACTGATGCAGGTCGCCGACCTGGCCCGCTGGACGCCGATCCGATTCGACTTCTCCGGGCCGAACCCGAGCGTCGACTGGGCTGATCTGTCGGCCGAGCGTTTCGTCGAGCCGTTCTTCGACCAGACCGTTGCGCGCTGGGCAACCGGCCCACGGGCCCAGCCGCTCGTCAGAACCGGACTCGATGCGCTGCTGGCCCTCGACCTGGAGCCGTCGCTCGATCCAGTCGGCATGGTGTTTCACTTGTCTCGGTGCGGCTCGACACTCGTGTCGCGGCTGCTTGCCACCGTTCCGGGAGTGGTCGTCATCGCGGAGCCGTCGCCGCTGAACGCGCTGCTGGGCATCGAACCCCAACGAGTCGACGGGGCAACGCTGGTCCAGGTGGTTCGGGTGTTGGTGCGGGCGCTGGGTCGACGCCGTTTCGGCGACGAACGGCAGTTGGTGCTCAAGTGCACCAGCTGGAACATTCGCCGCCAGGAGATTTTGACCGCGGCCTTTCCCGACACCCCCTGGGTCTGGGTTCAGCGCGACCCGGCGCAGGTGATCGCGTCGCTGCTGGCCACTCCGCCGAGTTGGCTCGGCGACCAGGCGCCGCCGCCGCAGACCGCGCGGCATTTCGGCATCGATCCGGCGGCTGTGTCGACGATGACGCGACCTGAATTCACCGCCCGCGCTCTGGGAGCGATGCTGTTCTCCGCCGCCGCCGGTCCCGCTCGGCGAGTATGCGTCGACCACGTCGAGTTTCCCAGTGCGGTATGGCAACGGGTGGCACCGCACTTCGGGATCCAAACCGACGATGCGGCCATTCAGCGCATGGCCGAGCAGTCCCGGTTCTACTCCAAAACAGCACGGAATGAACAGTTCTCGGGTGATGATCCGCAGCGCCGACCGATTACCGATGAGGTGAGGCAAGCCGCCCAGCGCTTCGCCGACCCCGGCTATCAGCAGCTGGCGGCTTCCCGATAGCCGACTGAGGCGTTGATCGGCGACCGCCGCCGGGCCGCCGGGTTTCCTATCCCGCGCCGGTGTGCTAAAAATGCTAATGAAAATCATGTTCATCACCGCGTCTGGAGGGCTGCCATGACACTGCGCGTCATACCAGAAGGCCTTGCGGCGGCCAGCGCGCGCATCGAAGCCCTGACGGCGAGGCTGGCCTCCGCGCAAGCCGGCTCCGCACCGCTGATCTCCGCCGTGGTGCCCGCCGCCGCCGATCCGGTGTCGCTGCAGACCGCGGCCGGATTCAGCCTTCGCGGGGGCCGGCATGCGGCGGCCGTCGCCCAAGGTGCCGAGGAGCTCGGCCGTTCCGGTGTGGGTGTGGCCAGCTCGAGTGCAACGTACGCCGCAGTCGACGCCGCTGCGGCGTCGTCGTATCACAGCGTCTGGGGCTGATGATGACGGCGCCCATCTACATGGCCGCGCCGCCCGAGGTGCATTCCACATTGTTGAGCAGTGGTCCTGGACCCGGTTCGCTACTGGAGGCCGCAGGGGCTTGGAGTTCGCTGAGCGCCGAATACACCTCCGTGGCAGAAGAACTCAGCTCGGTGCTGGCGGAGGTGCAAACCGGGGCGTGGGAGGGGCCGAGCGCGGAGTCGTTCGTGTCGGCGTATGTCCCGTATCTGGCGTGGCTGACCGAGGCCAGCGCCGACAGTGCCGCAGCCGCCACCCAGCACGAGACCGCAGCCGCTGCTTACGCTGCCGCGTTGGCGGCGATGCCCACCATGCCCGAACTGGCGACCAACCACGTTGTGCACGGCGTGCTGCAGGCAACCAATTTCTTTGGCATCAACACGATCCC
>JAVHWH010000310.1:0-2700 GCA_032159915.1 Mycobacterium sp.
CTTCGTGAAGATGGTGCACAACGGCATCGAGTACGGAATGATGGCGTCGCTCGCCGAAGGCCTCAACATTCTGCGCAATGCCGACATCGGCACCCGTATCCAGCAGGGCGACGCGGAAACGGCGCCGTTGTCTAACCCCGAGTGCTACCAGTACGACTTCGACGTCGCCGACGTCGCCGAGGTGTGGCGCCGGGGCAGCGTCGTCGGGTCGTGGCTGTTGGATCTCACCGCGATCGCGCTGAACGAGTCGCCCGAGCTCAAGGAGTTCTCCGGCCGGGTTTCCGACTCAGGAGAGGGCCGCTGGACCGCGATCGCGGCGATCGACGAAGGCGTTCCGGCGCCGGTGCTCACGACCGCTCTGCAGTCCCGCTTCGCCTCGCGCAGCCTCGACGACTTCGCCAACAAGGCGCTATCGGCGATGCGCAAGCAATTCGGCGGTCATGCGGAGAAGCCGGCTAACTAGCGGGTCGCCGCCATTGGACTAGCGCGTCGCGAACGTCACCACGACGTCGCTGAAGGCGTCGTTGTCATCGCCTGCCGCGGTGTGTCCGGCACCGGGTAGCTCCACGAATTCCGCGTTAGGCACCGTCTCCAGGAAGTGTTCGACACCCTCGGGGCTGACCACGTCGGAGAGCTTGCCGCGGATCAGCAGCACGGGAATCGTCAGGTCGGCGGCGGCGCGCTCGAAGTTCTCGGTGCGAAGTTCCGGGTCATCGCCCGGCTTGGTCATGAACGCCGGATCCCAGTGCCAGTACCAGCGGCCGTCGCGCAGCCGCAGGTTCTTCTTCAGTCCCTCCGGGCTGCGCGGCCTGGTCCGGTGCGGCAGGTAGGCGGCGACGGCGTCCGCGGCCTCGTCGAGATCGGCGAACCCATGCAGCCCGCTGAACATGAAGTCGCGGATGCGCGCGCTGCCGTTCTTCTCGAACCGCGGCACGACGTCGACGAGTACCAGCCGGGTGACCCGCTGCGGACCGGCCCGGTCGGCGACCAGAATGCCGGTCAGTCCGCCCATGCTGGCCCCGATCAAGATCACCGGCCGGCCGATCGCGTCCAGGACGGCCATCACGTCGGCGGTCATCGTCTCGACGTCGTAGTCGGCGTCGGGTGCCCGGTCGCTGTCGCCGTGACCGCGGCTGTCCAGCGCGACGACGTGGAAGCCGTGCTCGGCCAGCACCTGACCGGTGTTCTTCCAGGAGTGCCGGTTCTGGCCTCCGCCGTGCAGCATGAGGACGCTGGGGCGATCGCCCACCGCGTCGGCGTCGTCGGCGTCGTCGGCCGATCGACCGAGCCACTCGTCTGCGACCAGGGTGAGACCCTGAACCCCGGAAAACTCGACAGTCTTGGGAGTGTTGCGCACGGCAGTCACAGTGGTCCTCTCGGTCGATCGGACTTTGACGTTACTCAGATGAGTTTTTCTCTTCGCCGGGGTCTACCTCTGCGGACACCTACGACAACACCCAGGAGACAGCCATGCCCTCGATCACGCCCACGCTGTGGTTCGACCACGACCTGGAGGAGGCCGCGGATTTTTACACTTCGATTTTTCCGAACTCGCGCATCGAGGATCTGAACCGGAGCACCGACGCCGGCCCCGGCGAACCCGGCTCAGTACTGTCGGGCACCTTCGTTCTCGACGGCAACCGCTTCATCGGCATCAACGGCGGTCCGTACTTCTCGTTCAGCGAGGCGGTGTCGTTCACGATCGACTGCAAGGACCAGGACGAGGTCGACTACTACTGGAATCGGCTGACCGATGGCGGCGAGGAATCTCAGTGCGGCTGGTGCAAGGACCGGTTCGGCCTGAGCTGGCAGGTGATTCCGGCGCGGCTGTATGAACTGGTCAGTCACCCGGACCCGGCGTGCGCCACCGCCGCCACCCAGGCGATGTACGGAATGCGCAAGATCGTCATCGCAGAACTTGAGGATGCGGCGGCGTCGGTCTGACGCGTTGCACGACCACCAGGGATCGCGAGACCCAAGGCTGTCGTTCGAGACGGCATCCCGCTTCATCGGGAATAACGTAGAGATCGGGTACACATCTGACGCCGTTGCGGGCTGGGAGGAGAAACCGATGGTTCTGGATCGTCTGAGCAGTCTCGTCGCTTTGTGCGCCGCGCCGCTCACGATCGCCCTGTCGTTTCCCCCGACTGCCTTCGCCGACCCTGCGTCGTGGAACGGCGAGTACGCGATCACGTTCATGGTTGGTCCAAAGTCCGGGACCAGCATGGCGGTGGGTGACCCTGAGGGCCAGCACACCGAGACCTACGGATTCCGATCAAGCTGTACCGGCGGAAAATGCGTCGCCACGATCGTCAGCGGCCCTCCGCCGAGCAATCCGACGATTCCGCAACCGGTGCAATTCACCTGGGACGGGTCGTCCTGGACTCAAGACAGCGATTTTCAATGGGACTGCATGATGCCCGACACCACGATTCAATGGAGTCCGGCCCGATCACATGTGCGCTACACGCCCCAAGCCAACGGAACACTTGCCGGCGTCATGCATACCGACATCTCGAGCGGCCCGTGCCAGGGCTGGATCGAGATGGACATGACGGCCGAGCGCGTATGACCGAGTAGGTACCAGCACTACGATTTGCCCGACCACGTACGTTGGAAATCATGCCCGATGATGCGCCCGTCGACGTCGTATACCCGTGGCCGAGGCAACCTCCCGCCCACGTGCAACGGTTCGCGCTG
>JAVHWH010000177.1:0-8795 GCA_032159915.1 Mycobacterium sp.
AAAATCAGGCTCCAACTCAGCCACCGCCGCAGCAAACGCCGGCTCATCGGCCAACAACTGCCGACCCATCCCCGCCCACTGCGAACCCTGACCCGAATACAAAAACACCGTGCCCGAACCGTGCGGCTTCTCGGTCGGTTCGACGACGCCGGTCGCGGGCTCACCGGCGGCCAGCGCCCGCAGCCCGGCGACGGCCTGCTCGTGGTCGCGTGCGGCGACGGCGGCGAAGCTGCGGTAGCGGCCACGGTAGTTGTTGACGGTGTGGGCGACGTCGGCCAGTGGCACCTGAGCACCGGGACCGGACATCCAGTCGGCCAGCATTTCGGCGATCGGCGCGATACGCGCCGGGGTCTTCCCGGAGATGACCAGCGTGTTGACCGGCGGCTCCGGTTGCGCGGCAACCGATTCGGTGGCCGGCGCCTGCTCGATCACAATGTGTGCGTTGGTCCCGCTGACGCCGAACGACGACACGCCCGCGCGGCGCGGCCGGCTCACCTGCGGCCACGGCATGCCGTCGGCGGCGATGGTGAACTTCGACGCGCCGGCACCGGCATTCGGGGTCAGCCCGGTGAAGTGCAGGTGCGGCGGGATGTAGCCGTGGTTCATGCTGAGCACGGTCTTGATGACGCCGGCGATGCCAGCGGAGTTCTCCAGGTGACCCAGGTTGGTCTTGACCGATCCGAGGACCAGCGGCGCCGAATCGTCGCGCTGGCCGAAAACGGCGCTCAGCGCGTCGAGTTCGATCGGGTCGCCGAGTGCGGTGCCGGTGCCGTGGGCCTCGATGTAGTCGATCTCCGAGGGCTCCAACCGCGCCGACGCCAGCGCCGCGCGCAGGACGGCCTGCTGTGCGGGCCCGCTGGGCACCGTCTGACCACTGCTCGGGCCGTCCTGGTTGACGGCTGAGCCACGGATCAGGGCCAGCACCCTATCCCCGTCGCGCACAGCATCACTGAGCCGCTTGAGCACGATCACGCCGCAGCCCTCGCTGCGCACATAGCCGTTCGCGGTGGCGTCGAAAGTCTTGCACTGGCCGTCCGGCGCCAGCATGCCCCACCGTGAGCAGGCGATGCTGTTCTCCGGTGTCAGGATCAGGTTGGTGCCGGCGGCCAGCGCCTGATCCGTTTCGCGCCGGCGCAGGCTCTGGCAGGCCAGGTGGATGGCGACGAGCGAGGATGAGCACGCGGTGTCGAGCACCACGGCCGGACCGTGCGCCCCGAGGAAATACGACAGCCGGCCCGCGGCAAAGTTCGACGCGTTGCCGAACGGCAGGTACGGGTCGAAGTCTTCCGGCCGCACGCCGCCGTCGGTGGACAGCCAGTAGTAGTCGCTGGTGGTCAGACCGACATAGATCCCGGTCTGGCTGTTGCGAACGGCCTTCGGTGTGACACCGGCGTTTTCCAGTGCCTCCCAGGCAACTTCGAGCAGCAGCCGCTGCTGGGGATCCATCGCCACCGCTTCACGCGGAGAGATCCCGAAGAACTCGGCGTCGAATTCGTCGGGACGCCACGAGGTGAGGAAGCCGCCCTCCCGGTTGCAGATCGTGCCCGGACGGGTGTGGTCCTCGGAGAAGTAGGCGTCGGCGTCCCAGCGGTCTTCGGGGACCCGGATTACACCACTGAGACCGTCGCGTAGCAACTGCCAGTAGTCGGTGGGCGTGCTGATGCCACCCGGCAGCCGGCAGGCCATACCCACCACGGCAATCGGTTCGAGGTCAGCCTTTTCGGCGATCTCCAACCGAGCCGTCAGATCATCGATCTTGCGGAGCGCCTCGGTGATGATCGCCCGACGATCTGGCGGTGCAGTCATCGGTGCTCAGCCCAGCCTTTCTGACAGCTCTTTGAGAAGTTCATCGTCACTGAAGTCGTCGTAGTCGTCGTCGCTGTCGTCCTCGGCGGCGTCGGCCACCTCCGGAAGAAGCGTGGCCAGGTAATCCGACAACGCCTCGACGGTCGGATAGTCGAACACCACCGATGCGGGCAGCGTCTCGCCCAAGCTGTCCGAAAGGGCGCGCTGCAGCGTGACACTCATCAGCGAGTCCATCCCGGACTGGAAGAAGCCCGCGGTCGGGTCGAGCAGCTGCGCCGAGGCCAATCCCATCGCGCCGACCACCTGCCCGGTGACGTGATCGGCCAGCATGCCACGGCGTCGCGCCGGGTCGGCATCGCGCAACGCATCCCGGAACTCGGTGCTGCGAGCGGCCGGGCTGGCGTCACCGGCAGAGTCGGTGAGCAGCAGATCGTCCACGATCCGCAGCGCCGCCCGGGTCCGGTACGCCGTAGCGAGCAGCGGCCAGTCCGCGGCGACCACGACCGGTCGGGATGCGGCACCCGGTCCGGTGAGCAACGGCAGCGCCTGGATCGCGACGTCGTCGGCCATCGGCTGCAGACCAGAGGCCAGGGTGACCTGGCGCTCCTCGTCGGATTGCCCGTCGGACAACGACTTCCACAGTCCCCAGTTGATCGCGGTGGCGGGCAGGCCGGCGGCCCGGCGGGCCAGCGCGAAGGTGTCCAGGAAAGTGGTGGTCGCGGTGTAGTGCGCCAGCCAGCGAGAGCCGGTCAGGCCCGAGATCGACGAGAACAGCACGAACTGCTCGACCTTGTGCCGCAACGAAAGCCGGTGCAGCAGCGCCACCACGTCCAGCTTGGGCCGGAACATCGCCGTGACGTCGTCTGCGGTCATGTCCAGCAACGTGATCGGGCCACCGCCGAATGCCGCCACGTAGATTCCGGCCAACGGCGGCAGGTCCTTACCGAAGCGATCGAACAGCGCGCTCATCGCGGATTTATCCGCCGCGTCGGCGGCCGCCGTCACCAGCGTGGTGCCGGACGGCGCCAGAGTTGCGGTGAGATCGTCGAGGCGTGAGCCGGGGTTGCGCGACACCGCGACCACGGTGCCCGCACCCGAGTCCGCCAGTTGCTGGATCAGGTGCGGACCGATGTTTCCGGTCGCACCGATGACCAGATAGCTGTGGTCTTTGGACAATTCGGCGGGGGCAGTCGACGGCGGCGGTGCCTGCTGCAGACGCGGAACCCGGCGCAGACCGGCCCGGTAGACGACCTGATCCTCGTCGTCGTCGGCCGCAGCCTCGTCCACCACGTAGCCCGCGGCCAGGGCGTCCGGCACCGACTCGTCCACATCGATGACGCGGCCCCAGAATTCGGGATGCTCGAGGGCCAGCGTGCGACCCAAGCCCCACAGCACCGCCTGCGACGCGATGGCGCGGTCGCCGTCGCTGACCGGCTGAGCGTTACGGGTGAGCAGGTAAAGCTTTGGCGCCACGCCCATCTCGGCGATGGCCGAGGTGAGCCGGCGCGCGGCGTTGAACAGTTCGTAGCCGGCTTCGAAGTCGAACTGGCCGCCGGTCACCTGCGGCGCGTAGAGCACGTGAGTCACCCCGGCCAGCGCATCGGTGATCGCCGACGGGTCGGCTCCCTCGGCCAGCAAGGACGTCGGCTCTACCGTCGCGGCGAACTCGTCGCCGAGAACGCGGCCGATCTCCTCGCCCAGTCCGGAGTCGGTGACGACCAGCCAGGAGCTGTCGGCGTCGCGTTGTGTCGCGGACAGCTCGCGGGCCGGCCAGGCAAGGTCGAGGTACCACTTCGACGGGATCGGGCCGTCCGGGTAGGTGACCGGAACAGCTACGGTCCCTGCGGTTCTGACCGAGTTGAACGGACGGGGGCTCACCCAGAACCGGCTGTGGTGCCATGGCGTGGTCGGCAGCAGCGGGTGCGGCTCGACCGGGTGCGGGGTCTGCGGCGGGTGGCTGGTGTGGACGGTGTTCAGGTTGGTGTGGAACCGCAGCGCGTCATCGCCGTCGCGCCACAACGTGCCGACACTGTGGTGATGGCTGGCGGGGTCCACGGTGTCAGCGACCGCGTGGGTGAGGATCGGGTGGGCGCTGATCTCGATGAAGGTTCCGTGTTCTTCCGCGGCTGCGGCGACGGCCTGGCTCAGCAGCGCGGGCTGACGCACGTTGGCCACCCAGTAGTCGGCGTCGAGCATCGGCGAGGCGAAGCCCTCCAGCACCGTCGAGTAGAACGGGATGGTCGGGATCTCGGGGCTCAAATCCGCCAGCCCCGTGCGCAACTCGCCCAGGATCGGGTCCATGAACGCGGTGTGCGAAGCCACCTCCATGTTGACCCGGCGGGCGAACTTGTTCTGCGCGCTGACCGCGGCCACTACCGCGTCAACCGGGGCCACCGGCCCGGCGATCACCGTCTCGCGCGGCGAAATGTAGCCTGCCACACTGACGCCCGCGTAATCGGCAATCAACGCCTTGGTTGCCTCGGGATCCAGCTTGAGCAGCGCCACCGCGCCCTGACCGGCGAGCTTCGACATCAGCTTGGACCGGATTGCGATGACCCGCAGGCCGTCGACCACGCTCAGCGCTCCGGCCACCACCGCCGCGGTGACCTCGCCCATCGAATGGCCGATCACCGCGTCCGGGTGCACACCGTAGGAACGCCACAGTTCGGTCAGCGCCAACTGCAGCCCCATCAGCACCGGCTGGACCTGCGCATCGCCACTGATGGCTTCGCCGTCGGCAATGATCTGCTGCAGCGAGAAGCCGACCTGCTCAACGAAAATCGGGTCGAGCTCGGCGATAGCCTCGGCGAACACCGGCTCGTCGGCCAGCAACTGCCGGCCCATGCCGGCCCAGTGCGAACCCTGACCGGAGAAAACGAACACCGTGCCGGGGCTGCATGGCCCGTCGTGCGGGCCCACGATCCCGTCTGCGCCATCGGTGAATCGGCCGTCGGCCAGCGCCTGCAACTGGGCCACCGCCTGCTCGCGGTCGCGCACGCAGACGGTGGCGAACTGGGCGTGACGCTCGCGGTGGTAGCTGAGGGTGTGGGCCACGTCGGGCAGTCGCACCTGCGCTCCGGCACCCTGCAGCCAGTCCGCCAGCGAGCGGGCCTGCGAGGAGATCCGCTCGGCTGACTTGCCCGACAACACCAGTGTGGTCACGCCCGGGTCGGCCTCGCGGATCACCGGCACCGCGGGTGGCGCCTGCTCGATTACCGCGTGGGCGTTGGTGCCGCCGAATCCGAAGGATGACACTCCCGCCCGGCGTGGCTGGCCGGTATCAGGCCAATCCTGCTGCTCGGCAACGACTTTCAGTCGCAACTGGTCGAAGGGGATGTGCGGGTTGGGGTTGTGGAAGTGCAGGTTCGCCGGGATGCTGCCCCGATGGACCGCGAGCACGGTCTTGATCAGACCCGCGACGCCGGCGGCGGCCTCGAGGTGGCCGAGGTTGGTCTTGGCGGTACCGATCAGCAGCGGCGCGTCTTCGGCGCGACCGCGTCCCAGCACCGTGCCGAGCGCGCGCGCCTCGATCGGGTCACCGAGCGGCGTTCCGGTGCCGTGGGCCTCGACATAGTCGACGTCCTGCGGCGACAGACCGGCGTTGGCGTAGGCCGAGCGCAGCACCGCCATCTGGGCGGCGGGGTTGGGTGCCAGCAGGCCGTTGGACCGGCCGTCCTGGTTGACCGCCGAGCCGCGCACCACCGCCAGCACCCGGTCGCCGTCGCGCATGGCGTCGTTCAGGCGCTTGAGCACCACCACGCCGCAGCCCTCACCGCGGATGAACCCGTCGGCGTCGGCGTCGAACGCGTGGCACGCGCCGGTGGGCGACAACGCGCCGGTCTGGTCGAAGGCACGGACCACCGAGGGCGCCAGCATCAGGTTCACGCCCGCGGCCAGCGCCACGTCGGAGTCGCCGACGCGCAGGCTCTGACAGGCCAGGTGCAGGGCCACAATCGACGACGAGCACGCGGTGTCGACGGTGACCGAGGGTCCGCGGAAGTCCATGAAGTACGACAGCCGGTTGGCGATGATGCTCAGTGCGCCACCGGAATTGGTCCACGCGTCGACATTGGTCAAGTCCATGCCCGCGACGTAGCCGTAGTCGGTGTAACAGGCGCCGGCGAACACCCCGGTCTGCGAGCGGCGCAGTGAGCTCGGCGGGATGCCGGCGTGTTCCAGTGCCTCCCAAGCGACTTCAAGCAGCATGCGCTGCTGCGGGTCCATCTTGGCGGCCTCGCGGCTGGAGATGTCGAAGAACTCGGCGTCGAAGGCGTCGAGGTTGTCCATGTAGCCGCCGAAGCGGGTGGTGGTCGCCAGCGCCGCCGCGACCTCGGGGGTGCCGTCGTCGAAGGGCGCCCAGCGTTCCGCCGGCACCTCGGTGACCGCGTTGCGGCCCTCGCAGATGAACTGCCAGTACTCGTCGGGGCCGGAGATGCCGCCCGGAAACCGGCAGCCCAATCCGATCACCGCGACCGGCTGGTCCAGATGGCTGTGGTCGGCCTCGACCTCGGCCTCGGCGGCCAGCGCCTCGGCGCCGGTCAGGAACCGGGCCAGGTCGGCGATCGTCGGGTGCTGCCAGAACTCGACCGGTGAGACCTTGCGGCCGAGCAGTTCGGAGAGCTCACCGGACAGCACCACCGCGTCGCGCGAGCCCAGTCCCAGATCGCTCATCGGAGCGTCGAAGTCGATGTCGTAGGGGCTGCAGCCGACGGTGGTCACCAGGTAATCGGCCAACCAGTGCCGTAGCGCTTCCTCGTCATACGAGGACGTCATCAGATGCCCCTTTCGCTGCCAGCCGGTGCCGACTCGACGCTGTCGAACAGCTCACTCAACACGCCGCCGTCCGAATCGCCCAAAATGTCGATTTCACTGTCGGATTCCGGCTGCGGCGACACCTTCTTGGCGAGGTGCTCCGCGAGCGCAACGATAGTCGGATAGTTGAACAGCATGGTCGCGGATAGCTCGATCCCGACGAACAATTCGGTGTCCCGCCGAACCGACATGGCCATCACCGAGTTCAGCCCGTACTCGGCGAACGGCCGGTCGGTGTCGAGATCGGCCTCGGCCAGCTGCAGCTCGCGGGCCAGGATCGTGCGCAACCCGGTCTGCAGTTCCCGGCGGACGTCATCGGGGGCCATCTCTGACCAGGCCGGCGTGGCCGCCTGCGGTTCGGTGGCGCTGGACCCATCGGTCGCTGAAATCGAAGCCATCGGAGCCATGACTGCCTGCGCGACGTCGTAGCGGGCCAGGTGGTCCCAGGCGGCGAAGGCCTCCTCGGCGCTGATGGCCCTGGAGCCGCGACGTTCGAGTTCCTGCAGCGCGATCTGCGCTTCGGCGCCGAAGCCGAGTCCGCGCCAGGCCACCCAGTCCTGGCTGACGGTGTGGCAACCCTGCCGGTGGCGCGCCTGGGCCAATCCGTCGAGGTAGGCGTTGGCCGCCGCGTAGGCACCCTGGCCCGGGACGCCGAACACCGCGCCGGCCGCCGCCGTCAAGAACATGAAGTCGAGGCTGCCCGGCGGGAAGGCCTGGTGCAGCACCTGCGCCCCGGCGATCTTGGGCCAGACCGTGCGCCGCACCCGGCTTTCTTCCATCTCGGTGAACAGCTCGGCGTCGGTGATGCCGGCGCCGTGGATGACGCCGCGGATCGGCACGGCCCCCTCGTCGTCGCGTTTGGCCAGCAGAGCCTGCATCGCCTCGGCCGATCCGATGTCGAGCGCCACGGCCTCGACGACCACACCACGTGCTTCCAGGGCGCGGACGGCGTTGATCTTCGCCGTCGTGGCGGCGTCGTTGCTGTCGCTATCCCACTCGCGGCGGGGCGGCAACGCGGTGCGCCCGGCCAGAATCAGCCGACGGGCTCCGCGGTCCGCCAGCCAGCCGGCCGTCAGCAGACCCAACGCGCCCAGGCCACCGGTGATCAGGTAGGCGGCGTCCGGGCGGCACCGCAGCGGTCCGCGCACCGGCTCGCCGGACACCGGCGACAGCCCCGGTGCCAGGAACTCGCCGTCGCGCAGCGCCAGGATCGACTTCGCCGGGGTCCTCAGCATCGGCGCCAGGGCCGGCACCAGCGAACCGATCGCCGCGCCGTCCGGGAGGTCGATCAGACCGCCCCACAGCTGCGGCTGCTCGGCCCGGATGACACCGGCGGTCCCCCACAGCGGGCTCTGGGCGACCGCGGCATCCGAACTGCCTTCGCGCACCCCCCGGGTGAGGATCCACAGCGTGGCAGGGTCGTCTTCATCGCGCGCGGCCAGCTCGCGGACCAGTTCGACGAGCTCCATCGACATCCGCACCGCGCCGTCGACATCGCTTTCATTAGAACGTGATTCGGCGACATAGAGCACGTAGCGCGCGTCGGCGACCGCGGCCGGTGAGTAGCCGCTCTGGGCCAGCCCGTCGCGCAGCCCGCCCGCAACCTCGTTGTGGCCCAATACGGCAACGGCGCTCGGGCCGCCCACGGCATGGCCGTCATGGCCCTCGTCGGACGTGAACGGCTGCCAGTCGAGGGCGTGCACCATCGCGGCGGGATCGTCGTCACGGCCGCCGGCCGCGCTGGAGTCCACCGCCGCGTAACGCAGCTCGCGCAGCTCGATGCAAGGGCTTCCGTCCGCAGCGGTCAGCGTGATGTCGACGACGAGCTCCTCGTCGCCGCCGCCGCGACGGCGCACCTCGACGCGGCCGCTCGGCTCGGTGAGTTCGCCGTCGAACCGGACACCGGCGACCGCGGCCGGCACCATCAGCCGCGGGTTGTCACTGTCCAGCAGCCGGGCGATGTGAATTGCAGCGTCCAGCAATGCAACTGCCGAAGCCTGGGTCAGCTCGACCTCGGCGCGCAATTCGCCGGCCTTCGACTCACACGAGCCGATCGACCAGCCGAAGGGACGGCCCTGGCTGCCCCAGGTCTCCCACAGCGACGTCACCGACTCGTCGGAGAACTCGGCGTCGGCCGCGCCCGGGGCGGGTACCGCCGCCGACAGATCCGCCGACAA
>JAVHWH010000353.1:0-7565 GCA_032159915.1 Mycobacterium sp.
AACCTTCCCCGGCCAGCTCCGGCCGGGTCAGCTCTTCTTGAGCGACTCGTAGATCCGCTTGCAGTCCGGGCAGACCGGCGAACCTGGCTTGGCCGACTTCGTCACCGGGAAAACCTCGCCGCACAACGCAACGACGTGCGTGCCCATCACGGCGCTTTCGGCGATCTTCTCCTTCTTGACGTAGTGGAAGAATTTGGGGGTGTCGCTGTCGGTCCCGTCGTCGACGCGTTCGTCGGTGTCGGTGCGCTCGATGGTCTGGGTGTCCATGTCACACATTGTGCCGCAACCGGTTCCTCCGCCGCGGGCAAAGTTGTGCAACAGTGGAGTGATGAGGCGCAGCCAAGAGCTGGGTTTCGACGACGATGGCCGACCGATCCTCATCACCGCCGCCGCACCCGCATACGAGGTACAACACCGGCAACGAGTGCGGAAATACCTGACGATCATGTCCTTCCGGATTCCGGCCCTGTTGCTGGCGGCCGTCGCATACGGCTTGTGGCACAACGGTCTTATCTCGCTGGCGATCGTTGCGGCGTCGATACCGTTGCCGTGGATTGCGGTGCTGGTCGCCAACGACCGCCCGCCGCGCCGAGCCGACGAACCGCGCCGCTTCGACGGGCCGACCCGACGGACTCCGCTGTTCCCCACCGCCGAACGACCGTCGATCGAACGGCGCAGTCATTCAACCTCGCAACCGGAATGGCCATCCGTGACCACTGACGGTTCCGAATAACCCAAGTCGAGGACCGTTCTCAGTACATTCTCAGGGCTGCGCCACATTCGCGCACGTCAGGGGGTGTGAGATGACTGCCTCGTGGGAACTACTTTCCCCAATGGGCCGTTGTACCCATTGACAGCTCACGCCGATCAGGAGGCCGCCATGGCAAATGCCACCACACGCCGGGATAGCGATCTCGATGCTCAAAGCCCAGCTGCGGACCTGGTGCGCGTCTATCTGAACGGGATCGGCAAAACGGCCCTGCTCAACGCCGCCGACGAGGTCGAACTCGCCAAGCGCATCGAAGCCGGCTTGTACGCCAAGCATCTGCTGGAGACTCGCAAGCGTCTCGGTGAGAACCGCAAACGGGATCTGGCCGCCGTGGTACGCGACGGCGAAATTGCGCGAAGCCATCTACTGGAGGCCAACCTTCGGCTGGTCGTCTCGCTGGCCAAGCGCTACACGGGCCGCGGGATGCCACTGCTCGACCTCATCCAGGAAGGCAACCTCGGTCTGATCCGCGCGATGGAAAAGTTCGACTACGCAAAGGGATTCAAGTTCTCCACGTATGCGACGTGGTGGATCCGCCAGGCGATCACCCGGGGTATGGCCGATCAGAGCCGCACCATCCGGCTCCCCGTCCACCTGGTCGAGCAGGTGAACAAGTTGGCCCGGATCAAGCGCGAGATGCACCAGCACCTCGGCCGCGAAGCCACCGACGAGGAGCTCGCCGCCGAGTCGGGCATCCCCGTCGAGAAGATCAACGACCTTCTCGAGCACAGCCGCGACCCGGTCAGCCTCGACATGCCGGTCGGCTCCGAAGAGGAAGCGCCGCTGGGCGATTTCATCGAAGACGCCGAAGCGATGTCCGCCGAGAACTCGGTGATCGCCGAGCTGCTGCACACCGACATCCGCAGCGTGCTTGCCACGCTCGACGAGCGGGAGCACCAGGTGATCCGGCTGCGCTTCGGGCTCGACGACGGGCAGCCACGCACTCTCGACCAGATCGGCAAGCTGTTCGGCCTGTCCCGCGAGCGGGTGCGCCAAATCGAGCGCGAGGTGATGTCCAAGCTTCGCAACGGCGAGCGGGCCGATCGGCTCCGCTCCTACGCGAGCTGACACCTCGCACCAGCAGCGCATGTATGCCCGCCGCACCTGCGGCGGGCATACTGCTGCGCTGGAGTGTTAGGGAACCATCTGCGCAGCTGGGCAAGTAGACTCGGCGGCAATGGAGGGTGCGGAATGAACGACCTGGTTGATACCACCGAGATGTACCTGCGGACCATTTACGACCTCGAGGAAGAGGGCGTCACTCCACTGCGTGCCCGTATCGCCGAACGACTGGACCAGAGTGGGCCTACCGTCAGCCAGACCGTGTCGCGGATGGAACGCGACGGGCTGCTGCATGTGGCCGGTGACCGCCACCTCGAGCTGACTGACAAGGGCCGGGCGCTGGCGGTTTCGGTGATGCGCAAGCACCGGCTCGCCGAACGACTGCTGGTCGACGTCATCGGTGTGCCGTGGGAAGAGGTCCACGCCGAGGCGTGCCGCTGGGAGCACGTCATGAGCGAGGACGTAGAACGCCGCCTCATGAAAGTGCTCAACAACCCGACCACATCCCCCTTCGGCAACCCGATCCCCGGGCTCGTCGACTTGGGCATCGGTGACGGCTTCGGCGCCGACGACGGTGACATGGTGCGGTTGACCGAACTGCCGGCCGGTCCGCCCGTCGCGGTCGTGGTACGCCAACTCACCGAGCACGTCCAGGGCGACATCGACCTGATCACCCGGCTCAAGGACGCCGGCGTGGTCCCCAACGCCCGGGTGGCCGTCGAGTCCAATCAGGCCGGTGGGGTAACCATCGTCATCCCCGGCCACGAGAACGTGAGCCTGCCGCACGAGATGGCTCACGCCGTCAAGGTCGAAAAGGTATAGCGCCGAAGCATTCACACCGCGCGCCGCCTGAACGCCCGCCGCGGAGGCAGCCGCACGCCGACCCGCTCGGCCAGCTGGTAACCGGTGACCGCCAGTTCCCGAATGCGCTCGGGTCGCAGGCCCGACTGCAACGCCGTGTCCAGCATGCCTGCCATCCGGTGTCCGGGCTCGCAGCGCAGCGCGGCTTCCAGCGACACCCCGGCCAGCGGCCCGTCCCCGCGGGCGTACGCGCTGAACGCCAGCAACACCAGCGCCTCGACGCGCCACGGGGAAGGCAAGGTCCGCGCCAGTAGCGCCCACAACGACTCGGCGTCACCGGCGCTGTGGCCGACGGCCAGCGCGTACAACGTGTCCCGCACCTCGACGTCGGCGAGCGCGCACGCCACGCCGGCGATGTCTGAGTCGGCTATCTGCTCGCCGTCGGCGACCGCTGCGGCGGCCGCCATTGCGGCCTCGACGCCGCGACGGACACAGGCGTCCGGGTCGTTGCCGCGCGTCTCCTCGCGCAGCGCGGCTTGCTCGGCGATCAGCCCGGTCAGCGCCGCGCTGCGGGTCCGATCGTCGACCGCGATCACCGCCTGCAGATCGGCTCGCCGAGCGTAGAGCCGACGCCCATCCAGCACAGCCGCGGCGGCGAGCGGTGAGGCGAACGGGTCGTCGATGACACCGCCTGCGCCGCAGCCGTCCACACAGTGCCAGCGGCCGCCCTCGGCCACCCGGTCGACGACATGCACGGCCCACAGAGTGATGTCGCGCTGCAAGAGTTCATCGGTCAGCGACGAGCACAGGTCGCGGTAATCGTCGTTGCACATCGGACAGCCGGCGCCGTCTTCGTCGACGATCACCGCGATGGCCGCCTCCGGGCCGGCGGCCGCGGCCACCTCCGCGAGACGGCTGATCTGCTCGGCGACCGCGTCGGACAAATCGACACGCATCACCGATCCCAGTTCACCGGCGTCGATCGACAACAGCACCAACGATTTCTCCGGCACGAAGCCCAACACCGCTGGGAGCGCGGCGATCACCGCACCGGGCCGATTCAGTTCAAAGTCACGTCGCTTCTTGGTCATGGCGACGACGCTGGCAACTGGCACCGTCACCCCGTCGGCGGCGCGGGCGGCGCAGGCGCCCTGCTGTGCATCAGGCCGCAACTGGGGACAACAAGAATTCCGGCAACCGCGTTGTAAAAGGTCGCCGCACTGGACGTGATGAACAAGGTGCGGGCATTGAGCCAGTTCGACGTCTAGCTGCACTCGTCGTCAATGGAATTCGGCGGCGCGTCGCCCGGCCCGCCGGCCTGTGCCCGCGCGAAAAGCTCGGAGATGTGCTCGTCGAACGGCGACGAGTAGGACACGTTCTCCGCGCAGCCGCCGCCGTGCGGGCCGCCGATCACCCCGGTGACAGTTGAGCCGCTGATCCAGGGGGCGCCGCTGGTGCCATCCACCAACCCGGCGCAGGGCAACTCGGGGTATCCGCCGTCGTTGACTGCGGTGCCGGTCTGACAGCCAAGCGGCAACCCGCCGACACCCGCCGGATAGGCGATCACCGTCACCTGACTACCGGGTGCCGGCGCAGCACCCAGTGACAGCGCCGAGCCGGCCAGCGCCTCCACCGATCCGCCGGACGGCCGGCTGACCCGCGCGAACACATAATCGGCCCGCGGATCCCGGTTGGCCACCCATCGCGGATCTAGATACAGCGCGTCGACCGTCCACATGTTCTCGGGCGCGGCTCTGCGGGCGAAGCCCGGGACGAATCGGACCGGGGCGCCGGCACTGAGGCAGTGCGCTGCGGTGAGCACCAGATTGCCCGCCGCCGAATGCAGCACCGCCCCGGTACAGGCATGTAAATCGCTGGCGGACAGGAAAATCGCGCCCACCCGCGGGTCGGGATCCACCGGCGCGGCAATTGCCCGGTTCACCTCACCGAGGACCGCGCGGTCGGGTGCGGTGGTGACAGGTGCGGGTTGAACCTGGTGACGACAGCCGCCCACTACCAGAACCAGCCCCACCGCTGCCGCCAGAAGTCGCATCGCCGTCGATCATGCCCGATCGAAGCGATGCAAGCGTGGCGCCGGCGCTGCCGGGCACCGGGATTTCGCCGTGGCGCCAAGCGGGTACCCCGGAATGGCGCCGGTGCTGCTCGCGTTTTAGGGCACTGGAGCTAATAGCCGGCAGCGGGTCAGGTATCCGCTGCTCGGCGATCTGAGAGACACTATCTGGACACGGTGCGGCACACCGCTCCGTGATGAGGAGGCAACAGCGATGGGCCACAACGAGCCCCCCGAAACACCCGACCGTGAGCAGCGCTACCAGCCTGGCATGTACGAACTCGAGTTTCCGGCGCCCCAGTTGTCACTGTCCGACGGCCGTGGCCCGGTGCTGGTCCACGCGTTGGAAGGGTTCTCCGATGCCGGCCACGCGATCAAGCTGGCGGCCAACCACCTCAAAGACACGCTGGACACTGAGCTGGTCGCATCGTTTGCGATCGACGAGCTTCTCGACTACCGGTCACGGCGCCCGCTGATGACGTTCAAGACCGATCACTTCACTCACTACGAAGATCCCGAGCTCAGCCTGTACGCCATGCATGACAGCGTCGGGACACCGTTCCTGTTGCTGGCCGGTATGGAGCCGGACTTGAAGTGGGAGCGATTCATCACCGCCGTGCGGTTACTGGCCGAGCGCCTCGGTGTGCGGCAGACCATCGGCCTGGGCGCCATCCCGATGGCGGTTCCACACACTCGGCCGATCACGTTGACCGCGCACTCCAACAACCGCGAGCTGATCGCCGACTTCACCCCGTGGATTACCGAGGTGCAGGTTCCCGGTAGCGCGTCGAACCTGTTGGAGTACCGGATGGCCCAGCACGGACACGAGGTCGTCGGCTACACCGTCCACGTTCCCCACTACCTGGCACAGACCGACTATCCGGCGGCGGCGCAGACGTTGCTGGAGCAGTTGGCCAGGACTGGGTCGCTGCAATTGCCGCTCAACGCGCTGACCGAGGCGGCCGCCGAGATCAAAGTCAAGGTCGACGAGCAGGTCGAGGCGAGCTCCGATGTCGCTCAAGTGGTGGCCGCGCTGGAGCGCCAGTACGATGCTTTCATTGCTGCGCAGGAGAATCGGTCGCTGCTGACGCGGGATGAGGATCTACCCAGCGGAGACGAACTCGGCGCCGAGTTCGAGCGTTTCCTGGCACAGCAGGCCGAGAAGAAGTTCGACGAAGACGATCCGACCTGATCGCCCTCCCGGGCCCGACAGCGAAGTTGGCGACATGACGCAGCGCAAGCCAAATCTCCGCTCGGTGCGCGAAGTTACGCCACAGCTGCAATTCCGGACGGTGCACGGCTACCGGCGCGCGTTCCGCATTGCGGGTTCCGGCCCGGTGATCCTGCTGATCCACGGCATCGGTGACAACTCCACCACCTGGTCGACGGTGCAATCGAAACTCGCGCAACGGTTCACCGTCATCGCGGTCGATCTGCTGGGCCACGGCGAGTCGGACAAGCCGCGGGCGGATTACTCGATTGCGGCCTACGCCAACGGGATGCGCGACTTGCTTTCCGTGCTGGATATCGAACGCGTCACCGTTGTCGGCCATTCGCTCGGCGGTGGTGTGGCCATGCAGTTCACCTACCAATTCCCACAACTCGTCGAGCGGCTGATTCTGGTCGGCGCCGGCGGCGTCACCAAAGACGTCCACCTGATGTTGCGGCTGGCGTCCCTGCCGATGGGCAGCGAGGCGCTGGCTTTACTGCGGCTGCCTCTGGTGCTGCCGGCTCTGCAGCTCTTCGGACGCGCGGCCGGACTGATGCTGGGTTCTACTGCAGTGGGTCATGACCTACCCGACGTGCTGCGGATTTTGGCCGGCCTCCCAGAGCCGATGGCCTCGGAGGCATTCACCCGGACATTGCGGGCGGTGGTGGACTGGCGTGGCCAGAGCGTCACCATGCTGGACCGATGTTATCTGACGCAATCCGTTCCGGTACAAATCATCTGGGGTACCGACGACGTCGTCGTTCCAGTCAGTCACGCTCACATGGCACACGCGGCCATGCCGGGCTCCCAACTCGACATTTTCGAGCGCTCCGGGCATTTCCCGTTCCACGACGACCCTGACCGCTTCATCGAGGTCGTCGAGCGCTTCATCGACACCACCGCGCCGTCCGACTACGACCAGGCCGCGCTTCGCGAACTTCTCCGCACCGGTGGCGGCGCGCAAACCGTTTCGGGTTCCAGCGACACGCGCATTGCGGTGCTGGAAGCCATCGGCGCCGACGAGCGTAGCGCCACCTGATTCACCCGCAGTGTCACCTGCGCGTTGCGGGAGAAGTGACGTCGTACAGTCGCTTTCATGAGCGTCGACGTGACGGTGTTGCGAGTATTCACCGATGCCGGAGGCGATTTCGGCAATCCGCTCGGCGTCGTTGACATCGCGACCGTCGATCCTGATCAGCATCAGCACATTGCGAGCGAATTAGGTTACAGCGAAACAACTTTCGTAACCCTCCCGGCCGCCGGTGCCACGACCGCTGATGCGCGGATATACACTCCGCTCACCGAGTTGCAATTCGCCGGGCGACGTCACCACCGTCAGCGCCCGCTCGGAGTGGTCGCCTGAGTTCGCCCTTCACGATCTTGACAGTGTGGACGAGCTCCCGACGCCGACCCGGCTGACTTCTCGGTCGGCGGTCGCGTCGTAGCCAACGGCATTCGGCAGATCCCTTAGCTGTTGCGTTGCAGTACCGCTGAAAGGTGATGCTGCAGCGGCTGTCCGACGGCACCCATATCGACGGTGTAGGAGAGTTGGTCGCCGTCGAGCCGGAAGCGGCGACCGAGAGCTGTCACTTCCTTGGCGGTTGGCGCCAGGCCGATCTGCGTCGTCGACATCTCGAGCTCGATGATGGTGC
>JAVHWH010000371.1:0-5677 GCA_032159915.1 Mycobacterium sp.
CTGTGGATAACTGACTACCGGCGTCGTCCGCCACCGCTGATGATCCGCGGATGAGCCATTCTGAATTGTTACCGATTCCGCCCATCCAGACGGCCTGCGACCCGGTCTATTCGACGCAGGACCTGCGCGAGCGGTGGCGCGCACTGATGGGGCCATTGGGATTCGGGACCCGACTGCTGTGGTTCGGTCTGATCGGGCCAGACCGTTGCTTCACCAAGAAGCTCAGCCGCATCCCGATCCGCCCTCGACCCCGCGGCCCGATCGTCTGGAACCTGATGTCCTCGCTGCGGACGCTGCTCGATGATGTGGATGGGGGAACCACAGTGGCATTGCTGCTGTCCGGCCCCGGCCGTGGTCCGGTGTCGACCATCGAACTGGTGTGGTGCAAGTCGCTGACAGACATGGCCGAACGGTTCGCTGTCCCGTTGGAGCCGATGTTTCGCGCCAACGACGAAACCGTCGCACTGCTCGGCTAGCTGGACGTTCGTCGGGTAGCTTTCGCGTGTGAGTGAAATCGACTATGGCGCCCGGGCCCGTCTCGATCACATCGAAAAGCAACTTGAGATGCTGTTCCCCGAGGGCTACGTGTCCTTTGCTGACTCTGATGCGACGGGGCTGCCGGCAACCGTTGTCGAGTTAGCCCGCGCCGGCAACCTGATCGGCGCGATCAAGGAATATCGCAGGATCACCGGTGCCGGGCTGGCCGAGGCGAAGAAGGCTGTCGAAGACATTCGGTGAGCTAGCGTGTCTTGGTGTAGTTCCACAGCGATGGGGGAATCCGAAACGATATGCCGAACTCACCGGCTCAAGACCTGGCGCACCGGATGGCCGAGTTGGCTCGGTCCGTCGCGGCGCCGCGGGACATCGACGATGTGCTCAACGGCATCACTGCCAGCGCTGTCGAGCTGATCACCGGTGCCGATGTCGCGGGCGTGCTGCTGGTGTCCAAGGCAGGCAAGTTCGAGTCGCTATACGGCACGTCGGATCTGATCTACGAAGCGGACCGGTTGCAGAAGAAGCACGAGGCCGGTCCCTGTGTCGACGCGGCCCTCAAAGAGTTGGTCGTCCGCGTCGATGACTTCGAGACCGAGACCCGGTGGCCGCAGTATGCGCACGAGGTGTGCAAACTCGGTTTTCGCAGCAGTATTTCCTTCAAGCTGTACACCGGCGATCGGACCGCCGGCGCGTTGAACGTCTTCTCTCGGAAGCCGCATAGTTTCGATGCGGACGCCGAGGTCATCGGGTCGATACTTGCGGCCCATGCTGCCGCTGCCATTCTTGCCAGCCGAGACAGCCAACAGTTGCAGGCCGCCCTGCTGAGCAGGGACCTCATCGGGCAGGCCAAAGGGATCCTGATGGAGCGCTTCACTATCGACGCCATCGGCGCTTTCGAGATGTTGCGCAAGTTGTCCCAGCAGATGAACGTACGACTGGCCGAAATCGCCCAGCGGGTGGTCGATACCCGCTGAGCTGCGCCTACAGCAGATAACGGTAGGCCGGTGACCCCGGCTCGATGGCTTCGATCTGCATCTCGGTAGCTCGCATACGATCCAGCAAGCCGTCCAGGTCGGCTGCCGAGCCCAGTTCGATGCCGACCAGAGCCTCGCCGGTTTCGCGGTTGTTGCGCTTGACGTACTCGAACAGCGTGACGTCGTCGTTGGGTCCGAGCACGCTGTCCAGGAATCGGCGCAGCGCTCCGGGCTCCTGGGGAAAGTCGACCAGGAAGTAGTGCTTGAGTCCCAGATGAACCAGCGACCGCTCGAGGATCTCCCCGTAGCGGGATACGTCGTTGTTTCCCCCGGAGACCAGGCACACCACCGTGGATCCCGGGGCTATGTCGGCTTCCAGTAGCCCGGCCACCGCGAGAGCACCCGCGGGCTCGGCGATGATTCCTTCGTTCTGGTACAGGTCGAGCATCACGGTGCATACCGCGCCTTCGTCGACCGTCGTGATCGAAACCATGTTCCCGGCCGCCGCCAGCGCGGCGTAGGTCAGTCTGCCGGCTCGGCTCACCGCGGCGCCGTCGACGAACTGGTCGACGTGATCGAGGGTCACCGGTGCGCCATTGGCCAGCGCGGCCATCATCGCGGCAGCACCCGCGGGCTCGATGCCGAGCACCGACGTCTTGGTCGTGCGCTCGGCAAGGTAGGTGGTGATGCCGGCGATGCACCCCCCACCACCGACCGGAACCACCACCAAATCTGGCTCGCCGTCGAGCTGTCCCAGGATTTCGACCGCGATGGTGCCCTGACCGGCCATCGTGCGCGGATCGTCGAACGGCGGCACGAGCGTGGCGCCGGTGCGCTCCACGTCGGCGAGCGCCGCTTCGGCGGCCAGGTCATAGGTCGATCCGCCGACGATCAGCTCGATGAAGTCACCGCCGTGGTAGCGGATGCGATCACGCTTCTGCTTCGGCGTCTTGGCCGGGACGTAGACGCGCCCCTGGACGCCCAGTGCCCGGCAGGCATAGGCGAAGCCCTGCGCGTGGTTACCCGCCGACGAGCACACCACGCCGGCGGCTCTCTCGTCGTCAGACAGCTGTACCAGCAGGTTGTAGGCGCCACGTAGCTTGTAGGAGCGAACGGTCTGCAGATCTTCGCGCTTGAGGTAAACCGTCGCCCCGGTGATCGCGGACAACCGGTCGGACAGCTCCAGCGGTGTGGGTTTGACCACACCGGCAATCCGGGTGGCCGCGCTGTCGACATCGGCCGCCGAGAAGAGCGCAACCGGCCCACCACTGTGGGTGTCGGGGCTATGGCTCACTTCGGCGGACACCGGTCAATGGTGCCACCAAGCTGCGAGTTCAGTGCACAGGGGTCAGCACAAATACCGGAATCTGCCGGTCCGTCTTGGTCTGGTAGTCGGCGTAGTCCGGCCAGGCAGCCACGGCCCGCTCCCACCAGACGGCCTTCTCGTCGCCGAACACTTCGCGAGCGTCGTAATCCTTGGTAACGCTGCCGTCTTGCAGTTCGACCCGCGGATTCTTGGCGATGTTGTAGTACCAGACCGGGTTTTTCGGCGCCCCGCCCAGCGACGCCACCACGGCATACTCGCCGTTGTGCTCGACCCGCATCAGCGGCGTCTTGCGGATTTTCCCGGTCTTGGCGCCGACCGTGGTCAGCAGGATGATCGGCTTGCCTTTCATATCCGCGGCGGCGCTTCCACCCGATTCGGCGTACTTGTCGGCTTGTTCGCGAGACCAATCCCACGGGCTGGGGGCATATTCACCTTCGAGTGGCATAGGCCCTACTTTAAACCCGCGGTCGCGGCGTCGAGATCTGGTGGCGACCATCTTGTGACGCTCGCCGTGTAGTGTTCGGCGTGCTACACCGCCAGAGCACGATCAGACGGACGGCGTAAAGCCGATAAAGCAGGTATAGACAAATGCCACAGCTGTTCGGCTTGTTGGCGCGCGCGGTCGTCCAGACCGGGCCGCCCGGCGAGCCGGCGTCGGGCCGGTAAGCCGCGATGGCCATCACCGAAATACCCGAATACGCCCATCTGAGCGACGCGGATGTCGAGGCGCTCGCGGCCGAGCTCGACGCGATACGTCGCGACATCGAAGAGTCTCTGGGCGCCAAGGACCGGCAATATATTCTGCGTGCCATCGCCATTCAGCGATGCATCGAGATCGCCGCACGGCTGGTCGTCGGAATGAGCACAACGAGGTCGGGCTGGATGCTCGGCACCGTCACGCTGGCCGCCGCCAAGTGTGTCGAAAACATGGAACTCGCCCATAACGTCATCCACGGGCAATGGGATTGGATGAACGACCCGGAGATCCATTCGGCCACCTGGGAATGGGACATGGTCGGGCCCTCGACGCACTGGCGGTCCTCGCACAACCATCGACACCACATGTTCACCAACGTGATCGGCGTCGACGATGACCTCGGCTTCGGAGTCCTGCGGGTCACCCGAGACCAGAAGTGGAAGCCGAGCAACCTTTTCCAGCCGTTGCGCGCGGTGCTGCTGGCGGCCGCCTTCGAATGGGGTGTGGCCTTTCACGGCCTGTACTCGATACAGGAAGGCGAAAGCACCGAGGCCGGTAAATCCGTCCACAAAAAAGACATGCTTCGCAAGATGGCGCGCCAAGCCGCCAAGGATTATGTCCTCTTTCCGGCGCTGAGCCGCCGGCGCTGGCGCCGCGTGCTCGGCGCGAATGTGGTGGCCAACGGGTTTCGCAATGCGTGGGCCTACATCGTCATCGTCTGCGGACACTTCGCGGACGGCGCCGAGAAGTTCGACCCATCAGTTCTAAAGGATGAGACCAAACCGCTGTGGTATCTGCGCCAGATGCTGGGCACCGGCAACTTCCGGGCCGGCCGGGTGCTGGCCTTCATGGCCGGACACCTCTGCTACCAGATCGAACATCACCTTTTTCCCGATCTGCCGAGCAATCGCTTACCCGAGATCGCCGAGCGCGTCCGCGCGTTGTGCGTCACGTACGACTTGCCCTATACGACCGGATCGTTCCTGCGCCAGTACATGCTCACTGTGCGCACGATCTGCAAACTGGCGCTGCCGGCGGGGTTCATGTCTGCTACCGCCGACGACGCACCAGAGACCGCGTCAGAGAACAAGTTTCGGCACGCCGTCAAGCGCTCGCCCGCAGCGGCAATCGCCCCTGACACTCGGCGAAACGGACTGGCGACCGCCATCGTTGCCCACCGGGACCGGCGCAAGGCCAGCTGAGATTTGGGCCGGCTAGGTACGTGATGCCCGCGAAGGCTCGTAGACCTCGGGGCCCGGCTCGCCGGCATACAGGTCTTCGATCTCGGCGGCGTACTTGGCCATGATCGGCCGCCGCTTGAGCTTCATCGTCAGCGTGATCTCGTCACCGCCCGGCTCCCACAGGGCCGGCAGCACGCGGAACCGCTTGATCTGCTCGACCCGCGACAGCTTGGCGTTGCCGGCGGCCACACCGGACGCGATCTTCTCGAGCATGTCCGGATGCGTGGCGAGGGCCTCGGGCGACGCGTCCGCGAGTCCGAGATCGGCCGCGTGCGGACCGACCGAGTCGGCGTCGAAGACCAGCAGCGCCGTGTTGTACGGCCGGCCGTCGCCGACCGTCAGCATCGCCCCGATCATCGGACACGCCGCCAAGATAGTGGTCTCAATGTTGGCCGGTGACATGTTCTTCCCGGCCTCGTTGATGATCAACTCCTTTTTGCGGTCGACGATCCGCAGATAGCCGTCGTCGTCGGCCTCGAGGATGTCGCCGGTGTGCAGCCAGCCGTCGGGGTCGATCGCCTCATCGGTTTTGCCCGGCTCGCCGCGATAACCCTTCATCACCAGGGGCCCGCGCACCAAATACTCGCCGTCCTCGGCGATCTTCGACTCCAGCCCGGGCAGCAGCTTGCCCACCGAGCCGAGTCGCGCATCGTTTGGATGGGACACGCTTGCAACACAACTCAGCTCCGACATGCCCCATACCTCGGCAATCGGGATGCCGATGCCAGCAAAGAACGCGAGCGTCTCGCGCGGGATCGGCGCCGCGCCGGAGACGGCCCAGCGCAGCTCGCCGAATCCCAGCTTGTCGCGCAGCTTCGAGAGCACCAACGCGTCGGCCTGCTGCCATTCCGCGGCCACCTCGTCGGACAGCGCTTCACTTGCGAGTAGCGCCTCGGCACGTTTGGCCGCGACCGACATCGCCCACTGCAGCGCCTGGCGCTTG
>JAVHWH010000015.1:0-4900 GCA_032159915.1 Mycobacterium sp.
CCCACGGTGCGGCATGCAGTCCGTGTTCGATCGCCACGCGCATCAGCTGGTGATACGCCGGGTCGAACTCGACCTCGTCGATACGGTTGCCGTAACGGTCGTGAGTGCGCAGGATCGGCCGGTTGCGCTGAGCCAGCTCACCCCAGCGCTGCGTCTGCCGGGACCCGGAGATGGCACCGACCGCGGTCACGTCGTCCAGACCCCACTGCCCGCCCTCGCGGATCAGCGCCTCGATGAGAACCGGCGACGAGGCCGGGTTGTGCTCCTGCAACGGCGGCACCTGGTTACTGACGACATGGGTATCTGGCATGCCGTCAATGTTACATATTTCCTACAACCGCACAAGAGGTGTAATGCTCAGCGGTGCTTGCCGGCGAAGAACTCCCACAACGTATCGGTGGCGAAATCGGGCCAGTGGTGTCCGCCGTCGGCAACAGTGACCAGCGCCACGCTTCTGCCCCCGGTACATGCGGCGGTCGAGGTGGTGACCTTTCCGTCGGACGTCTCGGTAGGCGCCTGACACTGGTCGAGTTTGCGCCACAACGCATTCAGCTCCGGTATCGCCGGGCCGTCGATGCGGGCGAAACCATGACCCGGCCCGCCGCCGTAAGGAACCATCGGATCGGCAGTGCCGTGAACCGCCATCACCGACACGGGATGAGGCGACCGACACGGGTCCAGCTGCGTGCCTGCCACCGGGCCGATCGCGGCGAACAGGGTGGTGTTGCACGCCAACGTGTAGGACATGATGCCGCCGTTGCTCATGCCGGTGGCATACACCCGAGAGGCGTCGATGCCGATGTTCTTGGCGACGTTGGCGACGACCGCGCTGATGAAGCCCACGTCGTCGATGTTTTCCTGGGCGGGTCGGCCGCAGCAGCCGCCGCCGTTGACGTTCCAGGCCCGCTTCACACCGTCGGGATAGACCGCGACGAATTTCGCCGAATCGCCCAATTGGTCCCAGCCATAGATTCTTTCAGCTTGCTCGGCGCTGCCGAAGCCGCCGTGCAACACCACCACCAGGCTGGCCGACGCGGGCAGCCCGGCGGGCTTGTGCAGCCGATAAACCCGATCGCGCCCGCCCACGTTGATGGTGTGGATGCTGGCGCCGTCGACGAATCCCGACGGTGGCTTCGGATGGACGACCGAACATCCGGCGACAACCAGCACGACGCCCAGCAGCATCGCGATTCGATGACGCATCTCAGGCGCTCGTCTTCTCCCGCAGGAAAGCGATGTCGTCTTTGCGGCCCTCGTCGGCCGTCTCGCAGATCACCGGCGCGTCAGCGGCCTTGACCACCGCCACCAACAACTCGGGATCAATCTGCCCGGTGCCGAAATTGGCATGCCGGTCGCGCCCCGAGCCCGCGGCGTCCTTGGAGTCATTGCAGTGCACCAGGTCGATGCGGCCGGTGATGCCCTTGATCCGGTCGACGGCCTCAATGAGCGCCTCCCCCGCCGCCCAGGCATGGCAGGTGTCGAGACAGAAACCGACGCCGGCGTCGCCGATGTGGTCCCACAGCCGGGCGATGGTGTCGAAGTGGCGGGCTATCGCGTGGTCACCACCGGCCGTATTCTCCAGATAGACGGGAACTTTCGTCTCCAACTGGTCGAGCGCTTTGCGCCAACGCCGGAAACCTTCGTCGAGATCGTCATCTTCGCTGACGTGCCCGCCGTGCACGATGATCGCGGCGGCGCCGATGTCAGTGGCCGCGTCGCAGGTCTGCTGCAGGATCTTGCGCGACGGTATCCGCACGCGGTTGTTCGCCGAGGCGACGTTGATCAGGTACGGCGCGTGCACGTAGATCGGCAGGGCCGCCGCCCTGAGCTCGGCAGCATCGTCGCGGGGTGTGGGGGCCTTCCAGCTCTGCGGATTGCCGAGGAAGATCTGTACGACTTCGGCATTCTCGGCCGCCGCTGCGGCCAGCGGATCCTGCGGGCTGACATGTGAACCGATGAGCACGTCGGCCAGTCTAGTGAGGACCGCCCGCCACCTCCCGCGAATGTGCCGCTGGACGCACACTCGGCGCGCGCGAGGCCTAGGCAGGAAAAAACCCCGGGGGTGAACCCGGGGCTTTTCGATGTTGAGTTACCGGTAGTCCGAGTATCCGTAATCGTCCAGCGGTACCGCGGCTCCGGTCGCCTGACCGAAGTCCGGGCTGTAGTACTGATCCTCGTAGGACGGGATCGTGTACGCCGCAGCACGGGCTTCTTCGGTCGGCTGCACCTGGATGTTGCGGTACCGGTTGATACCGGTACCGGCCGGGATCAGCTTTCCGATGATCACATTCTCCTTCAGACCCTGCAGCTTGTCGCTGCGGCAGTTGATCGCCGCATCGGTCAGCACACGCGTGGTCTCCTGGAACGACGCCGCGGACAGCCACGAATCGGTGGCGAGGCTCGCCTTGGTGATACCCATCAGCACCGGACGCCCGGCCGCAGGCTCGGTGCCCTCGGCGACTACCCGGCGGTTCGACGCCTCGAACTCGGCACGGTCGATCAGCGAGCCGGGCAGGAACTCCGTCGAGCCCGAATCGATGATGGTGACGCGCCTCAGCATCTGCCGGACGATCACCTCGATGTGCTTGTCGTGGATCGACACACCCTGGGCGCGGTAGACCTCCTGGGTCTCCCGGACGAGGTGGATCTGCACCTCACGCGGGCCCTGCACGCGCAGCACCTCGTGCGGGTCGGCCGAGCCTTCCATCAGCTGCTGGCCCACCTCGACGTGGTCGCCGTCCGAGAGCACCCGCTCGGAGCCGTCCTCGTGCTTGAACACCCGCAGACGCTGGCGCTTCGAGAGCTTGTCGTAGACAACCTCTTCGCCGCCGTCGTCCGGAATGATGGTGATCTTGTAGAAGCGCTCGCCGTCCTCCAGGCGTACCCGCCCGGTGACGTCGGCGATCGGTGCCTTACCGCGCGGAACGCGGGCCTCGAACAGCTCCTGCACACGGGGCAGACCGCCGGTGATGTCCTCACCGACACCGCCCTGGTGAAAGGTACGCATCGTCAGCTGCGTGCCAGGCTCACCAATCGACTGCGCCGCAACAATACCCACGGCCTCACCGATGTCTACCAGCTTGCCGGTGGCCATCGAACGGCCGTAGCAGGTGGCACACACGCCGGTACCGGTGGTACAGGTCAGCACGGAGCGGACCTTCACCTGCGTGATGCCGGCCGCCAGCAACGCGTCGATCTGGGGGTCACCCAGGTCTTCGCCACGAGCGACGACGACGTTGCCCGCCTCGTCGGCCGCGTCGGTACCCAAAGTCCGTGCGTAGGCCGATGTTTCGATGTGCGGGTCACGGATCAGCGTGCCGTCGGGCTGGCGCTCGGCCAGCTCGACCAGGATGCCGCGCTCGGTACCACAGTCGGTCTCGCGAACGATGACGTCCTGGCTCACGTCGACCAGACGACGGGTCAGATAACCCGAGTCAGCGGTACGCAACGCGGTGTCCGCCAGACCCTTCCGCGCACCGTGGGTGTTGATGAAGTACTCCAACACCGTCAGGCCTTCACGGAACGACGACTTGATCGGGCGCGGGATGAACTCACCCTTCGGGTTGGTCACCAGACCCTTCATGCCGGCCAGCGTTCGAGTCTGGGTGAAGTTACCGGTGGCACCCGAGTCGACGATCGTGATGATCGGGTTGTCGGCCGGGTAGTGCTCGCGAAGAGCCTCACCGACCTCGTCGGTGGCTTCTTTCCAGATCTCCACCAAGGCCTCGTTGCGCTCGTCCTTGTTCAAAGCACCACGCTGGAACTGCTTTTCGACCTTGTCGGCACGACCTTCGTAGGCGTCGAGGATCTCGGCCTTATTCGGCGGAACGAGCACGTCAGCCATCGAGACTGTGACACCCGAACGGGTGGCCCAGTGGAAGCCGGCGTCCTTGAGCTTGTCGACGGTTTGCGCGACCACGATCATCGGGTAGCGCTCGGCCAGGTCGTTGATGATCGCAGCCTGCACCTTCTTGTGCATCTGCTTGTCCACGAACGGGTACCCGACGGGCAACAGCTCGTTGAAGATCACCCGGCCCAGCGTCGTCTCGGCAATCCAGGCATCGCCGGGCTGCCAACCGTTTGCACCGAACCGCTCGGCCTCGATCTCGGCCGGTGGACGCAACTGCGTCAGCCGCACCTTGATCTTGGCGCGCACGCTCAGAGTGCCGCGGTCCAACGCCATGATGGCCTCGGCCGGCGAGGAGTACACCCCGGACTCCGGCTGATCCTTGGCTGCGGGCTTGTATTCGCCCTTGTCGCCGGGGATCTCGGTGGTCAGGAAGTACAACCCGGTCACCATGTCCAGTCGCGGCATGGCCAGCGGACGACCCGAGGCCGGCGACAGGATGTTGTTCGACGACAGCATCAGGATGCGGGCCTCGGCCTGCGCCTCGGCACTCAGCGGCAAGTGCACCGCCATCTGGTCACCGTCGAAGTCGGCGTTGAACGCCTCACACACCAACGGGTGCAGCTGAATTGCCTTGCCCTCCACCAGCTGTGGCTCGAAAGCCTGGATACCCAACCGGTGCAGAGTGGGTGCACGGTTCAGCAGCACCGGGTGCTCGGCGATGACCTCTTCGAGGACATCCCACACCTGCGGACGCTGACGCTCCACCATGCGCTTGGCACTCTTGATGTTCTGCGCGTGGTTGAGGTCGACCAGTCGCTTCATCACGAACGGCTTGAACAGCTCGAGAGCCATCAGCTTGGGCAGACCACACTGGTGCAGCTTGAGCTGCGGGCCGACCACGATGACCGAACGGCCCGAGTAGTCGACACGCTTGCCGAGCAGGTTCTGACGGAACCGGCCCTGCTTACCCTTGAGCAGATCCGACAGCGACTTGAGCGGGCGGTTGCCCGGTCCGGTGACCGGACGGCCGCGACGGCCGTTGTCGAACAG
>JAVHWH010000021.1:0-11246 GCA_032159915.1 Mycobacterium sp.
ACCGCACCTGGTCGATCAGCTCCGCGTCGAGCAGCTCATCGAAGGCCGCATCGATCTCCAGTGCCACCAGCAATTCCGTCCCGAAGCGGGCGCCGATCACCGACGCGGCGTGCAGCGTCCGCCTGGCTGGGGCGGTCAGCCGGTCGATGCGCGCCTCGATGGCCGCCTGCACCGTGGCCGGCACGCTGACCTCGGCGACATTCGTGCGACAGACATAGCCGCCGCGCTCACCGGTGAGCACGCTGCGCTGCACCAACTCGCGCACCATTTCCTCGGCGAAGAACGGGTTTCCGGCCGCCCGGGCGGCGATGATCGTCGCCAGCTCGGTGACCGAGGGGTCCGATCCCAGCAACTCGCTCACCAGCGTCGCGGTGTCCGAATCAACCAGCGGTGCAAGAGCTATGGTCTGGGCGCCGGGCACCTTCGTCAACGCTCCGCGATATTCGGGGCGGGAGGTGATCAGCACCATCGACGGGGTGCGTGGGATGACGGCGAGGAAGTCGGCCAGCATCGACTCGCTGACCGCATCCACCCACTGGGCATCCTCGATGACGTAGAGCGCCGGTTCGGTGCGCGCCAGCGACGCAGCGTTGATCATCGCGGTCAACCGCCGCCGCCGCGCATCCGGGTCGATCGGGGGCAGCGACACCTCGGGGTCGGCGATGCCCAATAGATCATCAAGTAGCAGCACATCCTGGGGGTCGGCATCCGGGACTTGTTTCCGCACCCGGGCGCGGGCGGCGTCGCCGTCCAGGTCAGCCACACCGAGGGCTGCTCGCAGTAGCTGGGCCACCACGCGGAAGGTTATGTCACCGGCGTTGGATTCGCAGAAGCTCCAAAACACCTCGTCCCCGTGACCGGCCGCCAGCGCTGCGTCCTCGCGGGCCGTCCGGCTCTTGCCGATGCCCGGCGCTCCCACCACGTTCACGACCCCACCGCGCCCACCGATCGTGCGCTCGAACAAGGCCTCAAGCGCCGCCATCTCCCAACCCCGACCGACCAGGCTGGCCTCCGCGCGCCCGACCAGCCCATCCCGCCGGCCAATTCCCAGCAGCCGGCGGGCGGACACCGGGTCCTCGGCGCCCTTGATGCGCACCCACTCCGATTCACCCAGCAGCACGGTGTGTTCGACCAGCTGCGCGGTCGACTCCGACAGCATCACTCCGCCAGGGGGCGCCACCGATTCCATCCGCTGCGCATAACCGACCGGCTCGCCGGTCGCGGCGTACCCCAATGATCCCGAACCCATCTCACCGGCGATCACCCGACCCGAATTCAGGCCTACCCGCAACAGAAGAGCCACGCCGTCGCGGCGCTGCACGTCGGCCGCCAACCGGTTGGCCTCCTCCTGGATTGCCAGTGCGGCCAGACAGGCCCGAAATGCGTGATCCTCCAAGGCAACCGGGGCCCCGAACAATGCCATCAACCCGTCTCCGGTGTACTCCATGCTTCCGCCGCCGTAGCGCTGCACCACCGCGGCGGACCGCTCTACGAGGTCGGTCATGATCTGGCGCAACCGCTCGATATCCACGGTGGCTGCGATGTCCATCGAGCGCACCACGTCGGCGAACAGAACCGTCACCTGCTTGTACTCCGCCGACGTAGCCGGTGGCGCGATCGGCGCGCCGCATTTGTTGCAGAACAACGAGTCCGGCGGCAGCTCCGTGCCACACGACTCGCATCCGACTTCTGTTGCGGTCATGCCATCGCCGTCGATACGGCCCCAACGCCGTCCCGAGCACCGCCCACATCAGTATCGTGTCACCGCCGGCCAGCCAACATGTGCCATATCGCCGCTGCGATCCGGCCAACGAGTAAGCGTTGCGCCGTGCACCCGTAGCAGCATCCCGCCGAGCTACACCTTGAAGCGGCCGGCGAAGCCGCGTAGCGGCAGGTCCGCACTGGTCAGCAATCCGGGCGGCGCGTCGACGACGGATTTGATGGCGTTGAGGGCGGGCAGGCCGGTGACGGTCATCCCGATCGAGGCGAAGTTGTCAGGGTTGGACAGGTCGACGCCGGGCTTGGGGAAGATCATGTGCTTGTTGTAGACGCACGGGTCGCCCTGGATCTGAGTGATGTAGCAGCCCTTGATGTTCCAGTTGGGGTCGGTGTGCGGGGTCATTTGCCATTCCAGGTGCGTCTCCACCTTGGCCACGCCGTCGACCATGCCGCGGTATTTGATGTAGCTGCCGCCCAGCGAGCCCTTCGGCATCTTGTACCACCCGAGGTCGACGTCTTTGGTGCACGCGCCGAGCTCGTAACTGAAGGCAACCTCGTCGAGTTGGATATCGAAGCAGTCGGCCATCATCAGCACGCTGTCGGCGAAGACGCGGGTGTACTTCTCAAGCTTGCCCGGGATGCTGGGGTCCTCGACCGGCAGGCCGTAGCCGACCTCGATCCAGGTTTCCTTGCTGTGGTGGCAGGACACGTCGACCGACTCAAGCGTCAGCACGTTCTCGATCTCGGCGACGTCGGCGGAGCACACGACGCCCAGGATCTGGTTCAGACCCGGGTTCATTCCGGTGCCGTAGAAGGTCGAGTTCCCTTTGTCGCAAGCCTCGGCCAGCAGTTGGCTCACCGGCTTGCCGGACGGGTGGGGATGGTTGTTGTCGCGGTGCCAGCCGGTGATCCAGTCGGCCGTCGTGACGATGTTGATTCCGGCCTCGAGGACTGCGACGTAGAGATCCTCGTCGGGGAAGACGCCGTGGAAGGTCAGCACATCGGGCTTGGCCGCGATGATGTCCTCTACGGTGCCGGTGGCTTTCACCCCGATCGCCGGTAGCCCCACGATCTCGCCGGCATCGCGTCCGATCTTATCCGATGAATAGCAATGTAGCCCAACAAGTTCCAGGTCGGTCCGGTTACCGAGGCGTTTGATCATCTCGGCGCCGACGTTTCCGGTGGCTACCTGGAACACACGTACGGGAGCATTCATTCGATCCGGCCTTTCGGTTGTCAGCTGATTTCGGTTGCCGCAGAACGGAGTTCGGCGGCGCTACCGCCTCGGCCGTCGGGATAGAACTGTCGGGCCCACTCGCGGATCGCGGTGAAACCCTCGAACTCCGAGGACGACAGCGCCGGCGGATCCGAATAGCGTTGGTGCGACCAGATGTAGACGTCCTGCTCAAACTGCCGGATCACCTCGCGGCCGAATTCCTTTGCCCTGGCTTCGGCCTTGGCGCTGTCCTTGCCGGGCTGACGACCGATGTAAACCGTGAAGCGCACATCGGAGGTGCTCTCGTCGACGGGGGTGATCGCCGAGATGGTCCGGTTGTCCACCATGCCGGAGCTTTTCGTCACCGCGATACCCAGTCCGCCGTTGATCGCCTCGACACCGCTGTCGATGTCGTCGATCGACTGATTCTCGTCACCCTCGAACGTGATGGTGAAGTCGACATAGGACACCGGCTGAGCGAAATCGTGTCGGGTGAACACCGGCACGATCGGCGTCTTGTGCACGAATTTGAAATGTGCTGAGTCGACGCCGTTTTCCAGCACGTACTGCGGGTGCAACTCCCGACTGGGCTCGTAGAGGCTCTGACGCGGGTAGTAGTCGGCGAGGCTGCTGCCATCATTGAAGGACGCGAAGACGTCGGGGACGTCGAACAATGGGTCGCGACCGTCGACGTCGTGCCACATATAGATCGATTCGTTGCGTTCCACCACCGGGTAGGTGTGCATCCGGCGTCCGCGATTGGGCCGTTTCTCGTAAGGAATGCAGACGTTGCGGCCTTCGTGACTCCACTGCCAACCGTGAAACGCGCACTCGATCACCTCGCCCTCGACGTGGCCACCGAAACCGAGATGGGCCCCGAGATGCTCGCAATAGGCGTCCATCACGGTCAGCCGTCCCGACTGCGCCCGCCAGGCCACCAGTTCTCGGCCGAAGTAGTGCATTTTGTGCACATCGCCGACGGAGATCTCGTCTGACCACGCGATCTGAAACCAACCGGTCGGCTTCATCGACAGCGGCGGCTTCGCCATCTGAACTCCTTCGACTGGCGGGTCGGGCTGCACCGTAAGAGGCGTCTGACCGCTGAGCATAGTGGGGTCAATGAAATAACCATAGAACCGTCTCTGTATCTCGCCGAATTGCGTGGTCAAGCCGTACCATCGGCCAGATGACCGACGCGGCTGCCCCACCGCAGCGCACCAACCGGCGCGGTGACGCAACCCGGGCAAACATGCTCGAGGCCGCCCTCAAGGCGCTGGCGACCGGCGATCCCGGTGCGGTCTCGGCGAACCGGATCGCCAAGGAGATCGGGGCCACCTGGGGTGCCGTGCAGTACCAGTTCGGCGACGCCGACGGGCTCTGGGCCGCGGTGTTGCAGCGCACTGCCGAGCACCGGGCGGACGTATTCCAGCCGACCAGTGCTTCGGCACCGCTGCGCCAGCGCGTCGCGGCCATCATCGACACCCTCTACGACGGTTTGACGGCCACCGATTCTCGGGCGATCGAGCATTTGCGCGCCGCCCTGCCCCGCGACCCGGCCGAACTCGAACGGCTTTACCCGCGCACCGCCGCCGAACTCCAATCCTGGGGCCGAGGCTGGCTGGCAACTTGTCAGAACGCGTTCGCCGGGCTGGTCGTCGACCCCGATCGGCTGCGCGAAGTCGCGACTTTCATTCCGGGAGCCATGCGCGGCATCACCTCGGAGCGTCAGCTCGGCAGCTACTTCGACCTCGACCTGGCGCGGCGCGGGCTGACCAACGCGATCGTCGCCTACCTCGAAGGGTCAGCACCGTCGACTCGAAATCGTTCGTCGCGGTAGGTTCCCAAGCGTGGCTGACGACAGAGTTCAGGTGGAGATTCGCGCCGATGGCGTGGCAACGGTGACGATGGTGCGCGCCGACAAGCACAACGCGTTAGACCAGGCCATGTTCGAGGGTTTGATGACGGCCGCGGCCCAACTGGCCGGCGACGCCTCGGTTCGCGCAGTTGTACTCCACGGCGAGGGAAAAAGCTTCTGCTCGGGACTGGACATCGCCAGCTTCATGTCCGGTCAGGGCGGCACCGGCGTGCTGCTGGAGCGCGACGGCGACCGGCTGGCCAACTTCGCCCAGCGCGTGGCCTACGACTGGTCGTTGGTGCCGGCACCGGTGATCGCCGCCATCCACGGGAACTGTTTCGGCGGCGGTTTGCAGATCGCGTTGGGCGCCGACATCAGAATCGCCGCACCGGACGCGAAACTGTCGATCATGGAGATCAAGTGGGGGCTCATCCCCGACATGGCGATCACCCAGACGTTGCCGCGACTGGTCCCCATTGACGTCGCGAAAGAATTGACGTTCAGCGGCCGAATCGTTTCCGGCAGCGAAGCTTTGGCCCTTGGTTTAGTGACGAGAAACAGCGACGATCCGTTGACGTCGGCGCTTGCAGTGGCAGAGGAGATTGCGCAGAAATCTCCTGATGCCGTGCGCGCGGCCAAGCGCCTCTACGACCAGACCTGGGTCAGCAACGATCCCGCCGCTGCGCTCAAACGCGAATCCGACTTGCAGATCGGACTGATCGGCAAGCCGAATCAGCTCGCCGCCGTCGTGGCTGGAATGTCAGGAAAGCCGCCAGTCTTTGTCGACCCCGCTTAACCGTCAAACTCGCTGTCGCAGCGGCGATCGTGCCCAAAGCTTGAACGGTAAGTGAACAGTATCGCCGGCGCGCATTCCCAACATCGGCGCAGCACGGGTTGCGTTACTCTCCGGCTCAGGAGTTCGCCGATCGCGGGTGCAAAGGAAGCCAACATGACTGCAACTGAGCCTGGCATCACGGCAGCAGTGACCGATCACAAGCTTCATCTGGTGATCGAGGCGGTGGAGGCGAACCCGCCCGCACCGGGGCGCGCGGTCGACGTGACCTTCTACCTCCCATCGGGGAGCATCTCCGGCAGCATCGAGCCTTGCTGGTATTACGACCAGAAAGTTCTGCACTACCTTCAGACGGCCGGTATCGATCACCGGCGACCCCACCTCAACGGCAACGGCGCCGACTCCCAGGACTCCGACGGCATCTGCCGGTCGCATGAGTACGTGCACCTGTCCCAAGTCGTCTGCCGCCAAGGCGACGGTGAACTCGCCAAGCACGACGAACTTCGCGTGCGGCTGGCCGACATCGTCGCCTGGACGTTCGGCCGCGCCGAGCACAAAGGCGCCTGACGTCCGCTCAACTCGGTGAGCTAGCGCCGCGCTAGTTCGGTTGTCGGTGCGGTTGCGAGTGCCGGAAATAATTCCCCGCATTCACAGGTTCTGGGTCGCAGCTTTGTTCTGAGTTTTAGCCATGGAGGATCGATGGCGCAGTTCGAACCCGACATCTTGACCGAAGGTCTCGACGTCGTGTTCTGCGGACTGAACTACGCCGCCAGCGCCGTCCAGGACGGCTACCACTTCTCCCACCGCAACAACCGTTTCTGGCCCGTCTTGCATCTGGCCGGATTCACCGAGGTTCGGCTGCAGCCGGCCGATCAGCGTCGGCTGTTGGACTACGGATGTGGAGTCACCGCGGTCGTCCGGCGACCCACGAGGTCGGCAAGCGAAGTCTCGCCGGCCGAGTTTCGTTGTGCACGGCCCGAATTCGAGGCGAAGATCCACCGCTACGCGCCGCGGATGGTCGCTTTTCTCGGCAAGCGGGCGTTGGCCTGCATGGTCGGCGCGTCAGACGTCGACTGGGGTCGATACAGCCCTGGTTTCGCCGGTACCGGGGCGTGGGTTGTGCCCAACCCGAGCGGTCTGAACATCGGCTTCTCACTCGACCAGCTCGTCGACTCCTATAGCGCCCTACGGCAGGCCCTTTCGACGCCAGAAGCGCAGATCCCGCGTCAATGAGCCGGCTTTGGTCATCGGGCGGGTGATGTGACGTTCGCCAACAGGACCCGGGCAACCCATTCGACGCGGGTCAGGGAATCCTCCAACGTCATCATGCCGGCCAGCACCCCGGTGAGCGAACTGCTCAATGCGGCGTTCAGCCCGAACGTGATGTTCGGAACATGCTCGGCTGCAATACCTTCCAAGAGTGCGTTGAGCATCTCGGTATTGGTGCGATTCATCTGGTCGATCGTCGCCTTGGCTGCGGGATCGGTCGACGTCGTCGTCTGCAGCATCAGCAACGTCATGTTCGGGTTGCGGTGAAACGCGCGCTGAGCCCGCCGCAAATAATCGACAATGCCAGGCAGTGGATCCTGGCGGGCGTGGCGTCCCCGCGTGGCGAGAATGCGGCGCGTCAGTCGCTTCTGCCAGTCCTCGAGTGCCGCTGCGAGTAAATACTCCTTCGAATTGAAGTAGCGGTAGACGGTGGCCAGCGCCACTCCGGAGCGCTTGGCCACATCACGCATCTGCACCGCCTCGGCGCCGACCTCGGCAATCAGTTCGGTCACCGCTTCGATGATCTTCGCTCGCCGGATCAGCTGGCGGCTGTTCATCTCCGTCAGCGCAATGACAGCGGCATCGGGCTGTCGGGCGGGAACGTTGACGGTGCGTCCTCCGGGTCGGGACGGACGACAGAGTAGAACTGCCTTCTCGTCCATAGCCTCCTAGCAGAGGTTGTGGCGATATTAACCCCAGCTGGTAGCGCCGATCAATCTTGACTTGAGTAGAACGGTGTTTCAGTATGGACGGTCAGCGACGGTGCTCGGCGGACGTCTGGGCGATCGGAGGACTGCATGCCCGGACCGGGCTGGAAGGCTGACCATCGATGACGCTGGCGATCACCGCCGAGCAGGAGCAACTCGTCGATGCTGTGCGCCGTTTCGCCAGTCGTCACGCGCCCATCGACCAGACCCGGGCCGCATTCAGTGCAATCGCGACCGGCGAATTACCCTCGTGGTGGCCAGAATTCGTCAATAACGGGTTTCACGCGGTGCACCTACCGGGTCATGTCGGTGGCCAAGGCGGCACCCTGGCGGACACGGCATGCGTGGTCGAAGCCGCCGCGGCCGCGCTGTTGCCCGGACCACTGCTGAGCACGGTCACGGCGAGCGCAGTGGCAAGTCTCGGGGACTCTTCGGTCAAGCCGCTACTGACGGAGCTGGCTGCAGGGGCGACGGCGGTCGTCGTGCTGCCTGAGCATTGCGATGTGCAAGCGGCTGCCGACGGAAACTGTTGGCGGCTGACTGGATCATCGGACTCCGTACTGGGAGTCTGTGCGGCGCAACGTATTCTGCTGCCGGCTCAGGCCAGTGACGGTAGCCGGCGTTGGTTTGTCGTCACGCCCGGCCCGGGCCTGACCATCGAATCACAGCTTGGAACCGACCTGTGCACCGATGTGGGTAGCGTCGAACTAGCGGACCATGTCGTGCCGGACAGCGCGGAGATATCCGGCATTCCCACCGAGCGGGCCCGCTGCGTCGTGGTGGCTCTGGCCGCGTGCGCAGCCGCCGGAGCGGTGCGCCACTGCGCTGACGCCGCGACCGAATACATCCGCACCCGTGAGCAATTCGGCAAACCGGTCGGCTCTTTCCAAGCGCTGCAGCACAAAGCAGCGACCCTGCTGGTGGCAGCTGAACTTGCCGCGTCAGCGGCCTGGGACGCGGTCCGCGCCGAAAACGAATCCATCGAGCAGCATCAACTCGCGGCGGCCTCGGCTGCTGTGGTGGCTGTGGCCGCCGCCCCCGACCTCGTGCTCGACGCGTTGCTGATGTTCGGCGCCATCGGCTACACGTGGGAGCACGACACCCACCTGTATTGGCGACGGGTCACCAGCTTGGCGGCGTCCTTGGGTCCGATGACCCACTGGACCCGGAAGGCGGGCGAGTTGGCACGCACGCTGAAGCGCTCCACCGCGATCAATGTGGGCGACGTCGAGTCAGACTTCCGCGCCAGGGTGGCAACCGTGCTGGACGAGGCACTGAGCCTGTCCAACGCCCATCCATCAGACGACATCAGAACCCCCGGCTTGGCGACCGGGCAGCAGCGCGATCTGCTGGCCAAGGAAGGGCTGGTGGCACCGAATCTGCCCGCGCCGTGGGGTGTTGGCGCCTCGGCGGTGCAACAGGTGATCATCGCCGACGAATTCGACAAACGGCCTGAGTTGATCCGACCATCGCTCGGCATCGCCGAGTGGATCCTCCCGACGATTCTGAACAGCGGATCGGACGTACAACGAGAACGCTTCGCGTGGCCGATCGTGCGTGGTGTCCAGCGATGGTGCCAACTATTCAGCGAACCCGGTGCCGGATCGGACCTCGCGTCGCTGTCCACCCGGGCCGTGAAGGTCGACGGCGGATGGATCGTCAACGGGCACAAGATCTGGACGTCGCTGGCTGACCGGGCCGATTTCGGCGCATTGCTGGCCCGAACAAATCCGGAAGCCAAGAAGCATCGTGGCATCGGTTATTTCCTCGTCGACATGTCGTCGCCCGGAGTCGAAGTCTCGCCGATCAAACAGGCCAGCGGGCGCCTCGAGTTCAACGAAGTCTTCCTCACCGACGTGTTCGTCCCGGACGACATGCTTGTCGGCGAACCCGACGACGGGTGGAGCCTGGCCGTGGCCACCATGGCGGTCGAGCGAACGGCAATCGGAAACTACGTCAGCATCGACCGGGCCCTCGCGCTGCGCGCGGTCGCCGAAATACCGGGCCCCGAACAGGATGCCGCGCTACGAGCGCTCGGAGACGTCGAGGCCTACAGCACCGCGATCAAAGCCTTGGTGTTGCGCGAAACCCTGCGACTGGTCGAGGGCCAGGGACCCGGCCCCACCTCGAGCATCGCCAAATACGCGATGGTCACGCAACTGCGCCGCGCCTGGAACGCCACGCTGAGCCTGAGCGGTCGCGCCGCAATGCTGCAGAAGTCGGAACCGGCGGTCGTCCAACCGTATTTCGATACGCCCGCCGAACTCATCGGCGGCGGAACCCCGGAAATCCAGCTGACGGTGATCGCGTCAATGGTCCTCGGCCTGCCGCGCAACTGACCGCTAGGTCGCAGGAGAAAGGGCACTGATTCGATGACCACTCAGCTTCCGTCGCAAGACATCCCGCACGGATTCGATTTCACCGATCCTGATGTGTACGCCACGCGGCTGCCTACCGAAGAGCTACGCCTGCTCAGACAAGCGGCACCGGTGTGGTGGAACGAGCAGCCGCCCGGCGTCGGCGGTTTCACCGACGGCGGGTACTGGGTGGTGAGCAGGCACCGCGACGTCCGAGAGGTTTCGCGGCGCAGCGATGTGTTCTCCAGCGCCGAGAACTGCATCGTCCCACGCTATGTCGACGAACAGACGGCACGCGGACAGATCGATGCGGGCCGCTTCTCGATGATCAACATGGACGCGCCGCAGCACACCCGCATGCGCAAGATCGTGTCGCGGGGCTTCACGCCGCGCATGGTAGATCGCCTGCGCGACGACCTTGCGCTGCGGGCTCGGCGCATCGTGGCCGATGCCGTTGCCGCCGGCACTGGAGATTTCGTCACGCAGGTGGCCAGCGAGCTGCCGCTGCAGGCAATCGCCGGCCTGCTCGGGGTTCCCTTCGAGGATCGCTCGAAGCTGTTTCACTGGACCAACGAGATGGTCGGCGACGACGACCCCGAGTTCGCGGATTCCGAGGCACTGGCCTCGGCCGGCGAATTGATGTTCTACGGCATGCAACTCGCCGCACACAAAGCCGACCATCCCGGCGATGACATCGTCACGGCGCTGATCACGGCCGACGTCGACGGCCACAAGCTCTCTGATGAAGAGTTCGGATTGTTCGTGGTCACACTGACGGTCGCCGGCAACGAGACGACTCGCAATTCGATCACCCAGGGGATGATGGCCATGCTCGACAACCCCGACCAGTGGGAGATCTTCAAAGAGCGACGCCCGGTCACCGCCGTCGACGAGATCATTCGATGGGCAACGCCGATTACGGCTTTCCAGCGCACCGCACTGCGCGACGTCGAGTTGGGAGGCGTAGAAATCAAGCAGGGCCAGCGGCTCGCTTTGTTCTACCGGTCGGCCAATTTCGACGAGGAAGTATTCGATGATCCCTTCTCGTTCACTGTGCTGCGGGACCCCAATCCGCACCTGAGCTTCGGCGGCACCGGGGCCCACTATTGTCTTGGGGCCAGTCTGGCCCGACTGACCATCGAGCTGATGTTCAATGCCATTGCCGACGTTTTGCCCGATCTCACGGCGCTGGCTGCCCCAGAGCGGTTGCGATCGGGCTGGCTCAACGGAATCAAGCATTGGCAGGTCGACTACACCGGCGCCTGAGCAACTATGCGTCATCTGTTTCTTCCGCGTGACGGGGCCGAGTCAAGCGTGTTGCGAAGCTAGT
>JAVHWH010000030.1:0-8512 GCA_032159915.1 Mycobacterium sp.
GGGCCCGAGTACCCCGGCGGGTTGACGCCGTCCACCCAGAAGTCGACGCCGAGGGTGCCGCCCGGCACGCAGTTGTACACCGACAGGTCCTCGACACCGGACTCCACCAGCACGTCCTCGCACAGCAATGTGTTGCCGGTGTACTCCTTGGACGGCTTGTTGAGGACGACATAAGCCGCATCGGAATAGATTTCCGGTTTACGTGCGCGGCCCATCGCCTCGTCGCCGCCGAGTAGGTTCTGCACCGCGGCGGTGGCCACCAGCGTGCGGGGCCACAACGTGTTGGAGGCGATGCCCTCGTCGCGCAACTCTTCGGCGATTCCCAGCGCGCACAGCGTCATGCCGAACTTGGCCATCATGTAAGCCGTCGGCTTCAGCCATTCCTTGCCGAGCAGCACCGGCGGCGACAGGGTCAAGATGTGCGGGTTCTCCCGGCCCTTCATATGCGGGATACAGGCCTGGGACACCGCGTAGGTGCCACGCACCTGGATGCCGTTCATCAGGTCGAACCGCTTCATCGGCACCTCGGTGACAGATCCCAGGTTGATCGCCGACGCGTTGTTGACCGCGATGTCGATCCCGCCGAACTGCTCGACGGCGCTCGCCACGGCGGACTCGACCGACTCCGGGTCGCGGACGTCTCCGACGATGGGCAACGCCTGCCCGCCGGCCTCCTCGAGCTCTTTGGCGGCGGTGTACACCGTGCCCTCGAGCTTGGGGTGCGGCTCGGCCGTCTTGGCGATCAGCGCGATGTTGGCGCCGTCTTGAGCGGCGCGCTTGGCGATGGCCAGGCCGATTCCGCGGCTGGCACCCGAAATGAACATGGTTTTGCCCTGGAGTGACATGAGCGCCACAGTAACGCCGCTCACACTCGCCCCGGATCAGCGGTCCGGAAATAGCGCGGCGGGCGTCACTGTTGATTGTGCTATCTGGTCGAACACACACATGTCGGTCGCAGCCTTTAGATTGGGAGGGGGAGTCCGGTGTCAACGGCAACGAGCCTTTGCGAAACGGGTCCGGTATTGATGGACCTGTTCAGCGGCATCGCGACGGAAGGGACTGTGCTACCCAACATGGCCGACACCGACGGCGCGACAGACTCCGGCATCGCGGAGGTCGTTGACTTCACCGAAACTCGTGGACAAAATCGATCCACCGCGACCGATGCGGCGCTGACAGAGCGCTTCGAGCGAGACGCGATCCCGCTGCTGGATCAGCTTTATGGCGGTGCACTGCGGATGACCCGCAATCCGGCCGACGCGGAAGACCTGCTGCAAGAGACCATGGTCAAGGCCTATGCCGGCTTCCGCTCGTTCAAAGAGGGCACCAACCTCAAGGCATGGCTCTACCGCATCCTGACCAACACCTACATCAACAGCTACCGCAAGAAGCAGCGGCAGCCGGCGCAATATCCCACCGACGAGATCACCGACTGGCAGTTGGCCGCCACCGCCGAGCACACGTCGACCGGTCTGCGGTCGGCTGAGGTGGAAGCCCTCGAGGCGCTGCCCGACACCGAAATAAAAGAAGCTCTGCAGGCCCTGCCGGAGGAATTCCGGATGGCGGTGTACTACGCCGACGTCGAGGGTTTCCCGTACAAAGAGATCGCCGAGATCATGAACACTCCAATCGGGACCGTGATGTCACGATTGCACCGTGGCCGGCGTCAACTGCGTGATTTGCTGACCGGTGTCGCCAAGGAGCGGGGATTCATCCGCGGCGACCAGGCTGCCGAGGGGGTGTCGTCATGAATGATTTCTCGTCACAGTCCAAACCTGTCGTCAAGCCCGAGTGCGCCGAGGTACTCGCCGAAGTCTGGACGCTGCTCGACGGTGAGTGCAGCCCGGAAACCCGGGACAAGCTCAGGAAACATCTCGAGGACTGCCCGCCCTGTTTTCAGGTGTACGGCCTGGAAGAGCGAATCAAGGGACTGATCTCGACCAAGTGCAGTGGCGAGCGGGCCCCGGACAGTTTGCGCGCGCGGCTGCGGGTGGAAATCAGCCGAACCACGATCATTCAGGGTGGTTGAGCCGGGCAACACGACATAGAACAAAGACGCGGGCCGCCTGTCGGACGGTCCGCGCCTTTGTTGGTCTTTGAGCGGTTCGTTAAGCGTTGGGCCGCTTGCCGTGATTGGCCTTGCTGTGCTTGCGGTCGCGCTTCTTCCGGCCTCGCTTGGCCATGACTGGTCCTCCTTGCAGTTTTGCCGACCAGTCTTTCATGCCGCTAGCCCTCTGAGCCAACCGCTAAACGACCGGCACGTGCACCAAGGTGCCGCCGTTGGCGCTCGCCGCTGAGACTGGGCCCGGCTGACCGGCGAGCGGTGCTTGCGGCGATGCCACCGGACCGGCGGCGCCAAAACCCCGTCCCGGGGTCAGCGGAGTGGGTCCGCCGGGAACCGTGCTGCCCGGGTAACCGCTCAGTCCGGGCATCTGGGCCGGGAGCTGCTGGCCGGGCAGGCCGCCAGAGACCTGTCCCGGCATCGTTTGGCCGGCAAGCCCGCCGGGGTAGCCGCCGAGCCCGGGCGCCTGCCCGGGGATACCGCTGGGAATGCCACCCGGGATACCGCCGGGCATGGTCTGCCCGGGAATGCCACCCGGGATACCGCCGGGAATGCCACCCGGGATACCACCCGGGAGGGTTTGCCCCGGAAGGCCGCCAGGGATGCCACCAAGACCGCCGAGTCCACCGGGCAGGCCGCCCGGCAGGGTTTGCCCCGGAAGGCCGCCGCCGCCGCCGAGCGCGCCGGTGGCAGGCATCAGCAGGTCTCCAGCCCCGGGAAAGACATTGTTCATCAGGCCGCTCAGGGAGCCGAACAGTGAGTTGGCGATGTTCACCGCGCTGCCTGCACCGGGCATACCGGGGATCGGGTCGTCGGCGGCGAAAGGTTGCTGGGGAGCGGCCGCGGCGGCACCGGCGCCAAGCCCGATCGTGGCGATTGCTGCCATCGCCACCCCGAAACCAGTGGCCACTCGCGCCATTGGTTTGCGAGCTGTCTTATGCGCAAACATGTTGTCGGACAACGGGATACTCCTCAATATCGACTGTTTCACTCCATGATCTTCAGGCACTTCATTCACTTCCGACACTCTGCTTGCCAAATGTCACAGTTCGAGCACGACACGATCACGGAAGCGGCTCTATAGGTTCTCTTAGTGATCTTGGAGTTTGCTTATTGATATCTCCGAGACATCAATCGTGACCGTTCAGCTGCATAAACCGGCCACCGGAGAAGCCGGCCGGCGCCGACTCTCGCTCGGAGTGCAACTGGGGAAATCGGTTGTGGTTCGATGAAGCGACGCGAATGCCGACAACGGCTGGTTGAGGAACGGGGTGATGATGGCCGAGGACGTCCGGGCAGAAATCGTGGCCAGCGTGCTCGAAGTCGTGGTCCACGAGGGCGACCAGATCGTCGAGGGCGACACCCTGGTGCTGCTGGAATCGATGAAGATGGAAATCCCGGTTCTGGCCGAGGTCGCCGGCACGGTCAGCAAGGTCAGTGTGTCGGTCGGAGACGTCATCCAAGCAGGCGATCTCATCGCCGTAATCAGCTAGTCGTCTGAGCATCACCGCGGAGAGCGCCGATGTCCACTCTCGGTGACCTACTTGCCGAGCACACCATGCTGCCCGGCAGCGCCGTCGACCATTTGCATGCCGTCGTGGGCGAGTGGCAGCTGCTCGCCGACCTGTCGTTCGCCGACTACCTGATGTGGGTTCGCCGCGAGGACGATTCGCTGGTCTGCGTTGCCCAATGCCGGCCGAACACCGCCCCCACGGTGCTGCTGCGCGACGCGGTCGGAACCGTCGTCGACGCCGACCGGATGCCCTTGATCGCCGCGGCTTTCGAGTCGGGTGCTATCCGCTTGGAAAGCGCTGATGGGCAACAGTTTTCATGGCAACAGACCGGTGTGAACATCGAAGCGGTGCCAGTGCGTTGCGGTGACGCCGTGGTCGCGGTCTTGACCCACCAGACCGCCGTCGCGGGTACCCCGAAATCGAGCCAGCTGGAGACCGCCTACCTCGACTGCGCCGCGGACCTCGTGCACATGCTCTCGGAGGGAACGTTTCCCAACGTGGGCGATCTGGCGATGTCACGGTCGAGCCCGCGGGTAGGTGACGGCTTCATCCGTCTCGATGTGGACGGGGTGGTGTCCTATGCCAGTCCCAACGCGCTGTCGGCTTATCACCGGATGGGCCTGAATCTGGAGTTGGAGGGGCAGAACCTGATCGAGCTCACCCGCCCGCTGATCTCTGACCCCTTCGAAGCGCAAGAACTCGCCGAACACGTGCGCGACTCGCTGAGCGGTGGGGCCAGCATGCGCGTCGAGGTCGATGCCGGCGGCGCCGCGGTGCTGTTGCGGACGCTGCCGCTGGTGCTGAATGGATCCGCCGCCGGGGCCGCGGTGCTGATTCGCGACGTCACCGAGATCAAGCGTCGGGACCGCGCGCTAATGTCCAAGGACGCCACCATCCGGGAAATCCACCACCGGGTAAAGAACAACTTGCAAACCGTCGCGGCGCTGCTCCGTCTTCAAGCGCGCCGGACCACCAACGCCGAAGGCCGCGAAGCGCTGATCGAATCGGTGCGACGGGTGTCGTCGATCGCGTTGGTGCACGACGCGCTGTCGATGTCGGTCGATGAAGAAGTCAACCTCGACGAGGTGATCGACCGCATCTTGCCGATCATGAACGACGTGGCGACGGTCGACACCCCGATCCGGATCAACCGCTCCGGCATGCTCGGCGCCTTGGACTCCGACCGCGCGACCGCGTTGGTCATGGTGATCACCGAACTGGTCCAGAACGCCATCGAGCACGCCTTCGACCAAGCCACCTGCCAATCCGCTGCAGGCGGCGGAGCGGTGACCATCCGCGCCGAGCGTTCGGCGCGCTGGCTGGATGTGATCGTGCACGACAACGGCCGCGGGCTGCCCGACGGCTTCAGCGTCGAGCACTCCGACCGGCTCGGCCTGCAGATCGTCCGAACACTGGTATCGGCCGAACTCGACGGATCGCTGCAGATGCAGGACGCCCCTGACGGCGGCACCGACGTGGTGCTGCGGGTACCGATCGGTCGTCGCACGCGAGCCATGCAATAGCTAAGACACAACGGTGCGGCCCCGACAATTCGTCGGGGCCGCACCGTTGAAAGCGGCTTAGGTCAGACTCCGGTACGGGCCTTCGTCCGGGCGTTGCGACGCTTCAGTGCACGTCGCTCGTCCTCGCTCATCCCGCCCCATACGCCAGAGTCCTGCCCGGTGCTGAGCGCCCACGACAGGCACTCGGTGGTCACCGAACAGCGGTTGCAGACCAGTTTCGCGTCGGCGATCTGAGCGAGAGCCGGTCCGCTGTTCCCGACAGGGAAGAACAGCTCCGGGTCTTCGTCGCGACAGACCGCTGTGTGGCGCCAATCCATAGGTCGTTACTCCTCACTGTGTGCGCAGCAATGCGCACGAATGATTTTCTTCGGCTGTTAACGCAGGCACAACAAATGTTTCCGTACCGTTGCAGTGCGATTGTTCGATCGTTTCACAGGCTCAACAGATGTCAATAGCGCTCGTTGGTCCGTGGCCTATCTCACTTCAAGAATCTGTTACCAAATCCCTTAACCGTTTGTACTACACTGCCTCGGACTCTGACCAGTGTTTCTGCCCACAGTCAGTGATCGGCGCAGGTCAGCCCATTGTTTTTGCAGGCGGCGCGACAACGTCGAGGGCGTCGGGAACCGAGCGAAACGTCATCCCTTCACGCAAGCCGAGGTAGTCACCGTCGATTTGGCTCGGCATGGGCGGATCGGCGCACGTTACCCGGACGCAGTCGGCGTCGTCGTCGCGAACCACCTGCTCACCGGCGATTTTGGGCTGCTTGGAGAACATTTGGCCGACCAGTCTGAGGCTTGGCACGACCTTCAACTTGGTTACGCCGAACACCCCGAGGCCGGATTCGAAGCTGGTGCCGGGGTTCGTGCACATCGGGCGGGCGTCCGCGTAAGTCCACGGGCTGGAGTTGGACACGAATACGAAGTAGGTACCGGGGATCGGCTCGCGGCCGGGCAGCTCGACGGTCAGCCGGGGCTGCTTGCGGCGGTAGGCGAGGGTGGCGCGGGTCGCGGCCAGGATGTAACGCGTCGGCGTGACCTTGCGGCCCTTTTCACGCTGCGCTTCCACTTTGGCCACTGCCTCGGCATCGACGCCCAGCCCGGCGTTGAGCACCGCCCACTGCTCGCCGCAGTCGATCAGCCCGATCCGGCGCCACTGCTTGCGCGGGCCGAACCTGTCGAGTAGCCAGATCAACTGGTTGGTGGCGTCGATCGGGCCGGGGGGTATGCCCAGCGAGCGCGCCGTGACGTTCGCCGACCCGCCGGGGACGATCGCTAGTGCCGGGACATGCCCGGTCGGCAGCTGCCCGGGCTTGCCGAGCAGGCCGTTGACCACATTGCTCACTGTGCCGTCGCCGCCGTGCACGACGACGAGATCAACCCCGTCCCGGACGGCTGCCTCGGCGATTTCGCGCCCGTGGCCGCGGTGCCGGGTGTGCTCGACGCTCAACTCAAGACGGCTTTTCAGAGCGTGCGCCAGCAGATCGCGGCCGGCCGTCGTCGTCGAGGTGGCGGTCGGATTGACGATCAACACGGCGCGCATGACGCCAAAGCCTACGTGAGCGTTATGGCTACGCTTAGGCGGTGATCAGGCGTCCTCCGACCAGTGTGCGTGGCGCGGGAGCGATCGTCGCTGCTCAAGGCGCGACGGGCGTGGTGGTCGCCGGCGTTCTGCTGATCCGGGCGATCGGCGGTGCGGATCAGCGGGGGATCAACGGATTCGGGACCGCGGGGTGGTTCGCCGTGGCCGGCGGAGCCGTGCTGGCGGCCGGCTGGTCATTGGTCACCGGACGGCGCTGGGGTCGTGGCCTGGCGGTGTTCGCCGAGCTGTTGCTGCTACCGGTCGCCTGGTACTTGACGGTGGATTCGCACCGGGCGCCGATCGGGATACCGGCGGCCGCCTTGGCGTTGACCGCGTTGGCGCTGCTGTTCAGTCCGGCGGCGGTGCGCTGGGTGTCGTCAAGTGATCAATCCGGGCCGGCGAGCTCGGTCAATTCAGAACCCGACACCCGGTAGGTGGTCCACTCACTTTGCGGTTGACCGCCTATGGCCTGATACAGCGCGATCGCATCGGTGTTCCAGTTCAGCACCGCCCAGGCCAGCCGGGTGTAGTTGTGGTCTACACATTCTTTCGCCAGCGCGGCCAGCAGGCTGCGGGCCAGCCCGAGACGGCGGAATTGCGGCCGCACGAACAGGTCTTCCAGATAGATTCCCTCGACGCCGTCCCACGTCGAGAAGTTGAGGAACCAGAGCGCCATCGCCGCGACGTCGCCGTCCACCTCGGCGACATGAGCCTGCAGCGTCTTAGATTCACCGAAAAGCGCTGAGCTGATTTGGGTTTCGACGACTGAGCATTGTTCCGGGGCGCGCTCGAATAGCGCCAGATCGTGGATCATCGCGGTGATTGCCGCGACGTCGCCGGGCGCGGCCCGGCGGATCCGCACAGTCATGGTTGCACTCCCAGCGCGGTCAGGATCGTGATGAATTTCGTTGTCGTCTCGGCGACTTCGCCGTCGGGATCCGATTCGGCGACGATGCCGCCGCCGGCATGCGCCAGTGCGCTGAGTCGGTCGGCGGCCAGTTGCGCGCCGCGAATGCTGACCACCCAGCGCCCGTCGCCGTGGGCGTCACACCAGCCCACCGCGCCTGCATAAAACCCGCGATCGCCTTCCAGTTCGCTGATCAGACGGGCGGCGGCATCGGTTGGCACTCCGCCGACCGCCGGGGTCGGGTGCAGGGCGAGCGTCAAATCCATTGCGGTCGTAGATAAATCACGCAGCCGCCCGGTGATCGGTGTGCTGAGGTGCCATAGCGCCGCGGTGCGGCTCAGCGCCGGTGCGGGCGCAATCGTCAACTCGCTGCACAGCGGGCGTAATGCCGCCGCCATGGTGTCGATCACCAACTGATGCTCGTGACGATCCTTCGCCGACTCGGCGAGCGCGGCGCCGGCGGCGGCGTCGCGGTCGGGATCGGCGGCCCGCGGCGCGGAGCCGGCGAATGGCTGGCAGGTGACCCGATCGCCGTCGCGGGCTACCAGTAGCTCGGGGCTGGCGCCGACCAGCGCCATGCCCGCATAGTCACCGCCCGCCGCCGACAGGTCGACGAGATAGCCGTACGCGGCCGGGTCGTTGTTTACCAAGCGCCGCAGGATGACTCGGGCGTCCCAGGGGCCCTCGGCCGTCAGCCGCAGCGCTCGGGCCAGCACCACCTTCTGCAGTGTGCTGCCATCGGCCCTCAGCTCGTCGCACACACGTCGTACCCGGGCGCGGTGTTCGGCGGGCGCGGGCAGCGTGCCCGACACCCGTACGGCGGGCATCGGCCCGGTCGGCCAGTTGGGCAGCTCGGCGGCATGCCGAACCGCGCGCGGCGCCATCAAGGCGGCCGGCCCGTCAACGTCAAAAGCCAGTGCGCCCA
>JAVHWH010000033.1:0-3079 GCA_032159915.1 Mycobacterium sp.
GGCGATCTGCACCGCTTTGTGCTGGTCTTGCCACAGTTCCTCGGCGTTACCCAGCAGACCGAACGCGACGATCGCGACGTCGATATCCCCCGCGGCGAAGGCGGCCTCGATCACCTTGGGATGGCTCCCGGTGTCCACGCCGTCGAAGTCAATCCATTCGACCGACTTGGCGCCGGCCGTCTTCATCTGTGCAACCGCGGCGTCTTTGCGGGGATGGTTGGGCAGGTCGGCCAGTACGATGCGGGCGCTGGCGTTGCGCAGGTAGCGCTCGCAGATCGCCAGCCCGATCTCGGACGTCCCGCCCAGCAGCAGGATGGCCTGGGGATTTCCCACCGCGTCAAGCACCATTTACAGCAACTCCAAACGTCGGGCCATGTCGGAGACGAAGACCCCGGTGGGATCTACCTTGCGGCGCACCGCAATCCATTCATCGATGCGGGGATACATGGCGTGGAAGTTGTCGGCGCTGACCCGCGAGTCTTTGGCTGTGTAGACCCGGCCGCCGAATTCCATCACTCGCCTGTCGAGTTCGTTGAGGAACTCGTTGACCCCGGGTTTGTTCGGGAAGTCCATGGCGACGTTCCAGCCGGCCATCGGGAAGCTCAACGGAGCCCGGTTGCCCGGACCGAAGAGCTTGAAGACGTTCAGCGCCGAATAATGGCCCTGAGTCTGGATCCACCGGATGATGGCCTTGAACTCGGCAAGAGCATCCGGCGGCACCAGGAATTGGTGCTGAGCGAAACCCGTTGGGCCATAAGCGTTGTTCCAGCCACTGACCAGGTCGAGCATGTGGTAGAACTTCGACAAGTTCTGCACCTTGCCGCTGTAGGTTCCGCCCAGCCGGTAATACACCTCGCCGATCGCCATGAACGACAACTTGTTCATCGCGCTGACCGGAAAGACATTCGGCACCGAAAGCAGTTGCGGGGCATCAAACTTCAGCGGATTCTTGGCCAGCTTGGGCGGTAGCTGATCCAGTTTCGCTAGACTGCCCCGGCTGATCGACGCCCGGCCGAGCTTGGGCGGTGGGCTGATCAGGTCGAACCAGGCGCTGGAATAGGTGTACTTGTCCTCGCTGCCGTCGAGGTGGACGGCGACGGTCTCGTCCAGGTCGTGGGTGGCGACGCCGTCGGCGATGAAGTACGCCGTCTCGGTCGGCGTCATGGCGATCGAGGCCCGCAGCACGATGCCGGTCAGGCCGTTGCCGCCGACGGTGGCCCAGAACAACTCGGCCTCGTCGCCGTCCGGGGTCAAGTGGCGGATCTGCCCGTCGGCCGTCAGCAGTTCCATCGACACGACGTGGTTGCCGAAGCTGCCCGCGCTGTGGTGGTTCTTGCCGTGGATGTCGCAGGCGATCGCGCCGCCCACGGTGACCTGCCGGGTACCCGGCAGCACCGGAACCCAGAGCCCGAACGGCAGTGCCGCCTTCATCAACTGGTCGAGGCTGACGCCCGCGTCGACATCGGCCAGGCGGGTGTCTGAGTCGATCGAGTGGATGTTGTTCAGCGGCGTCATGTCGATCACCAAGCCGCCGCCGTTCTGGGCGTTGTCGCCGTAGGAACGGCCCAGTCCGCGGGCGATCACACCGCGGCTGTTCGACCGGCCACCGGCGTCGGCCACCTGAGCGACGGCCTTCGCGATCAGCTCGGTGTCCGGGGTCGACAGCACCTCCGCCACCGACGGCGCGGTGCGGCCAAAGCCCATCAGCGGGGTTCTGCTGGTCGGAATGTCGCTGCTCAACATCGTCAAAAAGGGTACCTGGCCCTCCGTCGGACTAATCAGCCCCGGCGCGCCATTCAGCGCAGCCGGAAAATCACCGTCCGCTGAACAATGAAGTTGATCACCGACGCGCTGCCCTGCGCGATGACGAACGCGACGGGGACGGCCCAGGCGCGGTAGTGCAGCAGCGCCAGGCAGAGGTGGTTGAGCCCGACCTGCACTGCGAACGTAACGCCGTACAGCGCCATCACGGTCAGGAATCGGGCGGTGCTCGGCGCTGCCTGGAATGTCCACCGGCGGTTGATCAGGTACGCCGTGATCGTGCCGACGATGAAGCTGAGCGACTTGGCCAGGTCGACTTGCACCCCCGCCGCTTTGTAGAGCAGCACGTAGAGGCCGAAGTCGACGATCGCCGACAGCCCGCCGGTGACGATGAATCGCCACACCTGTGTTTTCAGCGGCAACTGTGTGCCCGCCGCGATCTCAGCCATCGGCGGGAAGTCTACGGGGGGCTGCTACACCCAATAGGCAACCCGCGCGCGGTACTGACGCATCGCGAACGCCGCCACCAGCCAGCCCAGCACCGTCAGCGCGATCACCACCGCCCAGTGCCGCAGCTCCTGGTGGGCACCGAGTAGCGGCGCCCGTACCAGGTCCAGGTAATGCAGCAGCGGGTTGAGCTCGACGATCTTCGACCACTGCCCGGCGCCCTGCTGGCGCAGCGTGTCGTCGTTCCAGATGATCGGCGTCATGAAGAACAGCAGCTGGACCACCGAGAACAGCAGCGGGCCGATGTCGCGGAACCGCGTGGCCAGGATGCCAAAGCACAACGACACCCAGACGCAGTTCAGCACGATCAGCGCCAGCGCGGGGATCACCGCCAGGTCGGCCCACGACCACTGCTTTGGGTAGATGATCGCGATCACGAGGTAAATGACGATGTTGTGGCCGAACAGGATCATCTGCCGCCACACCAGCCGGTAGACGTGCACGGACAGTGGTGTGGGCAGCTGCTTGATCAATCCCTCGTTGGCGACGAACACTTCCGCGCCTTCCAGGATGGAGGCGTTGATCAGGTTCCAGATGATCAGGCCGAGGGTGACGTAGGGCAGGTGCACCGAAAGTTGCAGGTGAAACAACTTCGAGTACAGACCGCCCATCGCAACTGCCGTGGTCCCGGTGGCGATGGTGATCCAGAACGGGCCGAGCACCGAGCGGCGGTAACGCTGCTTGATGTCCTGCCAGCCGAGGTGTAGCCACAGCTCGCGGCGGCGGTACCCGTCGACCAGGTCGCCCCACGCCCGGGTCATCGTCTTCGACTGCGCCGCGATGTCGACTACGGTCATTGGCGCCGCTCCTC
>JAVHWH010000094.1:0-5224 GCA_032159915.1 Mycobacterium sp.
ATTCCCACGTCGAGGAATGAATCTCGGGGTCGTTCATCCAGTCCCATTGGCCGTGCATGACGTTGTGGCCAATCTCCATGTTCTCGACGATCTTGGCCAGACTCAGCGTCACTGTTCCTGCCCACCAGGCGTAGCGTCTCGAGCTACCAGCCAGGATGAGCCGGCTGGCGACATCCAGAATGCGTTGCGCGACGATGGCGCCGCGGATGTAGCGCGCGTCGCGCGCGCCAAGGGAATCCTCGATATCCAACCTGATCGCGTCCAGCTCAGCAGCGAGGTTGTCGATGTCGGCATCGGTCAAGTGGGCGAAGGCCGGAACGTCGGTAATCGCCATAGTTACGCCTTTCTTTTGCGTGTATGTGTGGGCGCTGCCGGCGTTGTTCACCGAGAAAAAAGCACCCGGCTCGGCCGCTGGCCGCTGGCCGAGCCGGGGAGTACTTCTGCGGATCAGTAGGAGTGCCGACGGCCGCCGGTGGCGTGTCCCGTTCGTCCGAGTACGGCGATCACTGCGCCGCGACGAAGAGCAGATGGGCGAGACGAAGGCTGGGACGAGGCTGGGGAGAAGGAGCCCGAGAACGGGACCTGGCAGTGAGAAAGACATGGGTGTGTGACTCAGTTGGTTACTCAGGATGTGCGGCGCGAGCGAGTGCTCAACGAGTCCGGCGGCAGAACGGCCAGCCCCAGTCCGTACCGGCTGTAAGTCTCAGCGTCATCGACGGTACACGGGTCGGAAGTCTCGCGCTGGCGGCTCAGGCCGGGTCGCGCCGGGCGCGAGCGCGGCGTACCGCTTCATCGATGATCTGTTGCGCCACCTCAGCCAATTTGCGGTGTTCGGCTTGGCTGATTGCCCGCAGTTGTCCGAATGCCTCCTCTGCGCTGCGCCCACTGCGTCCCCGGATCAGACCGATCGCCTGATCGATCACCGGGCGCGTCAAAAGCGCCGTCTGCAACTGCGCGGTCAGCGCCAGTGCGTGGGCGAGGATTTGGGCGTTGTGTACCGCCACCGCTGCGGGTTTGGCGAACAGTTCCCCCAGTTCGGCGGCGTGCTCATCGAAGACGTCCTTGCCGTGGGCGTAGACATTGATCGCGCCGATCACTCGATCTGACAGCAGCAGCGGCAGCGACAGCGCGCTGTGCACGCCTAAACGGCCCACCCGTGGACCGAACCGCGGCCACATCTTCTCCCCACCCAGCGATCCAGACCGCACCGTGCGCCCCTCCAGTGCCGCAGTGATGCAGGGTCCCTCCTTGAGAGTCACGTACTGAATCTTGTCGATCTCGGCGACGAACGAGGCGCTCGCGGCTAACGCCTCCACCATGTTGTCTATCCGGTCGACCTTTAACAAGGTCACCCCGGCACCGTCGGCGCCCGGTATCGCGCGCACCGCGAATGTCGACACCTCGGTCAACAAGGCAGGCAACCCCAGACTGCCCGCCACCAAGCCCGCCAGGTCGTCGATCCCGGCCCGCAAGTCGGCGGCATCAGCGCCAGCCTGCTGCTGCGCGCTCAGCGACCCCGACGGTGACCCGAACGGGTCCTCGGTAAACTCCGTCATACCTGCGCTCGATAGTTCTGGCGGAGCTGGGAATCGACATCGCAAGCCCAGCGCCATCGTGGCGCAAGCGTCACGAGATGGTTGTCACCCCAAGAATACGCGCGGGATTTACTGGGGTAGTTGCTCGGTGCCGGCACTCCGGCGGGCGTAGTGTCAAGGGTGCTGGGAATATCAGCTGGTTTCGGGATGAGTTCGGCCGTCCGCCGCTTAACTCTAGGAGCATTGCTCCGAGCCCTCACACGCCGGTGATCAAGTGCTTGTAAGGGCACCATGACCACTTCGCTTGCGTTCCATCGTTCTACCCGGCTTCTGGCGCCCCAGATCTCACCGGCGGCTGCCGCGCAGACTTCTTCGTGCGCAACAACGGGTTGATCCGGGTCAGGGCCCAACCCTAGATTCCTCGTTACCTAAGAAAGACAAGCTATGAAAGTTTTGATCATCCTGGTCGCGGTGCTTCTCCTTGTGGCCCTGGTCGTGTTGTCGCTGTCAATCAGGGTGGTGACCCAGTACGAGAAGGGTGTGTTGTTCCGCCTCGGCAAGGTCGTGGGTGTAAAAGAACCCGGGCTGGCCGTCATCATCCCGATCGTCGATCAGCTGATGAAGGTGTCGCTGCGAATTGTGACCATGCCGATCCAGTCCCAGGGCATCATCACCCGCGACAACGTCAGCGTCGACATTTCGGCGGTCGCCTACTTCCGAGTTGTGGACGCAGTGAAATCGGTTATCGCGATTGAGAATGTCCACGCCGCGATCAACCAGATCGCGCAGACGACGTTGCGCAAAGTTGTCGGTCAACACAGCCTTGATCAGGCGTTGTCGGAGACCGACACCATCAATGCCGATATCCGGAAGATCCTTGACGTCGCAACACTCGAATGGGGTGTCGAGGTGACACTGGTCGAGCTCAAGGACATCCAGTTGCCCGACAGCATGAAACGTGCAATGGCTCGGCAGGCCGAGGCGGAGCGCGAGAAGCGGGCCAAAATTATTGCGGCTGAAGGTGAATCGATGGCCGCAGCCGCGTTGGGTGAGGCATCGGACACGATGATGGCCCACCCGTTGGCTCTGCAACTGCGCAACCTGCAAACACTCGTCGAACTCGGGGTTGAGAAGAACACCACCATCGTGTTCCCGGCGCCGCTGATGAGTGCGATCGGTGAACTGAGCGGCTTCCTCGCCAGAGAAAGTGCTGCCGCTGCGTCCCCGCTCCAACCCGTCAGCACGGCGAACGGGGCTGAGACGTCGACGCGAACCGGGTAGCTGCGAGCGACCGGAGGACTACCACATGACAACCCGAACACTGGAACCAGAAGTCCTGCACCGGATCGACGCGTACTGGCGGGCGGCGAATTACCTGTCCGTCGGTCAGATCTATCTGTATGACAATCCGTTGCTGAAGCGGCCGCTGCAGTTATCGGATGTCAAACCGCTCGTGGTCGGCCATTGGGGGACGACGCCGGGTCAAAACTTCATCTATGTGCACCTGAACCGGGTCATCAAGCAGTACGACCTGGACATGTTCTACGTCGCCGGCCCCGGTCATGGCGGGCCGGCCCTAGTCGCCAATACCTACCTCGAGGGCTCCTACTCCGAGATCTATCCCGACATCAGCCAGGATGAGTCCGGCCTGAAGAAGCTTTTTACCCAATTCTCTTTTCCCGGCGGCATTTCCAGCCATGTGGCACCGACTACTCCGGGCTCGATCCACGAAGGCGGAGAACTGGGTTACTCGCTGAGTCACGCGTTTGGGGCCGTCTTCGATAATCCGGGCCTGATTGTCGCGTGCGTGATCGGCGACGGTGAGGCCGAGACTGGGCCACTGGCAACGGCTTGGCATTCCACCAAGTTCCTCAGCCCGATCGGTGACGGGGCGGTGCTGCCGATCCTCCATCTGAACGGCTACAAGATCAGTAATCCGACAGTGCTGGCCCGCATCGAATACGAGGAGCTCGACCAGTTCCTGCGCGGCTGCGGCTGGGATCCGCACTACGTCGAGGGTGATGATCCCGAAGCCATGCACGAGCTGATGGCCACCGTCCTCAATTCGGTGATCGAGGACATTCACGCGATCCAGCACGGTGCTCGAACCGCCGGAGACACCACCCGCCCGCGGTGGCCGATGATCGTGTTGCGCTCTCCCAAAGGCTGGACCGGACCGAAAGAAGTCGACGGCCAGCAAATCGAAGGCACCTTTCGGGCGCACCAGGTGCCGCTTCTCGTCGACGAGCAGCATCCCGGGCACGTCGAGCAACTCGAGAGCTGGATGCGCAGCTACAAGCCCGACGAGCTGTTCGACGCGGCCGGGCGACTGCTTCCCGACTTGGCTGCATTGGCTCCCCACGGGCAACAGCGGATGGGCGCCAACCCGCACACCAATGGTGGAGTACTGCTGCGTGACCTGCGGATGCCCGACTTCCGCGCCCACGCGGTGACTGTGCTCTCACCCGGGGCGGTGCAAGCCGAAGACACTCAGGTGCTCAGCGCTTTTTTGCGCGACGTCATCGCGCTGAACGACGAGGCCCGCAACTTTCGGATCTTCGGCCCCGACGAAACCCTGTCGAACATGCTCGGCGCGGTCTTCGAGGTCACCAACCGGCAATGGGATGCGCGCACCGCCGCCAACGACGAACACCTTGCGCCACAGGGCCGCGTGCTGGATTCGATCCTCAGTGAGCACCAGAGCGAGGGCTGGCTGGAGGGTTATCTGCTGACCGGCCGGCACGGACTGTTCAACTGCTACGAGGCGTTCATTCACATCGTCGACTCGATGTTCAACCAGCATGCCAAATGGCTCAAGGTCACCGCGCAGCTGCCGTGGCGCCGTGATATCGCGTCACTGAATTATCTGCTCGCGTCTCATGTTTGGCAGCAAGACCACAACGGTTTCACCCACCAAGACCCCGGCTTCCTGGACCACGTCGTCAACAAAAAAGCTGACGTGGTGCGGATCTATCTGCCACCGGACGCCAACTGTCTGCTGTCGGTGGCCGACCATTGTCTGCGCAGCCGTCACTACGTCAATGTCGTAGTCGCCGGGAAGCGCGCGATGCCGCAATGGCTGAGCATGGACGACGCCGCGGTCCATTGCACCGAGGGCATCGGCATCTGGGAATGGGCCGGAAACGATCGGGGTGTCGAACCGGACGTGGTCCTGGCGTGCTGCGGAGATACACCGACCCTCGAAGTGCTAGCTGCGGTGTCGATCCTTCGGGAACACCTGCCCGAGTTGAAGATCCGGGTAGTCAACGTAGTGGACCTGATGAGGTTGCAGTCGGCGACCGAGCACCCGCACGGACTAAGCGACCGCGACTATGACGCCCTATTCACCACCGACAAACACATCATCTTCGCCTTCCACGGCTACCCGAGCCTGATCCACCGACTCACCTATCGCAGAACCAACCGCAATCTGCATGTGCGCGGCTACAACGAAGAAGGGACCATCACCACGTCCTTCGACATGCGCGTGCAGAACCGCTTGGACCGTTTCCATCTCGTCGCAGACGTCATTGACCGGTTGCCCCAGCTCGGCGCGACTGGCGACTACCTGAAGCAGGCGATGGCGGACAAACTCATCGAACACACCCGATACATCAACACCCACGGCCAGGACCTGCCCGAAATCCGCAACTGGACCTGGAGTCCACCGCACTCGACACCACCGATCG
>JAVHWH010000100.1:0-4413 GCA_032159915.1 Mycobacterium sp.
TGGGCCCGACCGTGCTGCGCACCTCGACCGCGGCCGCCGTCGCGCTCGGCGCGTTGGGGGTGCTTACGCCGCGGTGGGCCCACCCAGGCGGCGGCTGATCTCGCCGAGCGCGCCGAGACCGACGTAAGCGCGACGTCTTCTCGACTTTTCGCGCGATACCGTCGATCTCGACGACGCATTAGCAGCGTTACCGGCGACTGCAGAGCGCGCGACGCCGGCATCGGTGAGTTGGCCGAGCCCCCATGGGCGTCCGGCCAGCGCCGAAGCGAATCCCATCGCTCGCTGGACATGCTGCTGGCCGGCGTGCAGTCCCGGTCATCCGTCGGCTGAGCATTGGGCTTGCCCCCGACGCGGCGGTAGACTTGAAGCGCTAACCCGCTGGAAAAACCGCAGAGAGCAGGCTATAGAACCCACGTGACGCCCCGCGAAACCAACACTGCTCCGTCCGCATCTTCTGTTCGCAGCAGCATCGACGTTCCGCCCGACCTCGTCGTGGGCCTGCTTGGCTCCGCCGACGAAAACCTGCGGGAGCTCGAGCGCCTCCTGACCGCAGATCTGCACGTCCGCGGTAACGCGGTGACGCTGTCCGGTAAGCCGGCCGACGTCGCGCTCGCCGAACGGGCCGTCTCTGAACTGGTCGCGATCGTCGCCGGCGGGCAGCCGCTGACCCCGGAAGGGGTGCGCCACAGCGTCGCAATGCTGGTCGGCACCGGCAACGAGTCACCGGCCGAAGTGCTGACGCTGGACATCCTGTCGCGTCGCGGCAAGACGATCCGGCCCAAAACCCTCAATCAGAAGCGCTATGTCGACGCGATCGACGACCACACCATCGTGTTCGGGATCGGTCCGGCCGGCACCGGAAAGACCTACCTGGCGATGGCCAAAGCGGTCAACGCGCTGCAGACCAAGCAGGTCACCCGCATCATTTTGACCCGGCCGGCGGTGGAAGCCGGTGAGCGGCTTGGCTTTCTGCCGGGCACGCTGAGCGAGAAGATCGACCCCTACCTGCGTCCGCTCTACGACGCACTGCACGACATGATGGACCCCGAGCTGATCCCGAAGCTGATGTCGTCAGGCGTGATCGAGGTTGCGCCGCTGGCATACATGAGGGGTAGAGCGCAGCCGATTCACACGAACGTATTGACACCACAAGGATTTCGGCCCATCGGTGAACTTCGGGTCGGCGACCACGTGATCGGTTCGGACGGACATCCGACCGAAATTCTGGGTGTATATCCACAGGGCTTCAAAGAGATCTACCGTGTTCAGACCCAAGATGGTGCGTCGACGCTTGCCTCCGGTGACCACCTATGGTCGGTGCATACTCGCGATGATCGCCGCCGTGGCAAGCCGGCACGTGTACTTCAGACAAAGGAGATGATCGGCAATCTTCGTGCAGCGCATTACCACCGCTACGAATTGCCTCTGTTAAGCGCGCCAGTCAGCTTCGAAGCACAGCCGGTGTCGATGGATCCCTATGCGCTCGGTTTGCTCCTAGGCGACGGCTGTCTTACGTGCTCGACGACTCCTAGTTTCGCCACAAACGATCCTGAGTTGGCCGACGCCTTAGGGCGCCTGATACCCGGTATCGAGGTGCGGCGAAAATCCGTGGTGGACTACATGTTGAACCGGGTGACTCGTTCTGGCGAGGTGATCACGATCGAAAATCCGGTGACGGGGATTCTGCGTCGACTCGGCTTGGCGGGTACACGTTCGAACACAAAGTTCATCCCTGAGAACTATTTATACAATTCGGCTGACGTCAGACTGGCTGTGCTGCAAGGCCTACTCGATTCCGACGGTGGTCCGGTGACTCAGTCCGGGCGAACCTGCCGCATCCAATATACGAGCGTCTCTGACCGGCTGCGTGACGATGTTGCATTTCTGGTGCAGTCGCTCGGAGGCGTTGTGACACGGCGCACCAGGCCTGCCGCGGGCCGCAAGCCGGGATTGGCGCGCGGTCGAGAGGTGCACCACCGTGCGGACGCGCACATTCTCGACATCCGTCTTCCCGAGGGAGTTGCTCCCTTCCGCCTCGCTCGCAAAGCCGCCAAATATGACGCGACCGGCGGCGGACGTCCGATGCGCTTCGTCGAGCGCATCGACCCTGCCGGCACTGAGGAGGCGGTGTGCATTCGGGTCGCCGCCGCAGACTCGCTCTACGTCACCGAAGATTTTCTGCTTACCCACAACACTCTTAATGATGCGTTCATCATCCTCGACGAGGCGCAGAACACCACCGCCGAGCAGATGAAGATGTTCCTCACCCGGTTGGGGTTCGGATCCAAAGTGGTTGTCACCGGCGACGTTACGCAGATCGATCTGCCGGGCAACCACCGATCGGGTTTACGCGCGGCGGTCGACATTCTGGACGGAATCGACGACATCCACATCTCCGAGCTCACCAGCGCCGATGTGGTCCGCCACCGGTTGGTCTCCGAAATCGTCGACGCTTATGCACGTTATGAGGATCCCGCGTTGTCGATGAACCGAGCCGGGCGGCGGGCCTCTAACGCCCGCAACCGCCGGTGACGCCGACGTGACGGGAGAACGGCACCCGTGACGATCGAGGTCGCCAACGAATCCGGAATCGACGTGTCGGAATCCGAGTTGATCAGCGTCGCAAAGTTCGTCATCAACCAGATGGACGTCAATCCGGCCGCTGAATTGTCGATGGTGCTGTTGGACACCGCGGCGATGGCCGACCTGCACATGCGCTGGATGGACCTGCCCGGGCCGACCGACGTGATGAGCTTCCCGATGGACGAGCTGGAGCCCGGTGGGCGCCCCGACGCGCCGGAGCCGGGGCCGGCCATGCTCGGCGACATCGTGTTGTGCCCCGAGTTCGCGGCCGAGCAGGCCGCTGCGGCCGGTCACTCGCTGGCGCACGAGTTGGCGCTGTTGACCATTCACGGTGTGCTGCATCTGCTCGGCTACGACCACGCGGAACCCGACGAGGAAAAAGAAATGTTCGGGCTGCAGCGCCGCCTGCTCGAGGAGTGGGTCGCCGATCAGGTCGAGTTCTACCGTCAGCAGCGCCAGCACGAGCGAGACCAGCGATTGCTGGACAAGTCAAGGTATTTCGAGAATTGAACAGCTTCGCTTCGCTGCTCGGCGCGATTCTGCTGATCTGCCTGGGTAGCGTGTTCGCGGCCATTGATGCGGCGGTCAGCACAGCGTCGTTTGCGCGGGTGCAGGAGATGGTTCGCGACGAGCGGCCCGGTGCGGTGCGCCTGTCCAGCGTGATGTCCGATCGTCCGCGGTACATCAATCTGGTGGTGCTGCTGCGGATCGTGTGTGAGATCAGCGCGACGGTGTTGCTGGCCCAGTTCTGCTACCGGCAGGTGAGCCGCGAGTGGGGCATGTTCACCGCCGCGGTCATCATGGTGGTGGTCAGCTTCGTTGTCATCGGTGTCGGCCCGAGGACGCTCGGCCGTCAGAACGCCTACTCCATCGCGCTGGTGTCTGCCCTACCGCTGCAGACGATTTCGGTACTGCTGACCCCGATCAGCCGCGTGCTGGTGGTGCTGGGAAACATGCTGACGCCCGGCCGTGGCTTCCGCAACGGCCCGTTCGCTTCCGAAATCGAGTTGCGCGAAGTCGTCGACCTGGCGCAGCAGCGTGGGGTGGTGGCCGCCGACGAGCGGCGGATGATCGAGTCGGTGTTCGAGCTCGGGGATACGCCGGCCCGGGAGGTGATGGTGCCCCGCACCGAGATGATCTGGATCGAAAGTGACAAGTCCGTTGCCGACGCAACATCGCTGGCCGTTCGCAGCGGCCACTCCCGTATTCCGGTGATCGGCGAGAACGTCGATGACGTCGTCGGCGTGGTGTACCTGAAAGATTGCGTACAGCAGGCGTATTACTCGTCGGCGAGCGGCCGCGAAATCGCGGTGACAGAGGTGATGCGACCGGCGGTCTTCGTCCCGGACTCCAAGCCGCTGGATCAGTTACTCCGGGAAATGCAACGGATGCGCAACCACATGACATTGCTGGTCGACGAGTACGGCGCGATCGCGGGCCTGGTGACGATCGAGGATGTGCTGGAGGAGATTGTCGGTGAAATCGCCGACGAATACGACGCCGCCGAAGTAGCGCCGGTAGAAGACTTGGGCGACAACAGGTTTCGGGTTTCGGCGCGGTTGCCGATCGAAGACGTCGGCGAACTGTACGACGTGCAGTTCGAGGAGCACCTCGACGTGGACACGGTCGGTGGATTGCTGGCTTTGGAGCTGGGCCGGGTGCCGCTGCCCGGCTCCGAGGTCGAGTCACACGGTCTGCGGTTGCATGCCGAGGGCGGGCCCGACCATCGCGGCCGCGTCCGGATCGGGACGGTATTGCTCAGCCGCGTCGAGTCCCGCGAGACCGAACCACACCAGCCCGCGGGCAACGGTGCGCGGTGACTGAATTCTG
>JAVHWH010000116.1:0-11999 GCA_032159915.1 Mycobacterium sp.
CGAAGACCCCGGTGCGCAATACCCTGATCGTGGCATTGGCCGTGGCGGTGCTGGCTGCGCTGGTCCCGCTGGACCGGCTGGCCGAAATCGTGTCGATCGGCACGTTGACCGCGTTCATCGTGGTGTCGGCGGGCGTGATCGTGCTCCGCATCCAAGAACCCGACCTGCCTCGCGGTTTCAAGGTGCCCGGCTATCCGGTGACACCCATCCTGTCCATCGCGGCGTGCGCCTACATCTTATTCAGCCTGCACTGGTACACCTGGCTCGCATTCAGCGGCTGGGTCGCGGTGGTACTGGCCTTCTACCTGGCGTGGGGCCGCCGGCACAGCGCCCTCAACAGCGTCGTTGATTAGGTGCAGTGGCTGAAAAGTCAGTTAATCGAGCCGGTGCGGCAATACGAGTCAACGCGGTCGGTGGAACGATATGCACTCGAATGCATGTTCGATACCTGCATGGATCCGCTGACTTCCGCCGGAGTCGACACCCCGGCAGCGATCGCCGACCTGGCGCCGACCGCCCTGGTAGCTACGGTGGAGTCGTCGTATCGGCTGGAGTCGGCGCTGGTTGCGCGGCGGCTGGCGGCGGTGGCGGGCCTGCTGCGCCACCGGGTCGCAGCCGCCGAACGGACCGAGCCTGAGCACGGGTATGCGGTGATCGACGGGTTCGAACAGACCACCGCCGAGGTGGCCGCGGCGATGAACCTGTCCCCTGCCGCAGCAAGCTACCTGGTATCCCACGCTGAGGCGCTGGATGTTCGGCTTCCGAAGATGGCGGCGCTGTTGGCTGAGGGCCGAACCGACTGGCGCACCGTGCGATTGATCATCACCCGCACTGACCTGGTGACTGACGACAAAGTGATGGCCGAGCTGGACGACTCATTGGCCGCGCGCATCGCAAATTGGCACGGCTGGTCAAAGCAGCGCATCGTCAATGCGGTGGACGCCGCGGTGCGGGTAGCGGATCCCGACGCGGCCCGTGAGCGCCGCATCACTGCGGAAGGTGACCGCTATATCGGGATTACCGCGCATGACAACGGGATGGCCGAGGTTTACGGGACTGTCGCCGCCGCGGCGGCTGCGGCGTTCGACCGGAGGCTCTCGCAGCTAGCCAAGCAGGTGTGCCCAGCCGATCCGCGGACATTGGATCATCGCCGCGCCGACGCGCTGGCTGCGTTGACCGAGGGCCGCCGACTGGCGTGCGCTTGCGGACTAGCGGAGTGTCCCAGCCGGGTTGACCTTGTCGGATCCGAGGACGGTCCGGCCGCGACGCAGGTCATTGTCACCGTCGTCACCGGCGAGCAAACCATCTTGGGCCAGAGCGATCTGCCTGGTTACCTGGAGGGCTACGGCGTCATCGATGCCGAGCAGGTACGCGAATTGGCCGCGACGGCTTCGCTGCGGCTGGCAGATCCGCAAACGAGTGCCGCGGCCGCATTGCGGTATCAACCTTCGGCGGCGCTCGAGCGTGCCATCCGGTGTCGAGACCTGACGTGTCGATTCCCCGGCTGCAGCCGTCCGGCAACTCATTGTGACATCGATCATACGATCCGGTTCAACCATGACAACCCGGCCGTCGGCGGCGCGACGGTGGAAAGTAATCTCAAATGTCTTTGCCGCCAACATCATCGACTGAAGACTTTCGGCGGTTGGCAAGACAGGCAGCTCACCGATGGCACAGTCATCTGGACGTCACCGACGGGACAGACGTACCGCACCGCACCTGCCGGAGTCGATCTCTTCCCGCAGGCGGGCGCACCGGCATGCGCGGCGTTCTCGCTGAACAGAAGGACTCGAGCCAAACAGAGAAGTGCTCGAATAGCGCAGGCTCGCAACCACAATCGTACGCAACGGCCCCTCAACGAAGCCCAACGCGCGTACGAAGAAGCACGCAACAAAGAAATCGCCGACCGCAAGTGTCGAAACCATATGCGCGACATGCTATTCCTGGTCAAGGGAAAGCCGAGCAACAGCCCTTTCTGTGCCTGGGTGAACGACCCGCGCGAACCCGAAGTACTGCCACCAAACTGGCAACCACAGAATTTTCGAGTTGAACAGCAACCCGACGATCCACCCTTCTGAGCCCAGCTAGGGTGCCAAGCATGCCCATCACTCAACGCGCCACTACCCCGCTTCGTCTCGTGCTCGCCGTGGGCCTCGCCGTGACAGCCTCCGCGTGCGACCACGACTCGCGGGAAAAGGTCGGCGGGAACCCGCGTCAGGTGACCGTCGTCGGCTCGGGTCACGTGCAGGGCGTCCCCGACACCCTCACCGCTGACGTCGGCATTGAATTCACAGCCCGCGACGTCACCGCGGCGATGGACCAGACCAACACCCGCCAGCAAGCCGTGATCGACGCCCTGGCCAATGCCGGCGCCGACCGGAAGGACATCAGCACCACCGACGTCACACTGCAGCCGCAGTACGACACCGCAGGCGCGGCCATCACCGGGTACCGCGCCGCCAACGCGATCCGGGTCAAGATCCACCCCGCCGGCACGGCGTCGCGGCTGCTCGCCGTCGTCGTCGCCACCGGCGGCGCCGCGACGAGGATCAACTCGGTCAGCTACTCGATCGCCGAGGACTCGCAGTTGGTCAAAGATGCTCGGGCCCGCGCATTTCAGGACGCCGAGGACCGCGCCGCGCAATACGCCCAGCTGTCCGGGCTCGGGCTTGGCAAGATCATCTCGATTTCCGAGGCGTCCGGAGGCGCTGCCCCGACGACTGCCCCGGCGCCGCGGATGATGCCGTCAGCCGTGCCGCTGGAGCCCGGCCAGCAGACGGTGAATTTCTCGGTCACCGCAGTGTGGGAGCTGCGCTGAACGATCGCCACTAGTCCTGGTAGATCCGCGGGTCCAGGGTGCCGATGTACGGCAGGTCGCGGTAGCGCTCGTCGTAGTCCAGGCCGTAGCCCACCACGAACTCGTTGGGGATGTCGAAGCCGACGTAGGCGATGTCGGTGTTGGCGCGCAGCGCGTCCGGTTTACGCAGCAGCGTGCATACCCGCAGCGAGTGTGGACGCCGGGTGGCCAGGTTGCGTAACAACCACGACAACGTCAGCCCCGAGTCGACCACGTCCTCAACGATCAGCACATCGCGGTCGTTGATATCGCGGTCGAGGTCCTTGAGGATCCGCACCACGCCCGACGACGATGTCGATGATCCGTAGGAGCTGACCGCCATGAACTCGAACTGGTTCGGCAGGGGAATCGCGCGGGCCAGGTCGGTGACGAACATGACCGCGCCCTTGAGCACGGTGACCAACAACAAGTCGCGACCGTCAGCACCGGCCCGATCGCGATAGTCGGCACCGATCTGAGCACCGAGCTCGGCGATGCGGGCCTGGATCTCGTCTTCACGCAGTAGGACTGATTTGATGTCCCCTGCGTACAGCTCGGGTGAGTCCGCTGCCACGAGCACAGCGTGCCATGCCTGCGGGCTAGAGACCAATGCTGGCCCGGCTAGACATTTTCCTGACGCAAAGTCAGTAGGCCGCCGCTTCGTCCCGCGACCAACCGTTGCCGGCGCAACGCCGACCCGACCGCCACCCCGCCCTGGCCGCGCCAGGCGGTGACCAGGACGTCCACTCCGCGAATTTGCTTGTCAGTCAACCCGATCGCACCCCCGTCGATCAGCCAGCAGCGGATGACGCCGCGCCGGACCGGGTCGGGCAGCGCGGTCAACACCCGGGCGTCGAGCCCATCGGCGGTTGCGGCGGTGCTCAACGCCTGCTCGATCAGCGAGTCGATCAACTCGGTGTCTGCGCGAAGCGCTGTCGCGGTCCGCGCCAGCGCAGCGGCCACTCCCCCGCCGAGCACCTCCTCGAGCAGCGGCAGTACCTCGTGACGCAGCCGGCTGCGGGTGAAACGCCGATCGGTGTTGTGCGGGTCATGCCAGGCGCTCACGCCCAACTCCGCGCACGCGGAGTGCGTGACCGCGCGACGTACATCCAGCAGCGGGCGACACCAGGGCGGGTCGTAAGGCTGCATACCGGCGATCGACCGCGCACCCGAGCCGCGGCCCAATCCGAGCAACACGGTTTCGGCTTGGTCGTCGAGAGTATGCGCCAGCAACACCGGCCGGCCGTGACGAGCGTCGGTCAGCGCCCGGTAGCGGGCGTCACGCGCCGCGGCTTCCGGGCCACCCTCACCGTCGACCTCAACGCAAAGGACCTGCGCCTCAACACATCCCAGCGTTTCGGCCTGCTTTTTCGCGGCGGCTGCCACGGCGGCCGAGCCGGGCTGCAATCCGTGATCGACGATCAGCGCTGTGGTCGGCAGCATCGAAGCGGCAACCGCGGTGAGCGCCAACGAGTCCGGGCCGCCGGACAGCGCGACACACCAGCGGTCGGGGGCCCCGAGATGTTCCGTTGCGAACGCCGCCACCGCTGCGCGGAGTTCGGCTACAGCACCCGGTCGATCCATTGTTGCGGGTTCTCGATCTCGATCGGCCGGGGCAGGGTGTCCGGACTGGTCCAGACCGTGTTGAACCGGGCCATTCCAACGCGCTCCACCACGTGGTCGACGAATGCCTTGCCCCGGGTGTACTGGCTCAGTTTGGCGTCGATGCCCAGCAATGCGCGCAGCAACCGTTGCAGCGGTGGCTGTTTACGGTGGCGTCGCTCATCGAAGCGGGCACGGATAGTGGCGACCGACGGAACCACTACGGGCCCAACGGCATCCATTACATGGTCGGCGTGGCCCTCCAACAGGGTGCCGAGCACCAGCAGCTGATCCAGCGCCTCGCGTTGCGGCTCGGACTGCACGGCGCGCAGCAATCCCAGGATGCCTGCCGAGTTCGGATCGGAGTGCGACGAGTCACCGCGGCCGCGGACGAGTTCGGCCAGCCGGCCCACCACCTGGGTGACGTCGTCGTTGCCGTCGGTGGTCAGCACACCGAGCGCCTGCGACATGTGCCCCGACAACCAGGGGTTGGCGGTGAACTGCACCCGGTGGGTGACCTCGTGCAGGCAGACCCACAGCCGGAAATCGGCAGGCTCCAAACGCAATTGGCGCTCGACCGCGATGACGTTCGGATAGACCAGCAGCAGCGTGCCGTTGTCGTTGAACGGGTCGTACTGGCCGAGGATGCCGCTGGCGACGAACGCCAGCACGGCGCCGGTCTGCGCGCCGGTGATCCGCCCGCTGATCGCACCGCGTGGCTTGTCGGTCCCGCCGGTCATCACCCGCATCGACTCTGCCGCCGCCTTGATCCAGCCGGGCCGGTCGACGATACGCGCCTCAGGCACCACCGCGCCGGTGTCCAGACCAGTCACGTCGCGCACCGGCGGCTCGGCGGTTTTGGCTGCGGTGGAAAGGTTTTCGATCACCTGGCGGCGGGTGTAGTCGGTGGACGGCGGGCCCGGACGGGCCAGCCACTGACCGACCGTCGCCGCGAATCCCCAATCGACAGCGCGGCCGACGGTGAGATCTGACGAGGCGGTCATGTGACGCACCCACATGACCACAGCGCGACGGCCACCGCGTCGATCGCGGTGCGGCCCGACGGGCCGGCATTATTGGAGATCAGCGCAAAGCTCAGCACCCGCCCGCTGCGGTCAGTCACCACCCCAGCTAACGCGTTCACGGCGGTCAGCGAACCGGTTTTGGCGCGCAACCAGCCGGCGGGTCCCGAACCCGCGGGCGTGCCGTCGATGAAACGATCCGACAGCGTTCCGCTGCCACCGGCGATCGGCAACAAATCCAGCAGCGGCCGTAGCGTCGGCTCGCCGGAACCGGCCGCCGCCTGCACCACGGAGTCAAGTGTTTTGGCGGTCAGGCGATCGTCGACGGACAGTCCGCTGGAGTCCCGCAATAACGCGTTGCCGGTGTCGACGTGCGCGGTGCTGAGTCGATTGGTCACCGCGGCGACGGCTCCGGTGAAGCTCAGCGGCCGCTGCATGGCCGCGGCCACCTCGCGGGCGATGCATTCGGCCATCACATTGTCGGAGAGGTTCATCATCTCGTTGAGCCGGTCGATCAGCGGTGCCGACTGAACCGCGGCCAGTTGTCGCGCGCCGGAATCCACCGGCTGACTGGTGACGGTCACGCGCTGCGGGTCGACGCCGAGCGCGGCGGCCAGCGCATGGCCCGCGTCCAGGGCTGGCGTCACCGACCGGCGCGACTCGTCGGTGGCCGGCTGAACCCGGCCGGCGTCGAGCATCACCGATTCGATCGGCGCGATGTCGCCGCCGTCGATGTCGGCCGGGTCCCACCCGGGGGCGAACGTCGGCCCAGTGAACAGCGAAGTGTTGACCTGGACGGCAGTCGGGGTCACGCCGCTGCGACGGACCTGGTCGGCGAGATCGCTGAGCCGGGCGGCGCCGCGATACCAGGTGTCCTGCCCGGGCGCCGCGCCCGACAGAGTCGGGTCGCCGCCCCCGACCAGCACGACCGTGCCGGACTGGTCGCCGGCTACCACGCGGGTAGTGACCCGTGCGCCGCGGTCCAGCGCCAGCAACGCGGCGGCACTGGTCAGCGTCTTGTTCGTGGACGCCGGCTGCAACAGCGCGTCGTCCGATTGCTGCCAGAGTTCTTCGCCGGTCAACGCGTCGGTGACACGGGCGCCCAGCTTGCCCAGGTTGGGGTCGGCCGCCACCGACGCCAGCGCCGCAGCCAATGCGGTGTGGCTGGGCATCGGTGCGTTGGCCGCGACTGGGACGACACCCGGCTTGGCCGTGACGGCCGCCGGCGGTGGCGGAACGTGGGCGCTGGAGCCGCGATCGTTGGCCGTGAGCAGCGCGGCCGCGGCCACCACAGCGGCGACGATCACCAGCACGCCCACTCCCACGACTAGGTGGGTGGACCTACGCCACTGAGTGGGCCGCATGACTCTCCTGACTTCTTCGTGCCCATTGTGCCCAAACCCCCTCGGTGCGATGTGCTGCGGGAGCCCTACGATCAACGCCAAGCAACATTTCTCAGGCGAAGGAGCCGGACCGGTGCAATTCGACGTGATCGTCGAGATCCCCAAGGGTCAGCGGAACAAATACGAGGTAGACCACGTGTCAGGCCGGATTTATCTGGACCGCTACCTCTACACGTCGATGGTGTATCCGACCGATTACGGCTTCATCGACGACACCCTCGGTGAAGACGGCGACCCGCTGGACGCCCTGGTGCTGCTTCCGCAGTCGGTCTACCCGGGCGTGTTGGTCAAGGCGCGGCCGGTCGCCATGTTCCGGATGACCGATGAGGCCGGCGGCGACGACAAGGTGCTGTGCGTGCCGGCCAAAGACCATCGCTGGGACCACATCCAGGACATCGGTGACATCCCGCAGATCGAGCTGGACGAGATCAAGCACTTCTTCTCGCAGTACAAGGCACTCGAGCCCGGCAAGTTCGTCAAAGCCGCCGACTGGGTCGGGCGCGAGGACGCCGAAGCCGAGGTGCTGCGTTCGATCGAGCGGTTCAAAAAAGAGGGTCACTAGCCCTGCAATTCTGGACCACTCCCAGAGCGTTCGGCTCTGAGCGAACGCTTGCGGGTCGATGCCGCCGTGCCGCGGTGGCATCCTGACTAGGTGGGCCCGCTTCACTTCGCTGCGAACTTCTGGTGGCTGATCTTCCCGCTCGGCGGCGCGATCGGCGGAGGCGTGCGAGCGATCGCCGCGGCCAACGAACGCAGGGCCGAGCGGCGGCTCGAACGGTACCGGCTGAAACAACAGGCCAAAATCGCGATCGCCGAAGCGTCTGGGCGGGGACGAGACAATGCGGACACCCACCGCCGCGAGGTCGTCAAGCTTCTTGCCGCGCACGATCGGACCGACGCCCAATGGCTCGATTACGAGGTCGACATCGCCAAACTGCTCGACTTCCCGCTGATGACCGATATGCGCAATCCGCTGACGGTCGCATTCCACAAGGCCAAACGGCGGGCTGACCTCCTGCGTCCCGAGCGGCCCGACGAGGTGCTCGGCGATCGCAGCGCGCACCTGGAATACCGCGACGCCGTGCACGAATATGTCAGCGCCTTTGAAATTGCCGAAACCGAAGCGATCCGCCGGCGCCGCAGCGACTTCTCCGAAGACGACCAACAGCGGCTGGCGCGTGCGCAGAACCTGCTGCGGCTGGCTCAAGACGAGGCCGCATCTCCGCAGGAACGGCAGAGCGCCTACGCCAGGGCCGGCCGCGAGCTCGACGGGCTGATCGCGTTACCGGCCGCCACGCGGGCCGCCATCGAGCAACGCATCGCCGCTCAGATCGAGGCCTAACCAGCGACCCCTCGGTCCGTCTGTTCGTCGCGGGTGGCGACGATGCTGGCCGTCGCGGCGACGACAAGGGTCACCCCGATCACCGCGAGGCTGACCAAGGTCGATATCTCCGGGACGTCGACGTGGTTGCCGCTGTTGATGAACGGCACGTCGTTCTCGCGCAGCGCGTGCAGGATCAGCTTGACGCCGATGAACACCAAGATCACGGCGAGCCCCTTGGATAGATAGACCAACCGCCGGAGCAGACCCTCGACGATGAAGTACAGCTGCCGCAGGCCCATCAAGGCGAAGACGTTGGCAACCAACACCAGATACGGCTCCGAGGTCAGTCCGTAGATCGCGGGGATGGAATCCAGGGCGAAGACCAGGTCGGTGGCGCCGAGGGCCAGGACGACCAGAGCCATCGGCGTGATCGAGCGCCGCGAGCCTTCCATGACGACGAGCTTGCGGCCCTGCCAGCTGTCGGTGACGCTCATGTGGTTGCGGGCGAACCGGACCAACGCGTTCTCGCTGTGGGCCCCATGCGTCGCACCACGCGCCAGTCGCAGCGCGGTGTACACCAGGAACGCGCCGAAAACATAGAACGTCCAGGTGAATCGCTGAATGGCCGCGGCGCCGAGCGCGATGAAGACGCCGCGAAAAATTAGGGCGATCACGATGCCGATGAACAGGGCTTCGCGTTGATGCACTCTGGGCACGCCGAAGCTGGCCATGATGATGACGAAGATGAACAGGTTGTCGACCGACAGGCTGTACTCGGTGAGCCAGCCGGCGAAGAACTGGATCGCGAACTGCCGGCCATGGAAGAACCACGTCCACACTCCGAAGCACCCTGCGAGCCCGATGTAGGCAGATAAGGCCAGCGCGGACCGGCTGATCTTCGGCTCACCCGGCCGGCGGCCCATCACAAAGACGTCGAACAGCAGCACCGCGATGGTCACGCCCAGAGTGACGATCCACTCCTGCAGAGAGACGTGCATGGACATACCTCCGGTCGTTGACAACCGGAGGTCTCTTCCACCGTCCCGATCACGATCGCGACGGCCCGCGGGCCGGTCACCCGATGACGGGCGACGTGATGACGACTACGCGGCCGAGGAATACTCCCCTCCCCGAGCAGTCTGTCAGGTGGGCGAGGTTGCGGCATGCCGGGGTGCTGACGGCTGTGAGTAGTTTCTAAGCGTGACCGAAGTGGGGGGCAGCCCTGGCATCGGAGCGTTCGCCAGCCCGATGGCCCGCAGCAGCATGGCCCGGGTGGGGATCGCGACGGCCGTGACCGCGGTCTGCGGCTACACGGTTGTCTACCTGGCCGCCCGAGACTTGGCGCCGGCCGGGTTCTCGGTCTTCGCGGTGTTTTGGGGCGCGTTCGGCCTGGTCACCGGTGCGGCCAACGGGCTGCTTCAGGAAACCACCCGCGAAGTTCGCTCCGCCGGTTATGCGGAGGTGCTGCCGGACGCACGCACGCATCCGCTGCGGGTGGCGGCCATGGTGGGACTCGGCGCTGCCGTCGTGATCGTCGGCAGTTCACCGCTGTGGAGCGGCCGGGTGTTCGCGCAAGCTTCCTGGCTTTCGGTGGGTCTGCTCAGCGTCGGGCTGGCGGGGTTTTGTCTGCACGCCACCCTGCTGGGCATGCTGGCCGGCACCAACCGTTGGACGCAGTACGGGTCGCTGATGGTCACCGACGCCGTCATCCGGGTGGCTGTCGCGACGGCCACCGTGCTGATCGGCTGGGGGCTGGTCGGATTCCTTTGGGCCACCGTCGGGGGCGCGCTGGCCTGGCTGATCATGATCGGCGCGTCGCCGACGACGCGGGCGGCGGCCGGCCTGCTGACGCCCGGCGGTATCGCGACTTTTCTACGAGGAGCGGCGCATTCGATCACCGCCGCCGGAGCCAGCGCGATCCTGGTGATGGGCTTCCCGGTGCTGCTGAAGGTCACGTCCAACCAGCTCGGGGCGCAGGGCGGCGTGGTCATCCTGGCGGTCACGTTGACCCGCGCTCCGCTGCTGGTACCGCTGACCGCGATGCAGGGCAACCTGATTGCACACTTCGTCGACCAGCGGACCGCTCGGCTTCGGGCGTTGCTCGCACCCGCCGCCCTGGTCGGTGGGATCGGGGCGATCGGGGTGCTGGCAGCGGGCCTGCTCGGTCCGTGGCTGCTGCGCGCCGGCTTCGGGCCGGACTATCACGCGCCGGGTTCGCTGCTGGCCTGGCTGACCGCGGCGGCGGTCGCGATTGCAATCCTGACTCTCACCGGCGCCGCCACGGTCGCGGCCGCGCTGCACCGGGCCTACGCGTTGGGCTGGGTGTGCGCCACCGTCGCGGCGACGCTACTGCTGATGCTGCCGCTGCCGCTGCAGACCCGCACTGTGGTCGCACTGCTGTGCGGCCCACTCGTCGGAATCGGCGTCCACCTGGCCGCGCTTGCTCGTCCGGGCCGCTGATCCGCGTGTAACTTGTGGGCTTGACATGCCCAGTGAAACGCGCGACGTCTGGATCGTGGTGCCCGCCTTCAACGAAGCGGGCGTCATCGGCGACGTAATCGCTGAACTGCGCTCGGTTTTCCCGAACGTGGTGTGCGTGGATGACGGCAGCGCCGACGAGACCGGTGACATCGCGTTGCGGGCCGGCGCGCATCTGGTGCGGCACCCGGTGAACCTCGGCCAGGGAGCCGCCATCCAGACCGGCGTGGAGTACGCCCGCAGCCGGCCCGGCGCACAACTGTTCGCCACCTTCGACGCCGATGGTCAACATCGCGTCACCGACGTGCTGGCGATGATCGACCGGCTGACCGCCGAAGCCGCCGACATCGTCATCGGCACCCGATTCGGCCTGGGCGTCAGCCGGCCGCCGCTGCTCAAACGTGTTGTGCTGCAGACGGCTGCGTGGTTGAGCCCTCGTGGCCGCCGACTGGGCCTGACCGACACCAACAACGGCTTGCGGGTGTTCAACAAGACCGTCGCCGACCGGCTCGACATCACCATGAATGGAATGAGCCACGCTACCGAATTCATCATGCTGATCGACGAAAACAATTGGCGGGTAGTCGAACAACCCGTTGAGGTGCTCTACACCGAGTACTCGTCGGCCAAGGGGCAACCGCTACTGAACGGTGTCAACATCATCGTCGACGGGTTTCTACGAGGAAGGATGCCGCGGTGAACTGGATTCAAGGTCTGCTGATCGCCTCGATCTTCGCGCTGCTGGTCTTCCTGTTGCGGTCTCGGCGCAGCGTTCAGTCGCAGGCCTGGGTGAAAGTCGGCTTCCTGTTGTTCGTGCTGGCCGGTGTCTACGCGGTGCTGCGGCCCAACGACACCACCGTGGTGGCGCATTGGCTGGGGGTGGCCCGCGGCACCGACCTGATGCTCTACGCGTTGATCATCGCGTTCAGCTTCAGCACACTGAGCACCTATCTGCGATTCAAAGACCTCGAACTGCGTTACGCGCGCCTGGCGCGATCGATTGCGCTCAACGGTGCGCAACCGCCGGAGCGATCCGTCAACTAGCGGTGGGTCTGCCGAAAGTACTCCACTGTGCGGGTCACACCCTCGTCGAGGGAGACCCGCGGCCGCCAACCCAGAACCTGATCGGCCAAACCGATGTCGAGGCAGGACCGTTTCAGGTCACCCAGGCGTGGCGGATGGAATTCCGGGTCGTCGGGAGCGCCGACAGCAGCCGCGACCGCTGAATGCAGTTGGCGGTCAGAAGTTTCCACGCCGGTGCCGACATTGAATCGTTGCCCGCCGCCGGCCTGGCCGGAGGCTTTGACGAACGCGTCCACCACGTCGTCGACGAA
>JAVHWH010000124.1:0-18828 GCA_032159915.1 Mycobacterium sp.
ATGCGGGCAACATCACCGTCGAGTTCGACGGTGGCGCCCAAGCCACGCAGTACCTCGGCCATCAGCGGCACGTCAAGGATGTCGGGACAGTTGGTGATTGTGCTGGTGCCTTCGGCCAACAGAGTTGCGGCCATGAGCTTCAGCACGCTGTTCTTGGCGCCCCCAACAGCGACTTCGCCTGCTAACCGGGTGCCACCGGTCACTACGAATCGCTCTGCCACCCGGGTCAGTCTAGTGATGCGGTATCGCCTTGTCAGTGGGCCGACCCGCAACGAAGGCTGGCGCGACCAGCGGCACGCGGTACCGTCTTGCTCATGGCAGTCCACCTGACCCGCATATATACCCGGACCGGTGACGACGGCACCACGGGATTGAGCGATTTCTCACGGGTCGCCAAGACCGACGCCCGTCTGGTGGCTTATGCGGATTGCGACGAGGCCAACTCGGCGATCGGCGTCGCTGTCGCCCTGGGCGGTCCGGACGAACAACTGGCCGACGTGCTGCGGCAGATCCAGAACGACCTGTTCGACGCCGGCGCGGACCTCTCCACACCGGTGGTGGAGAACCCTGAGCATCCCCCGCTGCGCATCACCCAGGTCTACATCGACCGGCTCGAAGGGTGGTGCGACACCTATAACGAGCCCCTGCCGGCACTCAATTCGTTTGTGCTACCGGGTGGTTCGCCGCTATCGGCGCTATTGCACGTCGCCCGCACCGTGGTGCGGCGTGCCGAGCGGGCAGCGTGGGCCGCCGTCGAGGCGCATCCGAACGGCGTGAGCGTCTTGCCCGCAAAATATCTCAACCGGCTTTCGGATCTGCTGTTCATACTGTCGCGGGTCGCAAACCCCGAGGGCGACGTGCTGTGGCAGCCAGGCGGCGGCAGCCGTTAGGTCTCACACGCTACGGCGGCGTGCGCGCGGTGACGGCCGCGACTCCAGCCACGACTGAAAGGCTGTCAAAGCCCCTCTGTCCAAAGCGATTTCATAGCCCAATCGACGTTCCTGAGTGTTGTCGCGCAGTTCCAACACCACGATCTCGTCGGTCATGATGTCGAATTCATCCCCGCGGGGCGCGCGCCTGGCAACGACTTCCACCCCACGCCGACTCAGGCGACGATCCGGCCAGAAGCGAAAGCTGGACAACCGGTAGTACTCGGCTTCGCCACCCCGATATCGGATCATGCCGTGGCGCCAGCCATGCCCGCCGACGGCGGGAATATCGCGCATGATGGCCGCCGTTCCGCCCTGACGCAGTTTCCATAGCCGGTAACTCAGGGCGAGGACGGCCGTCCCCAGCAGAACGACGAGCACGGCCATGCCGATCATGGGCGCGCTCATCGGACTGTTAGTCGAGCGCGCCGACAGCGCGCAATCTGGCACGGCCCCTGGCGGCGGTCTTCTCGTCGTCGGATTCGGAATCCTGCCTGGCGGAGCTCTCGTCGATCTCCGACTCGAATTCGGCGGATTCCGCGAGGATGGTGACCCCCTCGTCGGTAACCGACATGAACCCGCCGTCGATGGCGACCCGCAAGTCCTCGTCGCCTTCACGCTCCACGCGGACCATGGCGTCGTCGACCAGTTGCGCCACCAACGGGATGTGATGGGGCAGGACGCCGATCTCGCCGACGGTGGTGCGGGTGAAGAGGAACGTTGCCTCCCCTGACCAGATCTCGCGGTCGACGGCGACGATCGCAACATTCATTTCCGCCATGTCACACCACCTTCGCTTGTTGCCCGGTCAAACAGCAGTTTCCAGTCACAGCTTGACGTCGAAGGTCTCGGCCTTCTTGGCCAAGTCCTCGAGTCCACCGATCAGGAAGAACGCCTGCTCGGGCACGTGGTCGAAGTCGCCCTTTGACAGCTTGTCGAACGCCTCGATGGTTTCCTTAACCGGCACCGTCGAACCGGGCTGCCCGGTGAACTGTTCGGCCGCCATCATGTTCTGCGACAGGAACCGCTCAATCCGCCTGGCGCGGTTGACCAACTGCTTGTCCTCTTCGGACAGCTCGTCGACACCGAGGATAGCGATGATGTCCTGAAGGTCCTTGTAGCGCTGCAGGATTCGGATGACTTCCTGGGCCACCCGGTAATGCTCGTCGCCGACGACACCGGGGTCCAGAATGGTCGAGCTCGATGCCAGCGGGTCCACGGCCGGGAAGATGCCCTTGGAGAACACCGAACGCGACAGCTCCGTGGTGGCGTCCAAGTGAGCGAAGGTAGTTGCGGGCGCCGGGTCGGTGTAGTCGTCGGCAGGCACATAGACGGCTTGCATCGAGGTAATCGACTTGCCTCGCGTCGAGGTGATGCGCTCCTGCAGCTCGCCCATCTCGTCGGCAAGGGTGGGCTGGTACCCCACCGCCGACGGCATACGTCCGAGCAGCGTCGACACCTCCGAACCGGCCTGGGTGAACCGGAATATGTTGTCGATGAACAACAACACGTCCTGGCCCGCCTCGTCGCGGAACCACTCCGCCATGGTCAGCGCGGACAGCGCCACCCGCATACGGGTGCCGGGCGGCTCATCCATCTGACCGAAGACCAGCGCGGTGTCCTTGAGCACGTCGGCTTCCTTGAGCTCGACCCAGAGGTCGTTGCCCTCGCGGGTGCGCTCCCCCACCCCGGCGAAAACCGAAGTGCCACCGAAGTTTCGGGCGATACGGTTGATCATCTCCTGGATCAGTACCGTCTTGCCCACGCCGGCACCGCCGAACAGCGCGATCTTGCCGCCACGCACATAGGGAGTCAGGAGGTCGACGACCTTGAGACCGGTCTCGAGCATTTCAGTGCGGGGTTCGAGCTCTTCGAAGGCCGGCGGCTTGCGGTGGATCGACCACTTGTCGAAGTCGTCGCCGTATCCCTCTTCGTCCAGGCAGACGCCCAGCGCGTTGAAGACGTGGCCCTTGACGCCCTCGCCGACCGGCACCGAGATCGGTTTTCCGGAGTCGGTGACCTCGACGCCACGCACCAGGCCGTCGGTGGGCTGCATGGAGACTGTGCGCACCAGGTTGTCGCCGAGGTGCTGCGCTACCTCCAAGGTGAGGGTCTTCGCCAACGACTCGAAGCCGATTTCGGCATTCAGGGCGTTGAACAGTTCGGGCACGGAACCACGCGGAAACTCGACGTCGACGACGGGTCCGGTGATTCGAACCACCCGGCCGTTGGTGTCAGAGCCGTTGGAGGACTTGTCAGTCTTTCCATTCGTTTCAGTAGCAGCTGCCATATTCTCTTCGCTTCCTCGTGTGGCTACTTGGCGTCGGCGAGCGCGTTTGCGCCACCGACGATTTCGCTGATTTCCTGGGTGATTTGAGCCTGCCGCTCGCGGTTCGCCTCGAGCGTGAGCGATTTGATCAGGTCGTCGGCGTTGTCGCTGGCCGACTTCATCGCGCGCTGGCGCGACGCCAGTTCTGATGCAGCCGACTCGAGCAGGGCCGTGTAGACCCGGGTGGTCAGGTAACGCGGCAGCAGCGCGTCGAACAGCGTCGTCGCATCCGGCTCGAATGAGTACAGCGTGTGGGGTTCGTTGTCGTCCTCGACGTACTCCACGATCATCGGGGCCATCCGGTGCGCTCCAACCGACTGCGACATCATCGACTTGAATTCGGTGTAGACGATGTGCAATTCGTCGACTCCGGCCTCGTCGCTGGACTCCTCGTCGTCGCCGGCGCCGGCCATGAAGGCCTTCACCAGAGTTTCCGCGACCTCCGCGGCATTCTCGTAACTGGGCCGCTCCGAGAAACCGCTCCACGATTCGCTGATGTCCCAGTTGCGAAACTTGAAGTAGCCCTGGGCTTTCCGTCCAACGGTGTAAACCACCGGAGTCTTGCCGTCTGCTCGCAGGCGCGCGAAAAGCTCCTCGGTCTTACGAAAGGCGCTGGAGTTGTATGCGCCGCACAGGCCCCGGTCTGACGAGACCACCAGCACGCCAGCCCGTTTCGCTTCGGGGTTCTCGACCAGCAGTGGGTGGTCCAGAGCGGCCTCGGATGCGAGCGTGGTGAGCACGCGGGTGAGCTCGACAGAGTAGGGCCGGGCCTCTTTCAGCCGCGCCTGTGCCTTGCCGATGCGCGACGTCGCGATCATTTCCTGGGCCTTGGTGATCTTTTTGATCGACCCAGCGGAACGAATGCGCCCCCGCAGTTCGCGAAGTGTGGCAGCCATCTTCGATTACTTCTTCTGCTCCGGCGGTGCGGGCTTGTGTACCTGCACTGCTTCTTTTTCGACCTGGTCTTCATCGAGGGCATCGACGTGCTCGTCGCGCACCACCGATTCACCGCCGGTAGCCGCGAAGCCCTTCTTGAACTCGTTGATCGCGTCGACCAACTTCTTCTCGGTCTCTTCGCTGAGCTTCTGCGATTCCTTGATGTCGGACAGGATGCCGTCCTTGGCCCCTCGGATGTGGTCGAGGAATTCGGTCTCGAAGCGATGAACGTCTTCGGCCGGAACCGAGTCGAGGTGCCCGCCGGTGCCGAGGAAGATCGAAATGACTTGTTCCTCAACCGGTGACGGCTGGTACTGCGGCTGCTTGAGCAGCTCGACGAGCCGCTCACCGCGCTCCAGCTGTTTTTTCGAGGTGGCATCCTGGTCCGAGGCGACGGCCGCAAACGACTCCAACTCACGGAACTGCGACAGGTCCAGACGGAGACTGCCCGCCACCTCTTTCATTGCCTTGATCTGCGCCGCGCCACCCACCCGGGACACCGACACACCGACGTTGATCGCCGGCCGGACGCCCTGGTTGAACAAATCGGACTCCAGGAAAACCTGGCCGTCAGTGATCGAGATGACGTTGGTCGGGATGTAGGCCGAGATGTCGTTGGCCTTGGTCTCGATCACCGGCAGACCCGTCAGCGAGCCGCCGCCGAGCTCGTCGGACAGCTTGGCGCAGCGTTCCAGCAGCCGTGAGTGCAGGTAGAACACGTCACCGGGGTAGGCCTCACGACCCGGCGGACGACGCAGCAGAAGGGAGATCGCGCGGTACGCCTCGGCCTGCTTGCTCAAGTCGTCGAAGATGATCAGAACGTGCTTGCCGCTGTACATCCAGTGCTGGGCAATCGCCGAACCGGTGTAGGGCGCAAGCCATTTGAACCCGGCGGCGTCCGACGCCGGCGCAGCGACGATGGTGGTGTAGTCCATCGCGCCACCCTCGTCGAGGGCCCGTCGGACCGAAGCGATCGTGGTGCCCTTCTGGCCGATGGCAACGTAGACGCAGCGCACCTGCTTCTTCTCGTCGCCGCTCTCCCAGTTCTCGCGCTGGTTCAGGATGGTGTCGACGCACACCGCGGTCTTGCCGGTCTTGCGGTCACCGATGATCAGCTGACGCTGGCCACGACCGATCGGCGTCATGGCGTCGATGGCCTTGATGCCGGTCTGCAGCGGCTCCGAAACTGACTGCCGCTGCACCACCGAGGGGGCCTGAATCTCCAGTGCGCGGCGGGCTTCAGCTTTGATGTCGCCTTGGCCGTCGATCGGCTCGCCCAGTGGGTTGACCACGCGACCCAAGAACTCGTCACCGACCGGGACCGAGAGAACCTCACCGGTGCGCTTGACTTGCTGACCCTGCTCGAGCTTCTCGAAGTCGCCCAGGATCACCGCGCCGACGCTGTGCTCGTCGAGGTTCAGCGCGACGCCGAGGACCCCGCCGGAGAACTCGAGGAGCTCCTGGGTCATCACCGACGGCAAGCCCTCGACGTGCGCGATACCGTCACCGGCATCCACGACCGTGCCCACCTCTTCTTTGGTGGTGTCGGAGGAGAAGGAGCTTACATACTCCTCGATCGCGCCCTGAATGTCGTCAGCCGAGATTGTCAACTCTGCCATGGCTTTTCGTTCTTCCTGCTTGTCGATTGTGTACGTCGGTAGTGGGTCAGTCCGGCAACTGGGTCTGGGCCGCGGCGAGACGAGACGAAAGCGTACCGTCGATGATCTCGTCACCAACCGAAATTGCGAGCCCGCCGAGCAGCTCTGGGTCGATGGAAACTTGCGCTGTGACCGGATGGCCGTAGATCCGGCTCAGCACTTCGGTGAGGCGGGTGTACTGGGCGTCGCTGAGTTCAGCTGCTGCGCTTACCTGCGCGACGACCTCGCCCCGTCGAGCCACCGCGACTTCGGCCAGGCTCTGCACGGCGACTTCGGCCGGCTGTCCGCGGAGCAACTCGACTGTCTTGACGAGCAGGTCAGCCGCGATCTCGTTGACGCCGTCGCCGGCGCTTCCGAGGATGTTGCGTAGCAACTGAACTCGCGTCTGCGCCGGCACCTCGTAGTTGCCGAGCAGAATGGCAAGACGCGGCTGGGCGTCGAGGATGCGGGAGAACCGGAACAACTGGTCTTCGACCTCGTCGACCTGACCCGCCTTTTCGGCGCGGATCAGTTGGGCCTGCTGTGCTCCCAGCTCGATCGCGTCGACAAGATCGGATTCGGCCGACCAGCGTTGGGCAACCGCGGCTTTGACCACGTCAAGAGCGGGTTGACCGATCTTGCCCGACACCAGTCGCTCGACCAGCTGAACTCGCGACGACGCGTCCTCGGAAGGCTGAGTGAGGTAGCGGGTGACCACGGATTCGCGGATCAGCAACGCGACGACAGATGTCAGATCATCGGCGAGCGTCGACAACCCTTCGTCGTCGAGGCCGTCGGCGATCTCGCCGATTTTGTCCAGCAGATCCGTCAGCGCCAGCCGGCTGGCCGAACGCATCTTGGTCGCGACGGGGTACTCGACGACGGCCGTGGAGGTTGCCATCTCGTCAAGATCGTCCAGCAAACGGTCGACGGTGCCGGACTGCTGGTCCGGATCGGCGACGTAGCCACGCACCAGTTCGGTTGCCCGCCGCACCGAATCAGCACCGATGTCCTGACGCAACTGACGGATCAGTTGCGAACGCAACAGCTCAGCCTGCTTGGCACCCTGCTGCTTGATCCGCTCCGCATCACTGTCGGCCTGGGCACGCAGCAGTTCACCGATGCGCTGGGCATCTGACTGTGCGTCCTCGATCAGACGCTGCGCCTCCGCGCGGGCGTCTTCCTTCGCCTTCGCGTGGGCGCGGCTCGCCTCGGCCAGCCGATCGGCGGCGGCCGACGAGTCGGCCAGCTGTTGACGCACCGTGTTCTGCTGGTCCGTCATCAGCTTGCGCACCGGCGGAACCACATAGCGCCAGACCAGCCAGACGATGACGGCGAAGCCGACGAGTTGCCCGATGAAAGTTGACATGTGGTGCTTACCGCCCGGAACCCGTGGCCGACACGGAGGTGGTGATCTCGACGCCGAGGATGCGGCTCGCCAGCGTGGTGGAGATGCTCTCCACCCGCGCACGGAGATCCGCAGCCACGGCGTCGCCCTCTCGCTTGAGCTGCTCGGCAGCGTCCTGCAGTGTCGAGGAAACCTGTTCCTCGGCACGGCCACGTTGTTCCGCGAGGACCTTGCGACCCTCTGCCCGAGCCTCGTCGCGAGCCGCCGACGCCGTGACCCGAGCGGCGGACAATGCCTTCTCGTAGTCTTCGTGGGCAGCGGCGAACTGCTCGGCCGACTTCTTGTTGTCGGCAGCCGTTTTGGTGACCATGTTGTCGCGCTCTTTGAGCACCTTCGAGATCGGCGGAACCACGAAGGCGCCGATCACACCGAGCACGATCAAGAAGATGGCCAGCTCGACGAAGAAGGTGCCGTTAGGCACGAGGAAGTTGCCCTCCGCCTGGCTGCTTGCAACCAGGGTCACAACATTCATGTCACCCATCTCGACTGGCTACTTGACCGGGGTGGCGAAGACGAACAGCGCCATGAAGGCCAGGTTGATGAAGTAGGCGGCCTCGACCAGACCCACCGTGATGAAGAACGGCGTGAACAGTCGGCCTTGCGCCTCGGGCTGGCGGGCGATGCCGGAGATCAGCGCGTTACCGGCGACACCGTCACCGATACCGGCGCCGATCGCGCCACCTGCCATGATCAACCCGCCGCCAATGAGGGCGCCGGCAGCGATTGTGGGGTTCATTGCTTATCCTCCTTGATATTTGGTAGCGGTCTACCAAGTCCGTCGTGATGTTGGTGATGTTGGAGCCAGGGATCGTCCTGCGGTGTTACTCGTGTTCCCCCTCCAGCTCCATCGATTGACTGAAGTACAAAATCGTCAGCAGCGCGAAGATGAACGCCTGGATCGCGCCGACGAACATGTCAAAGGTCTTCCAGATCGCGTTCGGCGCCCACATGATGTACGGCGGGAACATTGCGATCAGCCCGACCAGGATGCCGCCGGCGAAGATGTTGCCGAAAAGTCGAAGCGACAACGAGATCGGCTTGGCCAGTTCTTCCACCACGTTGATCGGCGCGAGCACGGCGACGTGGCCCTTGAGCACCGCCAGCGGGTGTCCGATGATGCCCCGGCGCCAAATACCGGCGACGTGGTAGCAGACGAAAACGAACAGACTCAGCGCGAGCACGTAGTTGATGTCTGCCGCCGCCGACGTGAGCAGCTCGGTGGTTTTGCCCTTCTCGGAGTACTGCAACGGCAACACCGACAACCAGTTCGAGATCAAGATGTAGATGAAAAGCGTGACCGCGAGCGGTAATACGAAGCCCGCGATGCGCATGCCGATCGCGCTCTCGATCTGGTTGCGCATCTGGACCGTGATCGCCTCGAAGAACAACTGCACGCCACCCGGAACCCCGGTAGAAGTGACTTTGGCCCGAAGGAAGAACGCCAGGCCGATGACGATGACGGCAGCGATAGCGGACGACGTCACGGTGTCGATGTTGATCGTCAGACCGAACCACTTGGCGGTTTCGTGATGGCCGACCTCGATCGCGCCTTCGGCCAGAAACGCCTTACTCATCGCTGTTTCCTGTTCCTTCCATCGCGTCGGCAGTGCCCTCGCGCAGCTTCTTCCAAACCGGCATTGCCGTAGACAGCACTAGCAAAACCTGGAAGACCGCGAGTCCGAACACCACACCCAGCCCGGCAGGCCGGAAGACGAACGCGATCGCCAATCCGATCGTCGTGATCACCAGCAACCGCGTCGCTGAATTCAGCGCCATTTTCTTCTTCAACGGGTGCGCATCCGCGGTGATCGATGCTACTGAACGCTGCACGCCCAGCGCGTTGAGCAAACCCAGCATCAGCCCCACTCCGAAGAACACGCCGACCTTGAAAGAGCCGAGTGAAGCGGCGAGCGCAACGGCGGCGACGGTCAGTGCCAGCGAGATGACGAAGAGCCGGATCGGCCGGAACGCAAGGGAGGGAAACACCAACGGCGCGTCTTGCGCTGGTGTGGTCACTGCAGCACCTCAGTCCTCGTTCTGGGGGAGTTGCCTCGTTGCTCGTTGCGTGGCCCGTTGAGCGTATCCGAGCGCTTTCGACGCACTCGCATCACCCAAGGGACTACTCCCCTTGGTCGGTTTCCAGTCGGCAGGATCGGAGCGGACTCCGACTGCCGGTGGCCGGCAACCCGCGAGGTTAATTCGGGTTCTACCAGCACCTTACCATATTCACGAGGACTCTACTACTCTTCGTCGTAGACGTCGCCGGTGCGTCGCAGCAGCGGAATCAGCGTCGCGAAAACCGCAATCCCAATCGCACCCAACATGACCGCTGCGGTGTCACGCGGATTGAAGAAGATCGTGCTTGCAGTGCCGAAAGCGACGATGCCGACCCATAGGTAGATGATCAGCACGACGCGCCGATGCGAATGACCGATCTGCAGCAGGCGGTGATGCAAGTGCATTTTGTCGGGGCTGAATGCGCTTTGGCCGGCCCGGGTCCGGCGCACGATCGCCAGCAGCAGGTCGAGCATCGGCACGGCCATGACCGCCACAACCAACAGGAACGGCGACAGCAGAGCAAACACATCACGCGCGCCGTAGGCGTTCTGCGAAATGGGTCCCGCAGCCGTCGTCGACGCTGCGGCCAACATCAGGCCGATCAGCATTGAACCGGAATCGCCCATGAAGATCTTGGCCGGGTGAAAGTTGTGCGGCAGAAAACCCAGACATGCCCCGGCCAGCACCACCGAGATGACTGCCGGCGGGTAGAACAGCACGTCGCCGCCGTGGTCACGCAGCAGCCCGACGGAGAACATGCAGATCGCCAGTGCCGTGATGATTCCCAGCCCGGCTGCCAGCCCGTCGAGTCCGTCGACGAAGTTCATCGCGTTGACAATCGACACGGTCAACGCCAGGGTCAGCAGAATCGACGACACCTGATCCAGCACGATCGTTCCCACCCCGCCCAGCGGGATATAGAGAACGCTCCATGCGACGCCCATCGTGACCAGCACGCTGGCCGCGGTGATCTGTCCGGCGAATTTCGTCAACGCATCCAGGCCCCAGCGGTCGTCGATCAGGCCGATGCCCATGATCAGCCCGCCCGCCAACACCACCGCGGGCATGCCCGTCGAGTAGACGAAACCACGGGTGAGCGCGGGGAGCTGGGAGGCGAGGAACACCGCCGCGACGACGCCGGCGTACATCGCCAGGCCGCCCATTCTCGGCGTCGGCGTCACGTGGACGTCACGCTCGCGCGGATAGGCCACCGCTCCCAACCGGGTCGCCAGCACCCGAACCGGTCCGGTCGTGAAGTAGGTGACGATCGCGGCGGTCAGGCCGACGAGTGCGAGTTCTCGTAACGGCACGCCGGCGCCACGATCAGCCAAGGCGAGCAAACCGCCGGCGAGATTGTCGGCACCGCTGACCATCCGAAAAACCGTACTGCACCGCCCTGAGATCGATCTGAGCCGGCCGACCGGTCAGCCGGTCAGGCTGCCGGCATCCATTCCGAGCACCTCGGCGATCCGCTCGGCGCTCACCGGGCCCGATCGCAGGATGCGCGGTTGCGAACCGGTCAGATCCAGAATCGTCGAGGCGGCTTGCTGCGCCGATGGACCGCCATCTAAATAGACGTCGACCAGCTCGCCGAGTTGCTCACGCGCGTTCTCGGCATCCACCGCCGGCGGGCGTCCGGAGATGTTCGCGCTGGAAACCGCCATCGGTCCGACCTCGCGCAGCAATTCGATAGCGACCGGGTGCAGCGGCATCCGCAGCATCACCGTGCCGCGGGCGTCGCCGAGATCCCACAGCACCGACGGCGCTTGGCGGACCACCAGGCTCAGTGCCCCAGGCCAGAATGCGCGAACAAGGGTGCGCATCGGGGTAGTCACCGACAACGCAAGGCCATCGATGGTCTGCCATGAGCCGACCAGCACCGGCACCGGCATGTCACGACCGCGGCCCTTGGCGGCCAGCAGCGCGGCCACCGCCGTGCTGTTGAACGCGTCGGCGCCCAGGCCGTACACCGTGTCGGTCGGCAGAACCACCAGCCCGCCATTTTTCACCGCGGCCGCTGCGGATGCGATTGCGTGCGAACGCTGTCCGGGTTCAGTGCAGTCGAATGTCTCACTCATCAGCCGCGCCTGCCCGGCGGGCCGTAACAAATCGAGGGCGTCCGGTCAGATCGGACTGCGGCTGGACGTCCTCGAAAGAGGCTGTGCTGCGGATTAGTTCGATGGTCGACGCAGATGTGGTGTCGTCGTGCTCGACGGCGAACAGGCCACCGGGACGCAGCAGTCGTGCGGCCATCCTGACGATGGTGGTGATCACCGTCATTCCGTCCGGGCCGCCGAAGACAGCGTGCGATGGATCGTGGTCGAGCACTTCGGGTTCGAGCTGGGCGCCGTCGGGGACGTAGGGCGGGTTGGACACCAGCAGGTCGACCTGGCCGTCGAGCGGGCTCAGCACACCGGGTGTGGTCACATCGGCATGCAGCAACTCCACCGGTGTGCCGGCGGAGTTCGTCCGCGCGTAGTGCAGGGCCGCCTCGGAGTCGTCGACCGCGATCACGCGGGCCGCGGGCCAATGCCGCGCCAGGCCCAGTGCCAGTGCGCCCGAACCGGTGCACAGATCGACGATCACCGGAGAATTTGGAAGGCGTTGTTTCATCGCCCATTCCAGCATCGACTCCGTCTCCGGGCGCGGGATGAAGACACCGGGCCCGACCGACAAGGTCAACGGCCCGAACGCGGCCGTGCCGGTCAGGTGCTGCAGCGGAACCCGGCGCGATCGCGCCACCACCGAATCCCGGTAGTCGTCGAAGAAGGTGTCATCGGGTGTCGCGAGTAGCGCCAGCCGTCCACGTTCGGTGCCGGCCAGGTGCGCAGCCAACTCTTCGGCGTCGTAGCGTGCCGACTCGATACCGGCTTCCGCGAGCAGCGTTGCCGCCGAGTCGATGGCGCAACGCAGTCGGGTCGTCATGCCTGCTGCAGCCGGGACTGCTTGTCGGCGGCCGCCAGCGCGTCGAACAACGCGTCGACGTCACCGTCCAGAAGCTGATCGAGATTGTGTGCCTTGTAACCGATCCGGTGATCGGTCACCCGGTTCTCCGGGAAGTTGTAGGTGCGGATCCGTTCGCTGCGATCCACGGTGCGGATCTGGCTGGCCCGGTCGGCCGACGCGTCGGCGGAGGCCTGCTCCTCGGCCAGCGCCTGCAAGCGGGCCGCGAGCACCAGCATCGCGCGGGCCTTATTCTGCAGCTGTGACCGCTCGTTCTGGCAGGTGACGACGATTCCCGTAGGCAGGTGGGTGATTCGCACCGCGGAGTCGGTGGTGTTGACGCCCTGGCCGCCCTTGCCGGAGGACCGGTAGACGTCGATACGCAGATCCGATTCGTCGATCTGAACCTCGCCGACTTCTTCGACTTCGGGGTACACCAGCACGCCAGCCGCCGAAGTATGCACGCGGCCCTGGGATTCGGTGACCGGCACGCGCTGCACACGGTGCACTCCGCCCTCGAATTTCAGCCGCGACCAGACGCCGTCCGCCGAGTCACCCTTACTGCCGATCGTCAGCGTCGCATCTTTGTAGCCGCCCAGATCCGAGTGGGTTTCGTCCAGCACGGTCACGGTCCAGCCGTGCCGCTCCGCATAGCGGATGTACATCCTGGCCAGGTCCGCGGCGAACAGCGCCGATTCTTCGCCGCCCTCACCGGATTTGACCTCGAGCACCACATCGTCGGCGTCGTGCGGGTCGCGTGGCGCCAGCATGTCGGTGAGCTGGGTGTCCAGCTTTTCCACCCGAGCTTCCAGCTCGATGACCTCGTCGGCGAACGACGCGTCGTCCAGAGCCAGTTCACGCGCGGTCTCGAGGTCGCCGCGGGCCGCGGTGAGCTTGCGGTGGGTCCCCACGATCGGGGCCAGCTGCGCGAAGCGACGCCCGACCTTGCGCGCGTTGGCGGCATTGCTGTGCAGTTCGGGATCGGACAGCTGGCGCTCGAGGTCGGCATGCTCGGCCACCAGTGCGTCAATCGCCTGCCCGCCTTGCGTCATGCTCACCTCCTCGCTCGCTGAACTCTTCCACACATGAAGCGACGCCCGCCCTGCGCGATTATCGCGACAGTACGGGCGTCGATCGTGCTACTTGTCGGCCGAAGCTTCCTGCTCCGCGCCGGCCTTGCGCTTGCCGTAGCGCCGCTCGAAGCGGGCAACCCGGCCACCGCTGTCCAGAATCTTCTGCTTACCGGTGTAGAACGGGTGGCACTGCGAGCAGACCTCGACCACGATGTGGCCGTTCTCTTTGGTGCTGCGCGTCTGGAAGGTGTTTCCGCAACCGCAGACCACGGTGGTCTCGCCGTAGGCGGGATGAATGTCAGCTTTCATGGTGTCCTCTTCAGTAATCGGTCGCCGGGTCGCCAGATCGTTGCAAAGAAATCGGACGTGAACCGGAACCTGAACGTCGGCTGTCGATTATGCCAGCTCAGCCGCTATGTCCATAAACGCCGGCCGCGGCCCGCACATTCCCGCGCGGCCATCCTCGCTAACTCGCGCTGACCTGGTGTTTCTCCGCGCTCTCGACGAGTGCGTAGCTGGTGTCGCGACCGGACCTGGTCCACAGCAACCCGCCGGGCGGGTTGGCGCCCTGCGCGCTGAGCTGCCGTTTGAGGATTTTGTTGGTGGCGGTGGTGGGCAGCTTGTCGGTGATCCAGACGTGGCGCGGCCAGGCTTTGGGCGAGAGATCCGGCTGGGCGGCCAGAAACTCGCTGAACTCCGCCGGCGCCACCTCGGCGCCGTCCACCAGTACCAACGCCGCCATCACCTGGTCGCCAACCTGCTGGTCGGGTACCGCGTACACCGCGACCTGGCTGACCGCGGGCAGTCGTTGCAGAATGCGTTCGATGGGCGCCGTGGTCATGTTTTCGCCGTCGACCCGCAGCCAGTCCCCGCTGCGCCCGGCGAAATAGATCCAGCCATCGGCGTCGCGGTAGGCCAGGTCGCCAGACCAGAACATGCCGTTGCGCAGCCGCGCGTCGGTGGCGTCCTTGTCGTTGTAATAGCCGGCGAACAGGCCCGCGCCCGTGGTGTTGACCAGCTCACCGATGGCTTCATCCGGGTTCAGCAGCGTGCCGTCGGCGTCGAATCTGGCCACCGCGCACTCGGCGAGCGTGTCGGCGTTGTAAATGCTGACACCCGGAAAGCCCTGTCCCAGTGAGCCGGCTGGGCAGCCGTCTTCGCGGGTGATGATGATGGCGCCTTCGGTCGAGCCGAAGCCGTCCCACACCTTGCAGTCGAAACGCCGGCTGAACTCCGCGATGTCGCGGTCGCTCGCCTCGTTACCGAAAGCGACGCGCAACGGGTTGTCCGCGTCGTCGGGCTGTTCGGGGGTGGCCAACACGTAGGCCAGTGGCTTGCCGACGTAGTTCATATAGGTAGCGCCGTAGCGACGCAGGTCGGACAACAGCCGGGACGCCGAGAAGGTGGCCGGCACCATCGCCGCTCCGGAACCGACGGCGACGCTCCAGCCGGCCAGCAACGCGTTGGAGTGAAAGAGCGGCATCGACAGGTAGCAGACACCCGAAGACTCGACCTCGAAACGGCCAATCAGGTTGGCGCCGGCGAAGATAACGGTCAGGTGGGTGACCTGGACCGGCTTCGGCTCGCCGCTGGTGCCCGAGGTGAAGATCATCATCAGCGTGTCCGTCGGGACCACCTCGCGATACGGCACCAATGGTCCGGCCGCCGCAAGCATCCCCGACCACTCGTCGCTGCTGACGTCGATGAGCCGCACACCGGGGAGATCGAGGCCGTCGAGCAGCGCCCGGTGGGCCGGATCGGTGAGCAGAATCTGGCAGTCGGCGCGCACGATGTCTTTCGCCAGCGCCGCGCCGCGACGGGTGTCGTTGATGCCGCACAGCACGTAACCGCCCAGTGCGGCCGCGGCCATCGCGGTGAGCATGTCGGGGGTATTGCCCAACAGCGCACCGACATGCAGCGGGCGGTCGGGGTCGGCGATGCCGATCAGCGCGGCAGCGCAGGCCGACGCATCGGCCAGGTGCTCACGCCAGGTCCACACCCGGTCGTCGTACTTGACAGCGGGCGTGTCGTCGCTGCTTCGCATGCGAAGCAGCTGCTGAATGGTCTCCGCCACGGCCCACCACTTTCGGAGTCGGTATCCGACAGGCGCAGGTTACCGCCGCGGCGCAGGCCGTAAAGCGAGAAGGGGGATGTTGTCCGAAGGAGCCGGTGTGCTAATCGATTGTGACTCGACCGCACCTCAGCGGGCCGCTTGGGCCCGCGTCGGCACCGGATCAGTCGTTGTCCATGCCCGGGGTCGTCTTAGACACCTGCACCAGGAACTCGTAGTTGTTCTTGGTCTTTCGCAGCTGCGACATCAACAGGTCGATGGCCTGGTGCGAATCCAGCCCCGACAGCACGCGACGCAACTTGTGTACGACGCTGAACTCATCCGGCGACAGCAGCAGTTCGTCCTTACGAGTACCTGACGGGTTCACGTCGACGGCTGGGAACACCCGCCGCTCGGAGATCTTGCGGTCGAGCTTGAGCTCGGCGTTACCCGTACCCTTGAACTCCTCGAAAATGACTGTGTCACCGGTGGATCCGGTCTCGACCATCGCGGTGGCGATGATCGTCAGCGATCCGCCCCCTTCGATGTTGCGCGCTGCGCCGAGGAAACGCTTCGGCGGGTAGAGCGCCGTCGAGTCGACACCACCGGACAGGATGCGGCCTGACGCCGGTGACGCGTTGTTGTACGCGCGGCCCAGACGGGTGATCGAGTCGAGTAGCACGACAACGTCTTTGCCCTGTTCCACGAGCCGCTTGGCACGTTCGATCGCCAATTCGGCGACCGCTGTGTGGTCGGTCGGCGGCCGGTCGAACGTCGAGGCGATGACCTCGCCCTTGACCGAACGCGCCATGTCGGTGACCTCTTCGGGCCGCTCGTCGACGAGCACAACCATCAGGTGGCATTCCGGGTTGTTCCGGGTGATCGCGTTCGCGATGGATTGCAGAATCATGGTCTTGCCGGCTTTGGGCGGCGACACGATAAGCGCGCGCTGACCTTTACCGATCGGCATGATCAGGTCGATGACCCGGGTGGTCATCTGGTCGGCGGAGGTCTCTAGACGCAGGCGCTGGTTAGGGTACAGCGGTGTCAGCTTGGTGAAATCGGGGCGATCCTTAGCCTCTTCGACCGGCCCGCCGTTGACGGTGTCCAATCGGACCAGCGGATTGAACTTCTGCCGCGGGTTCTTGTCGCCGCCTTCCCCGTCGCGGGGCACCCGCACCGCGCCGGTCACGGCGTCGCCGCGGCGTAAACCGTTCTTTCGCACCATGTTCATCGAGACGTAAACGTCATTCGGGCCGGCAAGGTAGCCGGAGGTGCGGACGAACGCGTAGTTGTCCAGGACGTCGAGGATGCCGGCTACCGGCTGGACGACGTCGTCTTCGCGCAGTTCGGTGTCGTTGCCACCACCGGCCTCACCCGGCCGGTCACCGCGGCGCCGACGTTCGCGGAACCGGCGCCCGCGGCGACCGCCGCGCCCGTCCCCGTCGTCATCCTGCTGGTTCTGGTTCGAGCCACCGCGATTCTGCTGGCCGCCCGAATTCTGCTGGCCACCCGAATTCTGCTGGCCACCCGAGTTCTGCTGGTCGCCCGAGTTCTGCTGGTCGCCGCCCTTGTCTGACTCGTTCTTCTCAGAGCCGCGGCGCTCGGACTTATTGTCCTGCTGATCGCGAGCGGGCTTGTCGTCCTGCTGATCGCGCGCGGGCTTGTCGTTGCCGTTCGGGTTCTTTCGTTCGACCCGGAGATTTCGCTCACCCGAGGCATTGTCGGAGAACGGCTTGTCGCGGGAGATGTCGTGGGTCACGTTGTTCTCGGCGACCGGTTCAGTGCGCTCGCCGGCGGACTTGGTGTCGTGGTTGCCCGACTCCGCGTCGGAGCCGCCGTTGGCGGACGCGCCGTTGGAGTGACCACCCTGACGGCTTTCCCGGATCGCGGCGATGAGCTCGCTTTTGCGCATTCCCGAGGTGCCCTTGACGCCGGACCGGTTGGCCAGCGCGCGCAATTCGGGAAGGACCATGGTCGCCAGCGATCCATCGGACGCATTCGAGCTGGCGTCGCTCTCGCGGGAAGAAGCTGAGGTCACGGGGTTGGACAGCTTGTCCTTCTCAGTGCTGTCACCAGCCGTAACGAGGTCCGTATCAGTCACGGATTTCCTTTCTCTCCCTCGCTGATCGCATCAAGCAAGGGGTTCGTTGCATTCAGCCAATTCGCCGAGTGCTGCCAAAGATCGACTCCGCAACGGTGATTGCCAGGAATGGCGGTTTCAATGGCGAACCATCGTCCACGAGAAGAATTTGGTATTCGTCCTAGTGTCGACGCAGGTACAGATGCTGCGATTGCTGGACGGCTCCGAGGATAACCTGCTTCGATGCCGGAAGCAAGAAGCCCGTCCACCGCGTCTTGGGGACGCTAGCTGCGAACTGCGACTCCGGAAGTCCATCGTACCCCGTCGCCGGCCGTCATCTCTGTGACAGCAAATCCGTTTGCAGTGGCGTATTCGAGCACTTCGGGCGGCAACTCGGCGGCTGTGCTCAAAGCGATCACCGCCGGACCAGCTCCGGAAAGCACAGCTGCCACGGAACAACGGCGCAAGAGCCGCAGGTATTCCGTCGATGCCGGCATCGCCGACGCGCGGTGCGGCTGGTGCAGCACATCCTCGGTGGCGGCCATCAGCAGATCAGGCCGGTCGGTCAGCGCCACCACCAGCAGCGCGGCGCGGCTGACGTTGAAACGGGCGTCCTCGTGGCTGACCTCGGTGGGCAGCAGCACCCGCGCCTCCACCGTCGACGAGCGCTGCACCGGAATGGCGGGGAACAGCCGGATGTCGGGATGCAGCCGCAGCCGCGCCGCCGAATACGCCGGCGGCCCGGCGCTCGAGTCGGTCCACGACACGACGGCGCCACCCAGGACCGCGGCGGCGGCGTTGTCGGGATGTCCCTCGAACTCCGAAGACAACTGGACCAGTTGGGTCTGGGTCAACGGGGTCAATCCCGCCTGCGCGAGAAGCCCATTAACTGCCGCAAGACCGCCCACGGCGGCCGCGGCCGACGAACCGAGACCGCGAGAGTGCGGAATGGCGTTGCGACAGCGCACTTTCATCCCGCCCACGCTGACACTGGCGGCTCGCAGCCCGTGCTCGACGGCACGAACAACCAGATGGCCCGCGTCGAGTACCAGTTCGCCGGCACCCTCACCTTCGACCTCGACAACCAGACCGGAATCAGTTGTCTCGACGACAATTTCGTCGTACAGGCTCAGCGCCAGCCCGAGGCTGTCGAAGCCCGGACCAAGGTTGGCGCTGGAGGCGGGAACGACCGCACTGCCCAGCAGCCCGGAAGGCAGCACTAGGCCAGTCCTAACTTGGCCACAACGGCGACCGGATCGACCGGAACCGGCTCCACAGTCGGCATGTCGCGCAGCGCGGTGTCGGGATCTTTGAGGCCGTTGCCGGTCACCGTGCACACCACGGTCGAGCCCCGCTCGACCCAGCCGTCCTCGACGGATTTG
>JAVHWH010000206.1:0-13868 GCA_032159915.1 Mycobacterium sp.
GAGCCATCCCAAGGTGATCGAGGCCGCCTTCGCCGCGGGGGATATCGACGTCGCGATCGTCGCGTTCGGTCTGCTGGGTAACGCCGAGGAACTGTGGCAAGACCAGCACAAAGCGGTGCAGATCGCCCAGATCAACTACACGGCGGCCGTTTCGGTCGGCGTGCTGTTGGGCGAGAAGATGCGCGCGCAGGGCTTCGGTCAGATCATCGTGATGAGTTCGGCGGCCGGTGAGCGGGTGCGCAGATCGAACTTCGTCTACGGCTCCACGAAGGCCGGACTGGACGGCTTCTACCTCGGCCTCGGAGAAGCGCTGCGGCCCAGCGGTGTTCGTGTGCTGGTGATCAGGCCCGGCCAGGTGCGTACCACGACGACGATCGAGCACTGGAAGTCCACCGGCGCCAAGGAGGCGCCCTTCACCGTCGACAAAGAGGCCGTCGCCGAACTGGCCGTCACCGCGGCCGCCAAGGGCAAGGAAATCGTCTGGGCGCCAGGTGCTTTCCGTTACGTGATGATGGTGCTGCGGCATGTCCCGCGGCCGATCTTCCGCAAGCTGCCCATCTAGATGCGCAACGCGCTGGCCACCGTCGGCCACCTGGCGATCGCGGTCGTGATCGCAGCAGCGGTCTCGGTGATATCGCTGACCGCTATCGCCCGCGTGCAGTGGCCGGCCTACCCGTCGTCGAATCAACTGCATGCGCTGACCACGGTCGGCCAGGTGGGCTGCATCGTCGGATTGCTCTGCGCTGGTTGGGTTTCCCGGCGCGGCCGACAGGCGCTGGCCCAACTGCTGGCGTTGGTGTTCGTCTCCGCGTTCTCGGTGGTGACGCTCGGCATGCCGCTGGGTGCCACCAAGCTCTACCTGTTCGGCATCTCCGTTGACCAACAGTTCCGCACCGAATACCTGACCAGGCTCACCGACAGCCCGGCCCTGCACGACATGACCTACGCCGGTCTGCCGGCGTTCTACCCGCCGGGCTGGTTCTGGGTCGGCGGGCGTCTCGCCGCGCTGACCGGCACGCCAGGCTGGGAGATGTTCAAGCCGTGGGCGATCACCTCGATCACGATTGCCATCGCCGCGGCACTGGTGTTGTGGTCGCGAATGATCCGCTTCGAGTACGCGCTGATCGTCACGACCGCGACCGCTGCGGTGACGCTGGCCTACAGTTCGCCCGAGCCGTACTCGGCGATGATCACCGTGCTGCTGCCGCCGGTGCTGATCCTGACCTGGTCGGGTCTGCGTGCTGCCGAACGTGAAACTGGTCGCACGCTCGGAGCAAAGGGTTGGGCGGCGGTGATCGGCGTCGGGGTGTCCCTCGGCCTCGCGGCGACGTGCTACACGCTGCTGCTGGCCTACAGTGCGTTCACCGTGTCGCTGATGGCGGTGACGCTGGCGGTCTCTCGCCGGCGTGACGGGCTCAGGGCCGCGCTGGATCCGCTGCTGCGCCTGGGTGTCATCGGCGCCATTGCTGCCGCCATCGCCGCCACCACCTGGCTGCCCTACCTGTTGCGCGCTGCCCATCACCCGGTGAGCAACGCCGGCAGCGCGTTCCATTACCTGCCGGCCGACGGCGCCGAGTTGACCTTCCCGATGCTGAAGTTCACTTTGCTCGGTGCGCTGTGTCTGCTCGGAACGCTGTGGCTGGTGGTGCGGGCGCGGTCGTCGGTGCGGGCGGCCGGCCTGGGGATCGGTGTGCTCGCCGTCTACCTGTGGTCGCTGCTGTCCATGCTGGCGACGCTCGCGCGCGTCACCCTGTTGTCTTTCCGGTTGCAGCCCACCCTCACGGTGTTGCTGACCGCCGCGGGCGTCTTCGGCTTCGTCGAATTCAGCAAGGCGCTCACTGCCCGCGGCCGCGAGCACGCCTGGGGCCGGGCAGTGCTGCCAGTGGCGGCGTCGCTCGGGCTGGCCGCCGCGATCGCGTTCAGCCAGGACATCCCCGACGTGCTGCGGCCCGACCTGACCATCGCCTACACCGACACCGACGGGCATGGCCAACGCGGTGACCGGCGTCCACCCAGCTCGGAGAAGTTCTACCCCGAGATCGACGCCGCAATTACCAAGGCGACCGGCAGGCCGCGCGACGACACCGTCGTGCTGACCGCTGACTACAGCTTTCTGTCGTACTACCCGTACTTCGGCTTCCAGGGGCTGACGTCGCACTACGCCAACCCGCTGGCGCAGTTCGACAAGCGGGCGGCGGCAATCAAGGACTGGACCAGACTCAAAACCGCCGACTCGTTCATTCACGCCCTCGACGCGCTGCCGTGGGCGCCGCCGACCGTGTTCCTGATGCGGCACGGCGGCTCAGCGGGCGCTTCTCCTTCCAACCTGGGAAGCAGCTACACGCTGCGGTTGGCCGAAGACGTGTACCCCAACCAGCCCAACGTGCGCCGCTACACCGTGGAACTCAACGCCGCGATATTCGCCGACCCCCGGTTCACCGTCGCCAGAATCGGCCCCTTCGTGCTGGCGGTCCGCAAACCCTGATGGCTACCGAGGCAACAGGGCGTGAGCAATTAGCATCTAGCTCCGTGAACAGCGACGTAGCCAGGGGACATCGTGCAGCCCGCTTCGTCGCCGTCGCCGCCGGCCTGCTGGGCACGCTACTGGCCATCGCTACGCCGCTGTTGCCGGTCAAACAGACCACAGCCCAACTGAACTGGCCGCAGAACGGGGTGCTCGGCAGTGTCGAAGCCCCGCTGATCGGCTATGTGGCCACCGACCTCAACATCAGCATTCCGTGCCAGGCTGCCGCCGACCTGTCCGCCACCGGCAAGACCGTGCTGCTGTCGACCGTGCCCAAGCAGGCCCCCAAGGCCGTGGACCGCGGCCTGCTCATCGAACGGGCCAACGACGACCTGGTGCTAGTGGTACGCAACGTCCCGCTGGTCGTCGCGCCGTTGAGCCAGGTACTCGGCGGCTCCTGCCAGAAGCTGGTCTTCACCGCGCACGCCGACCGGGTGATCGGCGAGTTCGTCGGGCTCACGCAAGGTCCCAACACCGAGCACCCCGGCGCACCGCTGCGCGGCGAGCGCAGCGGCTATGACTTCCGGCCCCAGATCGTCGGCGTGTTCACCGACCTGAGCGGCCCCGCGCCGCCGGGTCTGACGTTCTCCGCCACAATCGACACTCGTTACAGCAGTTCGCCGACGCCGCTGAAGATGGCCGCGATGGTGCTCGGAGTGGCGCTGACCCTGGCCGCGCTGATCGCACTGCACATCCTGGACACGTCCGACGCCACCCGGCATCGCCGCTTCCTGCCGCCCCGCTGGTGGTCGCTGAGCGGGTTGGACGGTCTGGTCACGCTGGTGCTGGTGTGGTGGCAGTTCGTCGGCGCCAACACAGCCGACGACGGCTACATACTGACCATGGCCCGGGTGTCCGAGCACGCCGGCTACATGGCCAACTACTACCGCTGGCTCGGCACACCCGAGGCGCCGTTCGGCTGGTACTACGACCTGCTGGCGCTGTGGGCACATGTCACCACCGCGAGCATCTGGATGCGGTTGCCCACGCTGCTGATGGCGCTGGCCTGTTGGTGGGTGATCAGCCGGGAGGTCATCCCGCGGCTCGGTCACGCCGTCAAGACTTCCCGCGCAGCGGCGTGGACGGCGGCGGGCACCTTTTTGGCGGTGTGGCTGCCGCTGGACAACGGACTGCGGCCGGAGCCGATCATCGCCGTCGGCATCTTGCTGACCTGGTGTTCAGTCGAGCGTGCGGTGGCGACCAGTCGGCTGTTGCCGGTGGCGGCGGCCTGCATCATCGGGGCGCTGACGCTGTTCTCCGGGCCCACAGGTATCGCGTCGATCGGGGCGCTGCTGGTGGCAATCGGGCCGCTGCGCACCATCATCCACCGCCGCTCGCGGCGATTCGGTGTGCTGCCGTTGCTGGCGCCGATCATCGCCGCGGCCAGCGTCAACGTGATTCTGATTTTCCGTGACCAGACTCTCGCCGGCGAACTGCAGGCCACCTCGCTCAAGCGTGCGCTCGGGCCGAGCCTGAGTTGGTTCGACGAGCACATCCGCTACGAGCGGCTGTTCATGGCCAGCCCGGACGGGTCGGTCGCCCGACGGTTCGCGCTGTTGGCATTGCTGGTCGCACTCGCCGTATCGGTGGCAATGACGTTGCGCAAAGGCCGCATCCCGGGCACCGCGGCCGGGCCCAGCCGCCGCATCATCGGCATCACCGTGATCTCGTTCATCGCGATGATGTTCACGCCCACCAAGTGGACGCACCACTTCGGGGTGTTCGCCGGGCTGGCCGGTCCGCTCGGGGCGTTGGCCGCGGTCGCGGTGACCGCAGCGGCGATGCGCTCACGCCGCAACCGGACGCTGTTCGCCGTGATCGTGTTGTTCACCGTCGCGCTGTCCTTCGCCAGCGTCAACGGCTGGTGGTACGTCTCGAACTTCGGTGTTCCCTGGTCAAATGCCTTCCCAAAGTGGCACTTCGGATTCACCACCGGATTCCTGGGCCTGACCGTATTGGTAGCGCTGCTGGCGGCCTGGCTCCACTTCGTCAAAAGCGGCAGCGACGCCGACCCACCCCGGGAGTCGCCGTTCGGCCGAATCATCCGGTCGCCGCTGGGTATTGCCGCATGGGCGATGGTCTTCTTCCAGGTGCTGTCGCTGACTCTCGGGATGACCGACCAGTACCCGGCGTGGTCGGTGGGCCGCTCCAACCTGCAAGCCCTGGCCGGTAAGACGTGCGGGCTGGCCACCGACGTGCTCGTCGAGCAGGACCCCAATGCCGGCATGCTCAAACCGGTCTCCGAGGACGAGAAAGACCCGCTGGCAGACGGATTCGCCGAGGGGTTCGATCCCAACGGCATCCCGTCCTCGGTGTCCGCCGACCCGGTGATGGAGCGCCCGGGCGACCGCAGCTTCGTCAGCGACGACAGCAACGTGACGAACAGCGAAGCCGGCACCGAAGGTGGCACCACCGCCGCGCCCGGCATCAACGGTTCCCGCGCGCGGCTGCCCTACGGCCTGAACCCGGCCCAGACGCCGGTGCTGGGCAGCTGGCGATCCGGTGCCCAGATGCCGGCCCGGCTGCGGTCGGCTTGGTACAAGCTTCCGCCTCGCAAGGACTCCGGGCCGCTGCTGGTGGTTTCCGCGGCGGGCCGATTCAACTACGGCGAAGTCGAGATCCAGTGGGCCACCGACCAGCAGGCCGCCGACAACAAGCCCGGCGGGTCGACCGGACTCGCCGACGTCGGCGCGGCGCCGGCTTGGCGCAACCTGCGGGCACCGCTGTCCGCTCTGCCGCAAGACGCCACCCAGGTCCGAGTGGTGGTCAGCGACGAGGATCTGGATCCGCAGCATTGGATTGCCGTGACTCCGCCGCGGCTCCCGCGCCTGCGCACGCTGCAGGACGTGGTCGGCTCCTCGGACCCGGTGCTGCTGGACTGGCTCGTCGGCCTCGCCTTCCCGTGCCAACGGCCGTTCGGCCACCAGAACGGCGTGGACGAGGTGCCTCGGTGGCGCATCCTGCCCGACCGGTTCGGCGCCGAAGCCAACTCGCCGGTGATGGACAAAAACGGCGGCGGCCCGCTGGGCGTGACGGAATTGCTGGTGCGCCCGAGCACGGTCTCGACGTATCTGAAGGACGACTGGTCCCGCGACTGGGGGGCGTTGCAGCAGTTGACCCCGTACTACCCGAGCGCCAAACCCGCTGAACTCGACCTCGGTTCCGCTACCCGCAGCGGATTGTGGAGCCCAGCACCGCTGCGGCGGGGCTAGAAGTTCTAATAACCGGCGATCTGACGACGGCCGGCGCGGAAGCCTGTGAAGGAGGCGGTGAGCGCGAGAATCGCGAACACCGCGAATGCCCACCGCGCGGCTGAAGCTCCGCCGCCGTCGACCAGGTTCACCACGACACCGGCCAGACCGGCGCCGAACGCGCCGAAAATCAGCTGCACGGAATTGATCGCGGTGGCGGCGGCTCCGCCCTCGGCAGGATCGTCGACGTCACTCATCGCCCACGCCGACAGATGCGGCCAGGCGGCGCCGACCCCGACTCCGACGGCAAGCAGCGCGAGCGCACAGAGCATGACGATGCCCGCCGTGGCGTCCTGCACGTGAGTGATACCGGCCAGCGCCAGACCGCCCGCCACCACCAGCGGCGCGGCCGTCACCACGGCCACGATCGTGCGGGTTCTGTTCAGTGAGCCGCTACCGAACCCGCTGATCGTCCAGCCCAGCGACAACGCGGAGCCGAGTAGCCCGGCGACGATCGGACCGAGGTGTGCCAGTCGCTGGCCGAACAACGGCACGTACAGATCCACTTTGGTCGCGGCCACCAGCAACCCCAACGTCAGATACACCCACTTCAGCGGCCCGAAGCCGTAAAAACTGGCGGGCAGCACGGCGGTGTCCATCCGGCGGTCGACTACCAGGAACACGCCGATCAACACAGCGCTGAGGATCAGCAGCCCCGCCGTGGCCAACGTGTTGTGCGGCAGCGACGCGACACTGACCGTCAGCGCGGCCGCGCCCAGCAAAAGAACCGACGGAACCGGAATCCGGGCCGACTCGCGGTCGGCGGCGTGCTCGACGCCGTCGCTGGTCAGCAGACGCGGTACGAGCGCGGCCATCCCCATGCAGAGTAGTCCGAGTAGGCCAAACGCCCAACGCCACGCGCCGAATTGCGCAAAGAAGCCGCCCAGCGCGGGACCGAACAAGGCGCCGACACCCCACGTCGAGGCGGTCAGCGCAGAGCCCCGGCTCCAGAGTCTGCGCGGCAGCACCGCATTGATCACCGCCAAGCTCAGCCCGCACAGCAGTCCGCCCGCGAGTCCCTGGAAGAGGCGGCCCACCAGCAAGATGCCCATGTTCGGGGCGATGGCACAGATCAGGCTGCCGGCGCCCAGCACCGAGAAGCCCGAGACGAATGGAATCCGTGCACCCACTCGGTGCAGCAGCGCATTAACCGTCGCTGCAGCGACCACCGACCCGACGAGGTAGAGCGTCGTCACCCACGCGTAGATACGCTCGCCGCCGATTTCGCTGATCGTGCTCGGCAGCATGCTGATCGTCAGGAACTCGTTGGTGGAATACAACACAACGCCCCCGGCGACCAGGGCGGTCGACCGCGCATAGGGATAACTGCACAACTCGCGCCAATGGCCGGTGGTGGATTGTTTCTGCTGCGTTAAATTCACCACCGCTGAGCCACTAAACCATGTTTCATTCGGGGAGTCGAACGGCCGTCACAGGCGCGTCAGGCCACGTCGGAGGGGTGAGGTTCACCCGGATGACGCGCTGACCTGCGCCGTCGGCGGCCGCCTTTGTTTGAATGTGATTTGGATCAAAACTGGACGTTTGTTAATGCCCTGCTACATGCGGGCCAAACGGCTGTCGGCTATCGGATTCCTTCTCCACCTCCGGCGGGCTGCATCGTCGCCGGTGGTTTAGTCGCCTACCATCGTGCCTCGTGCCCCTCGACGACAGGAAGCGATCGCCGTATCGGCTCGCCCGGCTGATTGCGATCGTCGCGGGGATTGCCGGCGCCCTGCTGTGCACGCTTGTTCCGCTGCTTCCGGTCAAACAGACAACGTCCACGATCCTTTGGCCGCAGGGCCTTAACGCGGACGGTCACGTCACCGACATCACCGCTGCGCTGGTGTCGGGGGCGCCGCGGGCACTGGACATTTCCATCCCGTGCGCCGCTATCGCCACGCTGCCCGCCGAAGGTGGCCTGGTGGTGTCGACACTGCCGGTCAACGGTTTCGAAACCGGCAAGAACGGCTTGTTCGTCCGCGCCAATAAGGACACCGTCGTGGTCGCGTTCCGTGACTCGGTTGCCGCGGCCGCGCCTCGCTCGGCGGTCGCCGCCGGCACCTGCAGTGTGTTGCACATCTGGGCAGACGCGGGCGGCGCCGGTGCAGACTTCGTCGGGATCCCCGGCGCCAGTGGCAGGCTGGCCCCCGAGAAGAAGCCCGCGGTCGGCGGGATCTTCACCGACCTGAGGGTGCCCGCGCAGCGAGGACTGTCGGCGCGTGTCGACGTCGACACCCGGTTCATCGTGGCTCCCACGCTGCTGAAAACGGCCGTCACGGCCCTGGGCGGGTTGGCGGTGCTGGCCTCGATCCTCGCGCTGGCCGTTTTGGACCGACAGTCAGGACGGCGGACGCCGCGCAACTGGCGACGTCTTCTCCAGAGTGGACGCTCCACCGGGCTGGCCGACGCCGGGGTGATTGCGACGCTGCTGCTCTGGCACGTGATCGGCGCGACCTCGTCGGACGACGGCTACAACCTGACCATCGCTAGGGTCGCCGGGCAGGCCGGCTACGTGCCCAATTACTACCGCTACTTCGGGGCCAGCGAGGCACCGTTCGACTGGTACCAATCGGTGCTGGCCCAGCTTGCGTCGGTGAGCACCGCCGGAGTGTGGATGCGACTGCCCGCGACGCTGGCCGGCATCGGCACGTGGCTGGTCATCAGCCGCTGCATGCTGCGGCGGCTGGGGCCTGGCCGCGGTGGTTTGGCCGGCAACCGGGTGGCGGTATGGACGGCGGGCGCGGTGTTCCTGGCGGCCTGGCTGCCGTTCAACAACGGCCTGCGGCCCGAGCCCTTGATCGCCTTGGGCACTGTCCTGACCTGGGTGCTGGCCGAAACTGCGATCGCCAGCCGTCGGCTGGTACCGGCGGCGGTGGCGATCATCGTCGCCGCGCTGACCGCGACGTTGGCGCCGCAGGGTTTGATCGCCGTCGCCGCTCTGTTGGCCGCCGCGCGGCCGATTGCACGAATCATTGCCCGGCGCCGGATAACTGACGGCCTGGTTGCACCGCTGGCGGTGCTGGCCGCTTCGCTGTCGCTGATCACCATCGTGGTGTTCCGGTCGCAGACGCTGGCTACCGTCGCCGAGGCAGCGCGGATCAAGTACAAGGTCGGCCCGACGATCGCCTGGTACCAGGAATTCCTGCGCTACTACTTCCTCACGGTGGAAAGCAACGCCGAGGGTTCGATGACACGGCGCTTCGCCGTACTGATCATGATGCTGTGCCTGTTCGGCGTGCTGGTCGTGCTGCTACGGCGCGGCCGGGTGCCCGGCGTGGCCAGCGGGCCGGCATGGCGGCTGATCGGCACCACCGCGATCGGCCTACTGCTGCTGCACTTCACGCCGACGAAGTGGGCGATTCAGTTCGGCGCGTTCGCCGGGTTGGCCGGCGCACTCGGTGCGGTCACCGCGTTCGCGATGTCCCGGATCGGGCTGCATAACCGCCGGAACCTGACGCTGTATGTGACGGCGCTGCTGTTCATGCTGGCGTGGGCGACCTCGGGCATCAACGGCTGGTTCTACGTCAACAACTACGGCGTGCCGTGGTTCGACATCCAGCCCGTGATCGCCAGCCACCCGGTGACATCGATGTTCCTGGCGTTGTCGATCGCCACGGGACTGCTGGGCGCCTGGCAGCACTTCCGGATGGACTACGCCGGGCAGACCGAAGTCACCGACAGCCGGCGCAACCGCGTGCTGGCATCCACGCCATTGCTGGCGGTCGCCGTGATCATGGTCTTCGGTGAAGTCGCGTCGCTGGGCAAGGGTGCCGTCTTGCGCTACCCGCTGTACACCACCGGTAAAGCCAACTTCAACGCGATCGCCTCCGGCCTCTCGTCTTCCAGTTGCGCGATGGCCGACGACGTGCTGGCCGAACCTGATCCCAATGCCGGTCTGCTGCAACCGGTTCCCGGGCAGAACTACGGCCCAGCCGGCCCGCTGGGGGGCACCAATCCCGTCGGCTTCAAACCCGATGGGGTGGGCGACGACCTGAGGTCCGATCCGGTCGTCACCAAACCGGGGATCGTGAATTCCGACGCGTCACCCAACAAGCCCAACGCTGCCATGAGTGACTCGGCAGGCACCGCCGGCGGGAAAGGGCCGGTCGGGGTGAACGGGTCGCACGCGGCGCTACCCTTCGGCCTGGACCCGGCCCGCACCCCGGTGATGGGCAGCTATGGCGAAAACTCGCTGGCCGCCACTGTCACCTCGGCCTGGTACCAGTTGCCGCCGCGCTCAGGCGACCGGCCGCTGGTGGTGGTGTCCGCCGCGGGTGCGATCTGGTCGTACAAAGAGGACGGCACCTTCACCTACGGGCAGTCGCTGAAACTGCAATGGGGTGTCGCCCGCCCCGACGGCACCACCGTGGCGCTCGGACAGGTGCAGCCGATCGACATCGGACCGCAGCCGGCGTGGCGTAACCTGCGCTTCCCGCTGAACTGGGCGCCGCCGGAGGCTAACGTGGCACGCATCGTCGCCTACGACCCGAATCTGAGTTCCGAGCAGTGGTTCGCGTTCACGCCGCCGCGTGTTCCGGTGCTGCAAACTCTGCAGCAGCTGATCGGATCGCACACCCCGGTACTGATGGACATCGCGACCGCCGCAAACTTCCCCTGCCAACGGCCATTCACCGAACATCTTGGCGTTGCCGAAGTTCCGCAGTACCGCGTCCTGCCCGATCACAAACAGACCGCGTCGTCATCCAACGGGTGGGAGGCCGGCGCGACCGGGGGTCCGTTCCTGTTCACCCAGGCGATGCTGCGCGCCTCGACGATCTCGACGTACCTACGCGGCGACTGGTATCGAGACTGGGGATCAGTCGAGCAGTATTACCCGTTGGTGCCGGCCAATCTGGCGCCGGCTGCCGTCGTCGAAGAGGGCGTGACCACAGTGCCCGGCTGGAGCCGCCACGGACCGATTAGGGCCCTGCCATGAGCGTTATCAACCACGAACGCCAAGCCGCAACCGCCCAGCCCGACGCCCGTCGCGATGTGCGAGTGACACGGTGGGTCGCGACGATAGCTGGGCTGATCGGTTTCATCCTGTCGGTCGCGACGCCGTTGCTGCCCGTCGTGCAGACCGCCGCGACGCTGAACTGGCCCCAAAACGGCCATCTGAACAGCGTTACCGCACCGCTGATTTCGCTGACGCCGGTCGACGTGCGGGCAACCGTTCCGTGCTCGGTGGTCCGCGACCTGCCGCCCAACGGCGGGGTCGTGCTAAGTACGGCCCCCAAGAAGGGCAAAGACGCTGCGCTCAACGCATTGTTCGTCGTCGCCAGCAGCCAGCGCGTCGACGTCACCGACCGCAATGTGGTGATCGCCAGCGTGCCTCGGGACCAGGCGATGTCCTCGCGATGTCAACGGATCGAGATCACCTCCACACTCGCGGGGACCGTCGCTACCTTCGTCGGTTTGAGCGACCCGGCGGGCAAGCCGCTCAGCGGTGGCTTCCCCGACCCCAACCTGCGCCCGCAGATTGTCGGCGTGTTTACCGATCTGACCGGTCCCGCGCCGCCCGGGCTGCAGTTCTCTGCGACTATTGACACCCGGTTCTCCACCACACCGACGACGCTGAAACTGCTTGCGATGGTGCTGGCAATCGTGTCCACCATCGTCGCGCTGGTCGCTCTGTGGCGTCTGGACCAGTTGGACGGGCGCCGGATGCACCGGTTGATTCCGACCCGCTGGCGAAAGTTCACGCTGACCGACGCCGCGGTGATTTTCGGCTTCCTACTGTGGCATCTGATCGGCGCGAACTCCTCCGACGACGGCTACATCCTCGGCATGGCCCGGGTCGCCGACCACGCCGGCTACATGTCCAACTACTTCCGCTGGTTCGGAAGCCCGGAGGACCCGTTCGGCTGGTATTACAACCTGCTGGCACTGATGACCCACGTCAGCGACGGCAGCCTCTGGATGCGGCTGCCCGACCTCGTCGCCGGGCTAGTGTGCTGGCTGCTGCTGTCGCGTGAGGTGTTGCCCCGGCTGGGGCCGGCGGTGACCTCCAGCACGGCCGCAAACTGGGCGGCCGGCCTGGTGCTGCTGACCGGGTGGATGCCGTTCAACAACGGCCTTCGTCCCGAGCCGATCATCGCGTTGGGCTCGCTGGTCACCTACGTGCTGATCGAGCGCTCGATGTGCGCTTCCCGGCTGACGCCAGCGGCGCTGGCGGTGTTGACCGCCGCGTTCACCCTTGGGGTGCAGCCCACCGGCCTGATCGCGGTGGCCGCGTTGGTTGCCGGTGGCCGTCCGATCCTGCGGATCCTGGTGCGCAGGCATCGCCTGGTCGGCACCTGGCCGCTGGTGGCCCCGATGCTGGCGGCCGGATTCGTCATCCTCACCGTCGTCTTCGCCGACCAGACCCTGTCAACGGTGTTGGAGGCCACCAGGATTCGCACGGCGATCGGGCCGAGTCAGGCTTGGTACACCGAGAACCTGCGCTACTACTACCTCGTCTTGCCGACCGTCGACGGCTCGCTCTCACGTCGGTTCGGCTTCCTGATCACCGCGCTGTGCCTATTCACCGCCGTATTCATCATGTTGCGGCGCAAGCGAATTCCCGGTGTGGCCCGCGGCCCGGCGTGGCGGCTGATGGGTGTCATCTTCGGCACCATGTTCTTCCTGATGTTCACCCCTACCAAATGGGTGCACCACTTCGGGCTGTTCGCCGCGGTCGGCGCGGCGATGGCCGCCCTGACCACGGTGCTGGTGTCACATGAGGTGCTGCGCTGGTCGCGCAACCGCATGGCGTTCCTGGCGGCGGTGCTGTTCTTGTTGGCGCTGTGTTTCGCCACCTTCAACGGCTGGTGGTATGTCTCCAGCTACGGCGTGCCGTTCAACAGCGTGATGCCCAGGCTCGCCGGGATCAGCGTCAGCACAATGTTTTACGTCCTGTTCGTGATCGCGGCACTGTGGGCAATAGGGTTGCATTTCGCGTCGCGCGACCGTGGTGAGGGCCGGCTGGCGCGGGCGGTGACGGCTGCGCCGGTGCCGATCGCGGCTGGCTTCATGGTGTTGGTGTTCATCGCGTCGATGGTCGCCGGAATCGTGCGTCAATACCCCACCTACTCCAACGGCTGGGCCAACTTGCGCGAGTTCGCCGGGGGCTGCGCACTGGCCGACGACGTCCTCGTCGAGCCGGACAGCAACGCCGGATTTATGGCGCCTCTCAAAACAGGAGAGCCCGGCAATGACGGCCCGCTGGGTCCGCTGGGCGGCGTCAACCCTGTGGGGTTCACTCCCAGTGGCGTACCGGACCATACCGTGGCCGAGGCGGTCCAGGAGACGTCGGTGCCGCAGCCCGGCACCGACTATGACTGGTACGCCTACGACTGGCGCGCGCCGACCAAGCTGAAGGCGCCGGGCATCAACGGATCACTGGTGCCGTTGCCCTACGGGCTCAACCCCGCCCAGGTTCCGCTGGCGGGCAGCTATACCACCGGCGCCCAACAGCAGAGCAAACTCACCTCCGTGTGGTACCAGCTGCCCAAAGCCGATGCCGGCCATCCCCTGTTGGTGGTGACCGCCGCCGGCAAGATCGCCGGCAACAGCGTGCTGCACGGGCACACCGACGGGCAGACCGTGGTGCTGGAATACGGCAAGCCGGGCGCCGGAGGCGACATCGTGCCGGCCGGGCGGATGGTGCCCTACGACCTGAACGGGGACCAGCCCAGGGCGTGGCGCAATCTACGCTTCCCGCGGTCCGAAATGCCCGCCGACGCCGTTGCGGTCCGGATGGTGGCCGAGGACCTGTCCCTGACGCCGGATGACTGGCTCGCGGTAACCCCGCCGCGCGTGCCGGAGCTGCGTTCGGTGCAGGAGTACATCGGCTCGTCGCAGCCGGTGCTGTTGGACTGGGCTGTCGGGCTGGCGTTTCCATGCCAGCATCCGATGCTGCACGCCAACGGCGTCACCGAGATCCCGAAGTTCCGCATCACGCCGGACTACAACGCCAAGAAGCAGGACACCGACACCTGGGAGGACGGCGTCAACGGTGGCCTGCTCGGCATCACCGACCTGCTGCTGCGCGCCCACGTGATGGCGACTTACCTGTCCCACGACTGGGGACGCGACTGGGGTTCACTGCGCAA
>JAVHWH010000214.1:0-4218 GCA_032159915.1 Mycobacterium sp.
GCAGACGGTGATCGCCGGGCCGCCCGAGCAGGTCGACGCGGCGATCGCCACGGTCGACGCGCAGGGTCTGCTGGCGCGTCGCGTCGAGGTGGATGTGGCCTCGCATCACCCGACGGTCGACCCGATCCTGGGTGAGCTCAAAGACGCGCTGGCCGACTTGAAGCCGTCGACGCCGAAGATTCCGTTGATCAGCACGGTCGGTCACGCCGAGGGGGCTGCGACGTTTGATGCCGACTACTGGGTGGTCAACCTGCGCAGCCCGGTGCGGTTCAGCCAGGCCGTCGCCAAAGCTGCCGAGTCGCACGCCACGTTCGTCGAAATCAGCCCGCACCCGCTGCTGGTTCACGGTATCGGCGAGACGCTGGCTTCGGTGTCGTCTCGTGACCAGTTCGCCGTCACCGCGGCGATGAAGCGTGGCGACGACGAAACACTTTCTGTCCATGAGCAACTCGCCACGATCGGCGTGACCGGTCCGCAGACCGATGGTCGCCGCCGCGTCGACATTCCCGCCTCGCCGTGGCTGCACGCCAGTTACTGGGTCGAGAAGAAGCCGGCCGGTCAGCGGCTGACCGATGTGCACCCGTTGCTGGGCGCGCACGTCGAACTGCCGTCCAACCACGAGCATGTCTGGCAGACCGACATCGGTGTCGCGACACTGCCGTGGCTGGCCGAGCACACCATCGGTGGTCAGCCGGTCGTCTCGGCAGCCGGGTTCGCCGAGATGTCGTTGGCTGCCGCCGCCCAGGTGCTCGGCGACGGCGTAGGAGTCAGCGCACTCGCCGTCGAGCGACCACTGATCCTGGACGCCGAGACTCGGGTCACCACCCAGCTTTCGCTGAGCCCCGAGGTGAATCGGGTTGAGATTCAAGCCCGCTCGGCCGGCGGCAACTGGACCCGCTGCGCGGTGGCCGACATCGACGTGACCCAGCAGAGCGCGCCGGCCGGCCGGCCGGCCGGGCAGGGCACCGAGATCGCGCTGGCCGACGAGGTTGCCGATCATCCCCGGTACCGGATCCACCCGGTGCTGCTCGACGCGGCATTGCGGCAACTGGCCGACGCAGTCCCGGAGCAATCCGAAGACGCGTCCTACGAAGCGGTTTCGGTGCAGACGATCCGAGTGTTCGCCCCGATCCGCGGCCGGGTCCGCAGCCACGCCGAGCTCGTCGAATCCGGTCAGGACGGGCAGCGCGGCCATCGCGGCCGGATCGTACTGACGGACGACGCCGGTGCCGTCCTCGCCGAGCTGACCGGTGTCGAGCTGAAGCCGGTCGACCTGGCCAGCGTGCCGCTGTCGTTGGAGCAGAAGATCTTTGACGCCGCCTGGGTGCAGAGTCCGGCGGCGCGCGGCGGCACCGTGTCCGACGGCACCTGGGTGGTGCTTGCCGAGTCCGACGCTGAAACAGCCGCGCTGGCAGCCGACGTCACGGCCGCGTTCAGCTCGCCGACCCGTCGCGTGGTCAGCGCCACGCTCACCGGTGACTCGGCGGTGGCCGAGGCGTTCGGCAAAGCAGCGGCCGACCCGCAGTTCCCGCCGGTCGGCATCGTCGTGCTGCTGGCCAAGCGGCCGTTCGACGGCCTAAACACCGATGCCACCGACGCCGCTTTGACTCGTGCCCACGACCTGGTGGTGGACATCTCGGCGGCGGCGCACGCAGCCGTCGACGGCTGGAAGGACACCTCGCCACGGCTGTGGCTGGTCACCCGCGACGGGTTGTCGGTGCACGACGACGAGCCGGGCGATCCGGCGATCGGCGCGCTGAAGGGACTCATCCGCAACTGGCGGTTCCCCGGCGAGGCCGCCCGCGTCCTGGCCGGTGAGCCGGACCTCGGCACCACCCTCCTCGACGTGGGTAGCGCCGATGTCGTCGCCGCGCTGACCGACGAACTATCCGCGTCCACCGGCGACGACGTGGTGGCCCTGCGTGAAGACGGCCGCTACGTGGAACGGCTGGTGCGCGCCACCCTGGACGGCGGCCGGCACGAGGCGGTGGTCCGCGCCGACGGCTCCTACATCATCACCGGTGGTCTGGGTGGCCTGGGCACCGTCGTCACCCGCTGGCTGGTCGAGCGGGGCGCGGGCCGGATTGTGCTGAACGGCCGCAGCGAGCCCTCCGACGCGCAGCGCGAATACCTGGCCGGGCTGGGTGAGGGCACCGACGTCGTGTTCGTGGCCGGCGACATCGCCACCGACGGCGTGGCGGAGCGATTGGTGGCCGCGGCCGAAGAGACCGGGCGGCCACTGCGCGGCCTGGTGCACGGCGCCGGCGTGACCGGTGACGGCCTGGTGACCGCGCTGACCCGGGACGGCCTGCAACGGGTCTGGGCACCCAAGGTGGCCGGCGCGCTGCGACTGAATGCGGCGACCGCCGACCGCGAGATGGATTGGTGGGTGGGCTTCTCCTCGATGGCCACCCTGCTGGGGCTGCCGGGCCAGCTGGCGTATGCGACCGGCAACGCGTGGCTCGACGCGCTGATGACGTGGCGACGCGCATCCGGGCGGCCCGCCACCGCGATCAACTGGGGACAGTGGTCCGCGGTCGGTATGAGCAGCAAGCTCACCTACAGCGTGCTCGACCCGATCACACCAGACGAAGGCATCGAAGCGCTGCAGATCCTGGTCGGTGGCCCACTCGCCCGCGTCGGCGTCGGACGGCTGCGTCTGGACCGGGCGGTCGCGGCAACCCCGGAGTTCCGCGAACTCGACTACTTCGCCAGGATCGCCTCCGAATTCGAGGCCGCGGTTGTCGAGCACCACGCCGCCGGCGAGGACGTGGCCGCCGCGGTGGCCGAGGCACCGGACTGGTCCACGTTGTCGACCGAGGACCGGCTCACCGAACTGCAGACCAGACTGCAAGCCATCTTGGGCCGCGAACTGAGGATGTCGCCGTCGGCGATCAGCCTCGACGCGCCGTTCCCCGAGCTGGGCCTGGACTCAATGATGGCGATGACGGTGCTCAAGGAGACCAAGAAGCTGGTCGGACTCGACGTGTCCGCGAACATGTTGTTCAACCACCCGACAATCGCCTCGCTGGCGACCTACGTGGCCGGTCTGCTTGCACCGCCGCCCGCGCCGGAGGAGGATTCCGCCGAGCTAGCGGCCGACTCCGCGAGCAGCGTGCTTGATGAATTGTTCGACAGCGTCGAGTCGGCTTCGGCGGGCAGTGAGAGCGGTCTTTTTTGATGGGAAAATTCCTCTGATGGCGACGATTTACGACAGAGTCTCGGCGATGCCCGGCGAGAAGCGGGATGCGCTGACTCAGCAGTTCGATAAGGCGTCACGGATCGCCGCCGCCGAGCCGATCGCGGTCGTGGGTATGGGGTGCCGTTTCCCCGGCGGCTCTGACGGTCCCGAGGGCTACTGGGACTTCCTGGCCAACGGCGGCGACGGGATCAGCGAGATCCCGGCCGACCGCTGGAACGCCGACGAGTTCTACGACCCGGACCAGTTCGCGCCCGGCCGGATGTCGTCCAAGTGGGGCGGCTTCCTGTCCGATGTGTCCGGCTTCGACGCCGACTACTTCGGCATCTCGCCGCGTGAAGCCGAAGCGATGGACCCCCAGCAGCGGTTGATGCTCGAGGTCGCCTATGAAGCGCTCGAGCATGCCGGAATCGCGACCGAGGACCTCTCCGGTGTGCGCGCCGCCGTGCTGATGGGCGTGTATTACGGGGAATACCAGACCATTTCGGCGGCCAACCCGGACGCCATCGACGCCTACTCCGCGACCGGCAACGCCCACGCCGTCGCCGTCGGCCGCATCGCCTACCTGTTGGGGTTGCGCGGCCCGGCGGTCGCGATCGACTCGGCGTGCTCGTCGTCGCTGGTGACGATCCACCTGGCCTGTCAGAGTCTGCGGCTGCGGGAAAGCGACCTGGCGCTGGCCGGCGGAGTCAGCCTGATCCTGCGCCCGGAAACGCAGATCGCCATGGCCAAGTGGGGAATGCTGTCGCCGAACGGCCGCTGCTATTCCTTCGACTCCCGGGCCGACGGATTCGTCCGTGGCGAGGGCTGCGGCGTGATCGTGCTCAAGCGGCTCACCGACGCCGTGCGCGACGGCGACCGGGTGCTGGCCGTCGTGCGGGGATCGGCAGTCAACCAGGACGGCCGGTCCAACGGCCTGACCGCGCCCAACACCATTGCGCAACAAGACGTCATCAAAAGCGCGCTGCGCAGCGCCGACGTCACCGCCGGCTCGGTCAACTACATCGAGGCGCACGGCA
>JAVHWH010000244.1:0-3206 GCA_032159915.1 Mycobacterium sp.
GACCGCTCGGGCTGCTGGCCAAGTTCACCGCGCTCTTGCACCGCACATCCGCCGACGCCGAGAAACCCGACCGGGCGACCCGACCGCGGGCGCGTCGGGAGCACGCCGTCGCGCGGTCTGCACGGTCGAGCGCGGCCGAGCGCAGAACCGGCAGGCGTCCGGCACCATCGTCGCGCACGCGCCGGCCGCGCCCCCCGATCGACGACGCCGCCGAGTCACCTCGCGACCGGACGGCACGACGCCGGCCGACGCGCGATTTCGACGAATCAGAGCCGCCTCGCCGCAGCAGCAGCAGTCGACAGCCTCGCGACCCGGACCTGCGTGGCCGTCCGCCGCGCGAAATGCGCCGCGATCCGCACGCCCGTCGCGCTCGCCCGACCAGCCGGAGCAGCCGGTTCGACCCATACGAACCGATCGAGCCCTTCGACACGCCTGCTCCCCCACCGCGGCGCCGGCCGGCTCCGAACGGCACCACCGCGACGCATCACCCGGTCTCACAGGTCAGGTATCGCAAAGCTGCCGGAGGCGACCAGCCGCTCGACGGACAACCGCGTCGACCACGCAAACCGTCAGCCGACTCCTGGGGCTACGACGTTTAGCAGATGGGACGCCTAGACCTAGACCTGCCGGCCTAAGCCTTTCGAGCCCTGATCTCCCGGGGCAGGGCAAAGACCAGCGTCTCGTTGGCCGTGGTGACCGGCTGAACCGTGTCATAGCCGAGCTCGGCCAACCGTTCCAAGACGCCCCGCACCAGCACCTCGGGCACCGACGCTCCGGAGGTCACTCCGACGGTGGTAACCCCGTCCAGCCACGCCGGATCGACGTCGTCGGCGTAGTCGACCAGATGCGCGGCCGACGATCCGGCGCCCAAGGCGACCTCGACCAACCGCACTGAGTTCGACGAGTTGCGGGACCCGACGACGATCACCAGCTCGCATTCAGGCGCCATCGCTTTGACCGCGACCTGCCGGTTCTGCGTCGCGTAGCAGATGTCGTCGCTGGGCGGATCCTGCAATTTCGGGAAGCGGGCCCGCAGCCGCTGCACGGTCTCCATCGTCTCGTCGACCGACAGGGTGGTCTGCGACAACCAGATCACTTTGTCCTCGTCGCGAACCGTCACGCTGTCGACCGCGCCCGGACCATCGACCAGCTGCACATGGTCGGGCGCTTCACCGGCGGTGCCGACGACCTCCTCGTGGCCCTCGTGGCCGATCAGCAGGATGTCGTAGTCGTCACGGGCGAAGCGCTTGGCCTCGTTGTGCACCTTGGTCACCAGCGGGCAGGTCGCGTCGATGACCTTCAGCTTGCGCTCGGCAGCCGTCGTGTGGACGGTCGGCGCGACGCCGTGAGCGGAAAAAACCACGATCGCGCCTTCGGGGACCTCGTCGGTCTCCTCGACGAACACCGCTCCGGCCTTGGCCAACGTCTCCACCACGTGGCGGTTGTGCACGATCTCGTGCCTGACGTAGACGGGGGCCCCGTGCTTTTCCAGCGCACGTTCGACGGTTTCGACGGCGCGGTCCACGCCGGCGCAATATCCGCGGGGCTCAGCCAGCAGCACACGCTTGCCGGTCACCGGCTCGGCTACCGACGCGGCCACACCAGCCGTCATACCAATGTGTGGGCCCATGTTCACGGTCGGCGGCATGCCACCAGGGTACTTTCCGTCGACGCCGGGCCGCCAACTCGCGCGCTCAGCTTGGAGTTGTCCGCCGGTTAAGGCAGGCTTGACGGTATGGCTACTGCACCATATGGGGTTCGGCTGCTGGTGGGCGCGGCGACGATGGCCGTCGAAGAGACGCTGCGGCTGCCGAAAACCATCCTGATGTACCCGATGACGCTGGCAAGCACCGCTGCGCACGTCGTGATGCGTTTCCAGCAGAACGTGGCCGAGCTGGTCATCAAGGGCGACGCCACCTTGGAGCACATCTTCCCGCCCAAGGACGAGCAGCCCGAGTGGGCGACGTTCGACGATGACCTGCCCGACGGCGGGGACGATTCGGACGCCTCCGGCGCCGGCAGTCTCGATCGCCGCACCGAGGGACGGTTCGCGCTCTACACCTCCGCTGACGCAGCCACCGGCCCGTCTGACTCCCCGACGAAATCTGGCGCCAAACCGGCACAGCAGTCGGTCTCGGCACCGGCCGTGGTCGAGGAACTGGACTACGAGCAGCTGACCCTGGCCCAGCTGCGGGCCAGGCTGCAAACCCTGGACTTAGACGAGCTCGAGGCCCTGCTGGCCTACGAAGAAGCCACCAAAGGCCGTGCCCCGTTCCAGACGCTGCTTGCCAACAGGATCACGCGCGCGACGGCGAAGTGACCGCCAACAGCGCGGGCGCAAACGCAAACTCGGCCAATTCGGCCGAGAACCCCTTCCCGGTCCGCGCGGTCGCGACGCGGATCGCGGCCTGGATCGACAAACTCGGCACCGTCTGGGTCGAAGGTCAGTTGACTCAGATCAACATCCGGCCGGGCGCCAGGACGGTGTTCATGGTGTTGCGCGATCCGGCCGCCGACATGTCGCTGAGCGTGACCATTCCGCGCGCGCTGGTCGACAACGCACCGGTCAAGCTCGTCGAAGGCGTGCAGGTGGTGGTCTGCGGCAAGCCGAACTTCTTCACCGGACGCGGCACTCTTACCTTGCGGCTCACCGAAATACGCGCCGTCGGCGTCGGCGAACTGCTGGCCCGCATCGAGCGGTTACGGCAGCTGCTGGCCGCCGAAGGCCTGTTCGATACGCGGCTCAAGCGGCCACTTCCCTTCCTGCCCACGATGATCGGGTTGATCACCGGTCGGGCCAGTGCGGCCGAACACGACGTGACCACCGTCGCCGCCACCCGATGGCCCGCGGTGCGGTTCGCCGTCCGCAACACCGCCGTACAAGGGCCGACCGCGGTTTCCCAGATCGTCAAGGCGTTGCGGGAGTTGGACTCCGACCCCGACATCGACGTCATCGTGCTGGCCCGCGGCGGTGGCAGCGTCGAAGACCTGCTGCCGTTCTCCGACGAGACGCTGTGTCGTGCGATCGCGGCATGCCGCACGCCGGTCGTCAGCGCCGTCGGCCACGAGCCGGACAACCCGCTGTGTGATCTGGTCGCCGACGTGCGCGCCGCGACCCCCACCGACGCCGCGAAGAAGATCGTCCCCGATACCGCGGCCGAGCAGCACTTGCTCGACGACCTGCGCCGTCGCAGCGCGCAGGCGCT
>JAVHWH010000263.1:0-6134 GCA_032159915.1 Mycobacterium sp.
GAGGCGGACCTGCTGCTCGAGCCGGTGTCCAACGAACTGGTCGTCGTGCGGCCGATCGGCTTCGAGCCGCTGCAGTGGGTGCGCGCCTTGGCTGCCGAAGATGCGGTTCCCTCCGCCAAGCACCTGACCTCCGCCGCGGTGTCGCTGCCCGGGGTCTTGCTCAGCCAGATCGCCGCGATCCGCACGTTGGCCCGACAGGGCATGGACTTGACGGCCACTCCGCCGGTGGCTGTCGTCGGGCACTCGCAGGGCATCTTGGCTGTCGAGGCACTGAAGGCCGCGGGGGCGCGCGATATCGAGCTGCTGGCAATGGCACAGCTCATCGGTGCGGCGGGAACACTGGTGGCGCGCCGGCGCGGCATCTCGGTGCTCGGCGATCGGTCGCCGATGGTGTCAGTCAGCAACGCCGACCCCGAGCGCATCTACCGACTGCTCGAGGACTTCTCCCAGGACGTCCGCACGGTGCTGCCGCCGGTTCTGTCCATCCGTAACGGCCGGCGCTCGGTCGTCATCACCGGAACGCCCGAGCAGCTGTCCCGCTTCGAGCTGTACTGCAAGCAGATCTCGGAGAAGGAAGAGGCCGACCGCAAGAACAAGGTCCGCGGCGGCGACGTCTTCGCGCCGGTTTTCGACGCAGTCCAGGTCGAGGTCGGCTTCCACACGCCGCGGCTCGCCGACAGCATCGACATCGTCGGCGAATGGGCCGAGAAAGTCGGCATAGACGTCGATCTGGCTCGCGCGATGGCCGAAGCCATCCTGGTCCAGCCGGTCGACTGGGTCGACGAGGTGATCCAGGTTCACGAGGCCGGCGCCCGCTGGATCCTCGATCTGGGGCCCGGCGACATCCTGACCCGGCTGACCGCGCCGGTCATCCGCGGGCTCGGGGTCGGCATCGTGCCGGCGGCGACCCGCGGCGGTCAGCGCAATCTCTTCACCGTGGGAGCGGTCCCCGAGGTGGCCCGCCCGTGGTCGAGCTACGCCCCGTCGGTCGTCGCCCTGCCTGACGGCCGGGTCAAGCTCTCGACCAAGTTCACCCGGCTGACCGGCCGGTCCCCGATCCTGCTCGCGGGCATGACCCCGACCACCGTCGACGCCAGGATCGTGGCCGCCGCCGCCAACGCGGGGCACTGGTCGGAGCTTGCCGGCGGCGGACAGGTCACCGAACCGATCTTCAACGCTCGCGTCGAGGAGCTCGCCGGATTGCTCGAGCCCGGCCGCACGTATCAGTTCAACGCGCTGTTCCTCGACCCGTACCTGTGGAAGTTGCAGGTCGGTGGAAAGCGATTGGTGCAGAAGGCCCGCCAGTCCGGTGCGGCGATCGACGGCTTGGTGGTCAGCGCCGGCATCCCCGAGCTCGAAGAGGCCGTCGAGCTCATCGAAGAGCTCAACGAGGTCGGCATCTCGCACGTGGTGTTCAAGCCGGGCACCATCGAGCAGATCCGCTCGGTCATCCGGATCGCCACCGAAGTGCCGACCAAGCCGGTCATCATGCACATCGAGGGCGGACGCGCCGGCGGCCACCACTCGTGGGAAGACCTGGACGATCTGCTGCTGGCCACCTATTCCGAACTGCGGTCGCGGCCCAACATCACCGTCTGCGTCGGCGGCGGCATCGGCACCCCGGAGCAGGCCGCCGACTACCTGTCCGGACGCTGGGCCCAGGCCTATGGCTTCCCGCTGATGCCGATCGACGGCATCCTGGTCGGCACCGCGGCGATGGCCACGCTGGAGGCCACCACGTCACCGTCGGTCAAGCAGATGCTGGTCGACATCCAGGGCACCGACCAGTGGGTCGGCGCCGGCAAAGCGCAGGGCGGTATGGCTTCCGGCCGAAGCCAGCTCGGCGCCGACATCCACGAGATCGACAACACCGCGTCGCGCTGCGGCCGGTTGCTCGATGAGGTTGCCGGAGACGCCGACGCGGTCGCTGCGCGCCGCGACGAGATCATCGCCGCGATGGCCAACACCGCCAAGCCGTACTTCGGCGACGTCGGCGAGATGACCTACCTGCAGTGGCTGCAGCGTTACGTCGAGCTGGCCATTGGCGACGGTGACAGCACCGCGGACACCGCCGCACCCGGCAGCCCGTGGCTGGCCGACACCTGGCGCGACCGATTCGCGCAGATGCTGCAACGGGCCGAGGCGCGTCTGCACCCGCAGGACTCTGGTCCGATCGAGACCCTGTTCAACGACCCCGAGTTGCTGGAGCGGCCCGACGAGGCGATCGCCGCGCTGGTCGCCGGCTACCCGGACGCCCAGACCGTGCAGCTGCATCCGGCCGATGTGCCGTTCTTCGTCACGCAGTGCAAGACGCCGGGTAAGCCGGTGAACTTCGTGCCGGTGATCGACAAAGACGTACGCCGTTGGTGGCGAAGCGATTCGCTGTGGCAGGCCCACGACGCGCGCTACGACGCCGACCAGGTGTGCATCATTCCCGGCACCGCCGCGGTCGCCGGCATCACCCGGCTCGACGAGCCGGTCGGTGCGCTGCTCGACCGCTTCGAGCAAGCCGCGGTCGACGACGTGATCGCCGGCGGTGCGACGCCGACCCCGGTCACCGCGCGCCGGCAAGGCCGGACGGACGTGCGCGGTCCGCTGGCCACCGTGCTCGACGCGCCGGATGTGTTGTGGGCCGGGCGCGTTGCCACCAACCCGGTGCACCGCATCGCCGATCCCGTCGACTGGCAGGTGCACGGCGACTTCGCCGGGGCCGAGGAGCCGCGCGTCACCCACTCGTCCACCGGAGCGCGTCTGCAGACCGAAGGCGACCAGGTGGTGCTGAGTGTGCCGATCGCCGGTGTGTGGATCGACATCCGATTCAGCCTGCCCGCCAACACTGTTGACGGTGCGATCCCGGTGATCCGCACCAAGGACGCGATCGAGGCGATGCGTTCGGTGCTGGCGATCGCCGCCGGTGCCGACAGCCCCGAGACCCTTCCCCGGGTGCACAACGGCACCGCGACCGTCACTGTGCAGTGGGACCCCGAGCGGGTTGCCGACCACACCGGCGTCACCGCGATCTTCACCGAGCTGCTGGCCCCGACCCTGACCACCGTGCCCGACGCGCTGGTCGGCCGGTGCTGGCCGGCGGTCTTCGCCGCGATCGGTTCCGCCGTCACCGGATCGGGAGTCCCCGTCGTCGAGGGTCTGCTGAGCCTGGTGCACCTCGACCACGCCGCTCACCTGGTCGCCGCACTGCCGAAGGTGCCGGCCGAGTTGATCGTCACCGCAACGGCTTCGGTCGCCACCGACACCGAAGTCGGCCGGGTCGTCCCGATCTCGGTGACGGTTGCCGCAGCCGACCGCACGGTGCTGGCCACCATGGAGGAGCGGTTTGCGATCCGCGGCCGCACCGGGCCGGCCGAACTGACCGACCCGCTTCGGGCCGGCGGCGCGGTCTCCGAAAACGCCACCGACACCCCGCGGCGCCGCCGACGCGACGTCACGCTCACCGCTCCGGTCGACATGCGGCCGTTCGCGGTCGTGTCCGGCGACCACAACCCGATCCACACCGACCGGGCGGCCGCACTGCTGGCCGGACTCGACTCGCCGATCGCGCACGGCATGTGGCTCTCGGCCGCCGCGCAACACGTGGTGACCGCCACCGACGGCCAGGCCCGGCCGCCGGCCCGGCTGATCGGCTGGACGGCGCGCTTCCTGGGTATGGTGCGCCCCGGCGACGAGGTGGACTTCCGCGTCGACCGCGTCGGAATCGACAAGGGCGCCGAGGTTTTGGAGGTCGCCGCGCGAATCGGTTCTGATCTGGTGATGTCGGCGACCGCGCGGCTGGCCGCACCGAAGACCGTCTACGCCTTCCCCGGGCAGGGTATTCAGCACAAGGGCATGGGCATGGACGTCCGGGCCCGCTCCAAGGCCGGCCGCAAGGTGTGGGACGACGCCGACAAGTACACCCGCGAGACCCTCGGCTTCTCGATCCTGCATGTGGTGCGCGACAACCCGACCAGCCTGATCGCCAGCGGCGTGCACTACAACCACCCCGAGGGCGTGCTGTACCTGACGCAGTTCACTCAGGTCGCGATGGCGACGGTGGCCGCGGCGCAGGTCGCCGAGATGCGCGAGCAGGGTGCGTTCGTCGAAGACGCGATCGCCTGCGGTCACTCCGTCGGTGAGTACACCGCATTGGCCTGCGTGAGCGACGTCTACGGACTGGAAGCGTTGCTGGAGACCGTTTTCCAGCGCGGGTCGAACATGCATGACATCGTGCCGCGCGACGAGTTGGGCCGGTCCAACTACCGGCTGGCCGCGATCCGGCCGTCGCAGATCGACCTCGACGATGCCGACGTCCCGGAATTCGTCGACGAGGTCTCCCGGCGCACCGGGGAGTTCCTGCAGATCGTCAACTTCAACCTGCGCGGCGCCCAGTACGCGATCGCCGGCACCGTCCGCGGACTCGAGGAGCTCGAGGCCGAAGTAGAGCGACGTCGCGAAATCTCCGGCGGTAAACGGTCATTCATTTTGGTGCCGGGTATCGACGTGCCGTTTCACTCCCAGGTACTGCGGGTCGGCGTCGCCGAATTCCGTCGCTCACTGGAACGGGCCATGCCGCGCGGCAAAGACCCAGAGGTGATCATCGGTCGCTACATCCCGAACCTGGTGCCGCGGCCGTTCACCCTGGATCGCGATTTCATCCGGGAGATCCGCGATCTGGTGCCGGCCGAGCCGCTGGACGAGATCCTGGAGAACTACGACTACTGGCGCAACGAGCGCCCGTTCGACCTGGCCCGCACCCTGATCATCGAGCTGCTGGCGTGGCAGTTCGCCAGCCCGGTCCGCTGGATCGAAACTCAGGATCTGCTGTTCACCGAAGAGGCCGCCGGCGGTCTGGGTGTCGAGCGTTTCGTCGAGATCGGCGTGAAGTCGGCACCGACGGTCGCCGGATTGGCCACCAACACTCTCAAGCTGCCCGAATATGCCCACAGCACAGTGGAAGTGCTCAATGCCGAGCGCGACGCCGCGGTACTGTTCGCCACCGACACCGACCCGGAGCCGGAAGACATCGCGGATGAGACGGAGTCCGACGCTGGCGCGTCGGAAGGTGCGCCCAGTTCTGATGTCGCACCCGTCGCCACTCCGGCTCCCGCGACCGCTCCGTCGGGTGCTCCCAGACCCGACGACATCGGCTTCGATGCCGCCGACGCAACGCTGGCGCTGATCGCGCTGTCGGCCAAGATGCGCATCGACCAGATCGAGGAGCTGGACTCCATTGAGTCCATCACCGACGGGGCGTCGTCGCGGCGTAACCAGTTGCTGGTCGATTTGGGCTCCGAGCTGAACCTCGGTGCCATCGACGGTGCCGCCGAAGCCGACCTGGCCGGGCTGCGGGCGCAGGTCACGAAGTTGGCACGAACCTATAAGCCTTACGGGCCAGTGCTTTCCGACGCGATCAACGACCAGCTGCGCACGATCCTCGGGCCGTCCGGAAAGCGGCCCGCGGCGATTGCCGAGCGGGTGAAGAAGACCTGGGAGCTGGGCGAAGGCTGGGTCAAGCACGTCACGGTCGAAGTCGCGCTGGGCACCCGCGAGGGCACCAGCGTTCGCGGCGGTTCACTGGGCAACCTGCACGAGGGTGCCCTGGCTGACGCCGCCGCCGTCGACCGCGTCGTCGACGCCGCTGTCACGTCCGTGGCCGCCCGCCGCGGGATCGCGGTGGCGCTGCCGTCCACCGGTGGCGGTGGCGGCGCGACCGTCGACGCGGCCGCGCTGGGCGAGTTCACCGAGCAGATCACCGGCCGCGACGGTGTGCTGGCGTCGGCGGCCCGTCTGGTGCTGGGTCAGCTGGGCTTCGACGAGCGGGTCAGCGTGCCGCCAGCTGCCACCGACGCCGAGCTGATCGACTTGGTCACCACCGAATTGGGCTCCGACTGGCCACGGTTGGTCGCGCCGGTGTTCGACGGCAAGAAGGCCGTCGTGTTCGACGACCGGTGGGCCAGCGCGCGCGAAGATCTGGTCAAGCTGTGGCTGGTCGAAGACGACGAAGCCAACGCCGACTGGGCACGGCTCTCAGAGCGTTTCGAGGGAGCCGGCCATGTGGTGGCGACGCAGGCCTCCTGGTGGCAGGGCAGGGCACTGGCCGCCGGACGTCAGATCCATGCATCGCTGTACGGCCGGATCGC
>JAVHWH010000314.1:0-10736 GCA_032159915.1 Mycobacterium sp.
TTCTGGTCCAGATCCGGGTCCATTGCGGCAGCTTACCGCGTGAGGGCCTCGGCAAGATCGACTCCCGACAGCAGATCCGTCTCCCAACCGCGCGCGTCACGGTCGCCTGCGGCGCCGGCGGCCAAGATGTAGTGTTCCTGCGCCACGATCGGCAGCGCGATGTTGTTCGACAACGCGAGGGCGCGGCCGGTGGGCCCGACGGTGAGCTGGGTGGCGTGCGCGCGCAGCGCGGCAATCTTCGCCGGCAGCGCGTCCGGGTCGTCGACGACAGCGTCGATCGCGTTGTCGGGATAGCCGAGTCCGCTGAAGTCGCCGTCGGGTGGTGGGACGATCCACTCGTCGCGCAGATCCTCCGGACCCAGCGCCTCCCACCCTGCGGTGAACGCGCTGCGGGCGATGACGGTCCAGTAGAACTTGGGCACCGACCACGGCTGCCCGGGATAGTCAGCACTGCTGCCGGCGGCGCTGACGGCCGCGGTGGTGACGACGTGGGCCTGAATGTGGTCGGGATGCCCGTAACCGCCGTTCGGGTCGTAGGTCACCACGACGTGCGGTCGCAGCTCGCGGATGATCGCGACCAGCGCCCCCACGGCCTCGCGTTGGTCGGCGTCGCTGAACCGCTGCCGATCGCGGGCCGGCGAGCCGACCATGCCGGAGTCGCGCCACCGGCCCGGCCCGCCGAGGTATACCGGCCCGTCGAGACCCAGCGCCTGCAAGGCAGCGGTCAGCTCGCCGATGCGGTAGCCGCCGAGTTGGTCGGCGTGGTCCACGGCCAGCTGCGCCCACTGCTCGCCGATGACTTCGCCTTCTTCGCCCAGCGTGCAGGTGACCACCTGAACCTGCGCTCCGCGCGCCACGTAGTGCGCGATCGTCGCGCCGTTGGTCATCGTCTCGTCGTCGGGATGGGCGTGCACGAACAGCAGTCGCGGAGTCTCCGGCATGGCACGCACCCTACTCGGGCGCTGCGCGGCAAAGGATTTCGCGGGCTGAACGTCTGATCTGCAAAAATAGTCGGCCGATCGACACCAGAAGTCGCAAAGGCCGCCCACCGAAAGATACGTCGCTGGCTACTATCGACGGATGGGAGAGCAGACGGCGGGGGTCTTGAAGGTCCGCACCCGGCGCCGGGGCAAGCAGCTCGAGGACGCCCTCTACGACGCGACCCTGGCCGAACTGGCCGCCGTCGGCTACGGCGGACTGACCATGGAAGGCATCGCCGCGCGCGCCCGGACCGGCAAGGCGGCGTTGTACCGGCGCTGGTCCAGCAAGCACGACCTGGTTCAAGCGGCGTTGCTTTACGCGCTGCCACCGTTTCCCCAGCCGCGCCCGGACCGATCGGCGCGCGAGAATCTGCTGGCCGTGCTCAGCGCCCACTGCGACCTGGTGGCGGGTAAGACTGCTTTTCCCGGCCTGGCGAGCCTGCAACAGCTGTTGCACGAGCCGGAGCTGCGGGCGATCTTCACCGATGCCGTGGTCGGACCGCGGTTGCGGATGACCGAATCGATCCTGCATGCCGGCGCGGCCAACGGTGAAATCGACGCGGCCACGATCACGCCCTACACCGCGCGGGTCGGCACCGCGCTGGTCAACCAGCAGTTGTTACTCACCGGCGCCCCGCCGAACAAGCGTCAGCTTGCGCAGATCGTCGACACGGTGTTGCCCCAACCGACCTGATTCGTACTGCGGCACAGCTGGTCTCTACTGCCCGGTCTTCACCCACTGTCCGGCGTCGCCGACGATGCCCACGGGCACCGCACCGGTAAGGCTGACATTCTGCACGCTCGGGCCGGCCCCGACGATCGTGGTGTCCTGCAGGATCGGCAGCACCGTGGCCATGTCCCAGAGCCGCGGCTCCACCGCGTTGACCACGTCGTTGATGTTCTTGGTACCGCCTAGTGCGGCGTCGATATCCGCTTGGATGCTGTGATCGCAGATGCCGGTCAGGTTCGACGGAGCCTGCACCAGCGCGCCGGGTTCCTGGGCGCGCGAGGCAGGCGAGGAGGTGGCGGCCGTCGGCGTCGTCGCGGGAGCAGGCTTGGCGGACGGCCCGGGCGTCCCGGACGTAGGTGCAGCGGCCGTGGACACCGCCGTGGCCTCCAACGCCGGGCAGCTGTAGCGGGAGGCCAAGAGCGTGGCCAAGTTTCCGCCGGCTTCGCTCCAGCCCACCAAGGCGTCGACCTGGTTGTTGACCAGCGCGTCGCGGTACATCGCCACCGGGTCGAGCGCGAGCACGGTCGCGGCGATGCCGACATTGCGCAACTGGTCGGCGGCAGTGTTCGCCACCGCCACCGAGGTCGGGTCGTTGGCGGCAACCCCGATGACCAGTGTCAGCTGCTTGCCGTCCTTGGTGACGTGGCCGCGGGTGGTCTCCGGAGTCGAGGTGTCGTTGTCGATCTGGTAACCCGATGCTTCCAGCAGTGCCAACGCTGCCGTCCGAGTCATCGCCGGCGGCGCGGTCGGCACGTAGCCGGGATCACTGGGCGAACGGATCTGCGCCTGGTCCAGGCTGACGGTGTTGTCGCTGCCTGCACCCACGGCGGCGAGCAGATCGACGTCGAGCAGCCCGAGGATCGCCTTGCGCACCTGACCGTCGGCCAGCTTCGGCACGTTGGCCCGCAGGGTCAGTTGCATCACGCGTGGCGTCATGATCCGGGCGGTCCGCACATCGGGGATCGCCGACAGCTGCGCGAAAGCCGCTGAGCCACCGTGCACTTGGGCTACCTGAGTATCGCCGTTGCGGACCGAGTCAGCCAGCGCGGCGGGTGCCCCGGCCCGGCGGAACAGCACCAGATCGGGCTTGGACGGCGGGCCCCAGTAACGGTCGTTGCGGGCGAGCAGAATCTCGTCGCGCTGCGGGTCGATGGATTCCACCCGGAACTGTCCGCCGGTCACCGGCAGCGTCCGGGCCAATCCGGCCGGGAAGCCACCGGGTACGTCCTTGACGATGTGCGCCGGAAGGATGTTGCTGAACAACTCCCGCCAGGCCGGGTAGGGGCGGGCGAACGTGACGACGGCCTGCTTGCCGCCGTCGATCGACTGCACGCCGGTGATCAGGTCATAGCCGGCCGGGTCGACGACTCCCGGTTGGCCGACCATCTGCCGCCAGAGGTACCAGAAGTCGTCCGCGGCGATCGGGGCGTTGTCGGTCCACTGCGCCTCCGGCCGGATCTTGTAGGTAACCGTGAACGGGGTCTCGTTGGTCACCTCGGCCGACGTCAGCAGGGTTGGATCCAGCTCCCACCGGGATCCCGTCGACGTGTTGGGATCGGCCACCGGGCGAAAGGCGCTGGGCAGCACCAGGGCGCTGACCGCGGCGTTCACCGCGGACAAGTCGGACAACAGATGAGGGTTGAAGCCGGCGCCGATCGAGTCGATGCCCACGATGATCTGCGTCCTGCGCTGCGGCGGCGGAACCGTGCTGCGCGAGGTCTCGGTGCTCTGCGGGGCCGGCGGCGGGCTGACCGAGCAGCCGATGAACACCAGCACCGAAACCAGGATCCCGGCGGTCGCGGCGACGCGGCGCACTCGTTTCGGCACGCCCCACAGGGTATCGGTGCCCGTCTGATCGGCGACGTGCATCCGCCGGTCTAGCCGGACTGTCTGGGCTGACTCCTCAACGCGGCTCGTGCCTCGCCGCTTGATCGTCGTCAGCCGCGTGCCTTGGCCCGCGCCTTCGCCCGCGCCCGCAGCGTCGCGGCGAGCTCCACCTTGCGCACCCGCACCATCTCCGGCGTCACCTCGACGCACTCGTCCTCGGCGCAGAATTCCATCGCCTGCTCGAGGCCCAGCTCCAGCGGCCGCGCCAGTGTCTCCATCACGTCGGCCGTCGACGACCGCATGTTGGTCAGCTTCTTTTCCCGCGTCACGTTGACGTCGAGGTCCTCGGCCCGCGGGTTGATCCCCACCACCTGGCCCTCGTAGGTGTCCTGGCCGGGTTCGACGAAGAACTGGCCGCGATCGGCCAGCTGGATCATCGCGAACGGGGTGATCGTCCCACTGCGGTCGGAGACCAGCGACCCGGTGTGGCGTGCCTTGATTTCGCCCGCCCAGGGCCGGTAGCCGTCGAAAACGGCGTTGGCGATGCCGGTGCCGCGGGTCAGCGTCAGGAAGTCGGTGCGAAACCCGATCAGTCCGCGGCTCGGCACGATGAAGTCCATCCGCACCCAGCCGGCGGCGTGGTTGGCCATCTCCTCCATGCGGCCCTTGCGGGCGGCCATCAGCTGGGTGATCGCGCCGACGAACTCCTCAGGGCAGTCAATGGTCATGGCCTCGAACGGCTCGTGCAACTTGCCGTCGACGGTCTGGGTGACGACCTGCGGCTTGCCGACGGTCAGCTCGAAGCCCTCGCGACGCATCTGCTCGACGAGCACGGCCAGCGCCAATTCGCCACGGCCCTGCACCTCCCACGCGTCGGGCCGGCCGATGTCGACCACCTTGATCGAGACGTTGCCGACGAGTTCGGAGTCTAAGCGCGACTTGACCATTCGGGCGGTCAGCTTGTGCCCGGACACCTTGCCGGCCAGCGGCGACGTGTTGGTGCCGATGGTCACCGAGATCGCCGGCTCGTCGACGGTGATGCGCGGCAGCGCACGCGCGTGTTCGGTGTCGGCGAGCGTGTCGCCGATCATGATCTCGGGAATGCCGGCGACGGCGACGATGTCACCGGCGATGGCCTCATCGGTCGAGGTGCGCTCGACGCCCTCGGTGACGAGCAGCTCGGTGATCTTGGCGTTGGTGATGACGGGGTGCCCGTCGACCTCGCGCATCCACGCGACTTGTTGGCCCTTCCTGATGCGGCCCTTGTAGATCCGGATCAAGGCCAACCGGCCGAGGAACGCCGACGCGTCGAGGTTGGTCACCAGCGCCTGTAGTGGGGCCTCGGGATCGCCCTGCGGCGGCGGGATGTGTTCGAGCAGCACGTCGAACAGCGCGTCGAGGTTCTCCCCATCAGGATTTTCGCCGTTGGCAGGCTCGGTGGTGCTGGCGATGCCGGCGCGTCCGGAGGCGTATAGCGTCGGCAGTCCGAGTGCCTTCTCCGCGGCCGTCTGGGCTTCGGCGTCGAGGTCTGAAGCGACGTCGAGGAGCAGGTCGTGGCTTTCCGAGACCACCTCGGCGATCCGGGCGTCCGGCCGGTCGGTTTTATTGACCACCAGGATGACGGGAAGATGCGCGCCCAGCGCCTTGCGCAGCACGAAGCGGGTCTGCGGCAGCGGTCCCTCGGAGGCGTCGACCAGCAGCAGCACACCGTCGACCATCGACAGGCCGCGCTCCACCTCGCCGCCGAAGTCGGCGTGTCCCGGAGTGTCGATGACGTTGATGACCGTCATCGAGCCGTCCGGATGCCGGCGGTGTACGGCGGTGTTCTTCGCCAGGATCGTGATGCCTTTTTCTTTTTCCAGGTCACCGGAGTCCATCAACCGCTCGATTGCGTCGTCGCCGCGATGGGTCAGCGCGCCGGACTGCCGCAACATCGCATCAACCAGGGTCGTCTTGCCGTGATCGACGTGAGCGACGATGGCGACGTTTCGGAAATCCACGGCAAGAATTGTCGCAGCGGAGGTGACCAATCGCGAAAACGCGACGCATAGAGAACTACACGGCGGTGAAGCCGAAGAAGAAGTGCTGCCGCTCCAAACCGCGGTGTAAGCGCTGCCCGCTGGTGCTCGACAAGGTTCGAAAGGCCGAGTTGCGCGGCGTTCGGGGCAAGGAGCTGCAGAAGGTGTTCAAGAACGCCCGAAAGACATGACGACCTGCGGTGTTGACGGCTGGCGCGGTCCGGCGTGGACACTGGACTGCGGCACCTTGCAGGGCTCGGCAGCGCATCCGAGATCCGCGGTGAAAGGCGGTAACGACAGCACGCACGAGGCGGTTGCCGGCCGGATGCGGCGCGGGCCACGCCAACAGGGTGTGCGGTATGTCACCTGAAGCTCACGGCGTCGCCAGCAGACGCTGCAGCGCCGGCAGGAAAGCCCGGTCGGCGGGGACCCAATCGACGTCGTTCAGTTCGGCCGCGGCCACCCAACGCAGGGCGGCGTGGTCGTGCGGGCGGGGTTCGCCGCCCACCAGCGTGGCCTGGTAGGCCCGCAGGGTCGTGGTGGCGTTGAGTTCGACGTCGTCGCCCAGCCGAGAGCCGACCGTGACCTCGACCCCGAGTTCTTCGCCAAGCTCGCGGGCCAGCGCGTCGGGTTCGGTCTCGCCCGAGGCGACCTTGCCGCCCGGCAGCTCCCAGCGGCCGGCCAGGGCGGGCGGCCGAACACGCTGCGCGAGCAGCACCGTGCGCTCGGCGATGATCGCCCCGGCGACCACGATCTGGTTGACCATCGCGGCTGACGGTATACGGTCGAAATATGGCTGTGTTAACGGATGAACAAGTGGACGCCGCACTGCCTGATCTCAACGGGTGGCAACGCGAAGACGGCGCGCTGCGCCGATCGGTCAAGTTTCCGGCATTCCTGGCCGGCATCGAGGCGGTACGCCGGGTGGCCCAGCGCGCCGAGGAGAAAGATCATCATCCTGACATCGACATCCGTTGGCGGACAGTGACTTTCGCGCTGGTGACGCACTCAGAGGGCGGCATTACCGAAAAAGATGTCGCGATGGCGCACGACATCGATTCGATTATCGCGGAGTAGCAGATCGCATTCTGCTGGCCGCAATCCAGGCTAAAGTCGCCAGCGTGGTCACGATGTAAATCAGCCCGCCCCACGCCTGATACCATGGTCGGCCGTTCTGCCAGATACTCGGCTGGGCGAAGCTGAGCAGCCAGGGCACCCCGATGACAGTCAGAACCAGCCAGGTCCAACCGAAGATCCGGGCGCCGAGAAGACCTGACAGCGGTCCGTGGAACAGCCAGATCATCAACGGCACCAACCACACCCAGTGATGGGTCCAGGAAATCGGCGACAGCAACAGCCCGAACAGTTCGACCACCAGCAGCCGGCCGAGCCGGTCCGGCTGACCGGGGCGGGCGCTCATCGCACGCCAAGCCAGCACACAAAGTGTTGCGGTTAAGGCGATTCCGATCAGCACCACCGGGCTATAGCCGGCATCGTGGCCGAAGATCCGGCAGACACCACCGCGCCACGACTGGTTGAAGATCGTGCAGATGGGTCCGATCCGGTCGGTCTTGAAGATCAATTCGGTGAAGTAGTAACGGGTTTGGTCTCCGACGACCCACGCTGACACCGCGATCGTCGCGAAGAAAACGACCGCGGACCACGCCGCCGTGCCCCAGCGGCGGGCGCCGGCGAAATAGAGCCCGCCGATCGCGGGCGTCAACTTCATCCCCGCCGCCGTCCCCAGTAGCAGCCCCGACAGCCACCACCGGCCGCTGAACACCGCACCCAGCGTGGCCAGCGCCAGGACGACATTGATCTGCCCGTAGTCGAATGTGCTGCGCAGCGGTTCCAGCCAGATCGCGATCCCGGTCCAAAGCATCGCCAGCCGGTGGCCCTCGCCGGCAGCAACCCCCAGCAATCGCTGGCTGATCCGGACCACGCCGTAGAGCGCGGCCATCGTCCCGACCGTCCAGCCGAACGCAACCAGGCCGAACGGCAGCAGATGCAGCGGGTAGAAGACGACCGCAGCGAACGGCGGGTAGGTGAACGGCAGCGGGAAATCCGGGGTCTGATCAGCGTAGACGTAGCTGTACAGGCTGCCCGGGTGGTCGATCATGGCGGCCCCGCCGACATAGACGTGCAGATCGACGAAGTTGGCCCCGTTGGGCGCCAGGTAGGTCCACGCCAGCCGCGCGAGAACGCTCACGACCAGAAGGATCGGGCCGATCAGGTCCACAGAGATCGCGCGCCGGCGGTCGGTGATTGCCGCCGGAGCGGCCGAGAAGGTGTCGATTGCACGACTCTATCGCCGGGCCAGGCCCACACCGGGGTTCCCGCCATGGGGCCGCTCGGTCACCGCAACCGCTCGGTTCAATAACGGTCGCATAAATGCCACACGTGTCACTTGAGCCACTTTGACATCAGGCGGATCGTCTGCGGCGAGGACTTGTCATCAAAATTCAGGGAGAGTCATGTCAACTGTTCGGACCTTCGTACGCGCCACGGCTGTCGTGGCGGGCTCGTCGGCAGCGCTGCTCATGGGTGGCTTGATGGGCACCGCCCACGCCGACCCGGCACCGTTGCCCGCACCCAACATCGGTGAGCAACTCGTCGGCACCGCGGCCAACGCCCCTCAGGTGCTGCAGAACGTCGCGGGTGCCCTGGGCGGTCAGCCGGCCACGCCGCCGCCGCTGGCCAGCGCAGCGATCAAGATGCCGCAGCAAGCTGCAACCACGACGCCGGGAGCTACCTCGCTGCTTCCGGGCTTGGCATCGCCGACTCCGGCGACCAGCGCAACCCCCGGGCTCGGCATTCCGGGATTGACCAGTCCCGCGCCGGCTGCGACGTCGACACCGGGCCTCAGCCTTCCGGGTCTGACGCCGACCGCTCCGGCCGCGACTGCGCCGGCCACCAACCCCGCCGGCATGCTGCCGCAGGCGCAGCTCAACCTGCCGCAGATACCGGGGCTGCCGTTCCCGCTGCCGCAACAGGTGTCGCTGCCCGGCGACCTGACCGCGCTGCTGACCGGCGGTTCACCGCTCACCGGCGGACTCGCGTCGGCGGCGGGCATCCCGGCTGCGTCTCTACCCACGGCGTCGCTGCCCGCGGCGTCGCTGCCCGCGGCGTCCCTGCCATTGGCGGCTGCACCGGTCTTGCCTGCCGCGGCCGGCGCGTCGCTGTTCCCGGTTTCCGCCCTGCCCTGACCGAGCGACCGGCCGGCTAGCGCCGCCCCGCGCTAGCCGGCCACCACCAACTTCGACGTCTGGGAGGACACCATGTACATCGCACGCAACCTGATCAGCACCTTCGCCGCCGCGGCCGTCGCAGCCAGCGCAGCAGTGGCACTGTCCCCCACCGCCGCCGCCGACCCGGCGCCACCCGCACCTCCCGTTCAGCAGCTGCCGGGACTGCCAGGGCTCCCGGGACTGCCCGCCATGTCCGAGCTGAGCCCGATCATCCAGCAGGCCGCCGGTAACCCCGAGCAGGCGACACAGCTGCTGATGGCCGCAGCGCAAGCATTCAGCCACAGCCCGTCGGCACCCGAAGAGTCGAAAAACGTTGCGGCGTCGGTGAACCAGTTCGTCGGGTCCCCGGAAGCCGCCTCGTCGGCACACGTCGTCCCGCCCGGTGTGCAACCGGGTACGCAGGCACACCTGCCGACCGGTATCGACCCGGTGCACGCCGCGGGTCCCGCGCCCGACGCAGCCCCACCTGTCCCGCCGAACGCCGTGCCGGTGGCCGCCGCCGGTTCCGCTCCGGCCGCTGCGCCGGCCGCTGCCCCCGCCGCCGCGCCGGCACCGACGCCGTCACCTCAGGCCGCAACCCCGAACTTCAGCCCGGACGCCCCACCCACGCAGGACTTCATGTACCCGTCGATCAGCAACAACTGCGGAGGCGACGGCGGCACCGTGATGGCGCCCGTGCTGTCGGTGGCCGGGCCGGCCAAGATCCCGGCACCGGGCCCTGCTGCAGGGCAGACGGCCTATGTGTTCACCGCGATCGGGACATCGGGACCCGCCGATGTGCAGAAGCTGCCGCTGAACGTCACCTGGGTCAACCTGACCACCGGCAAGTCGGGCAGCGCGACGCTCAAGCCGCAGCCCGACATCAACCCGCAGGGACCGACCACGTTGACCGCCACCGTCGACACCGGATCGGGCAGCATCATGTCGACCGTCTTCGGGCAGGTCAGCACCAAGGACAAGCAGTGCCAGTTCATGCCCACCATCGGCTCGACGGTGGTGCCCTGAGCCCTGAGCGTGGTTGATCCCGCCGGCGCGCGACCAACGTCGTGTACGCGCCGGCGGATCAGGCCTTGCTGCTAGTTCATGGCCTTAATAAGCCATGCTGTGCCGCTACTCATGACCTTAATAGGCCATGAAGAGAATGGCGTCCCGGTCGTACTCCAGACCAGGATGCGCGCTGGCCAGGTGGGCCTGCGTCAGGTCGACCAATTCGTCTTCGTCTTTGCCGGTGATCGCTTCGCCACACGGGCAATTCAGATGTGTCTTCACAGTGCTGCCTTCCCTGCCGCCTTCTTGGCTGCCTTCATCTGCTTCTTGTACGAACGGACTTTCTCCAGCGAACCGGCGTCGGCGATGTCAGCGACCGACACGTAGCTGCCGGCCTTACCGAACTCGCCCGCCGCGGCCCGCCAGCCCTTGGGCGTCACCGCATACTGCTTGCCGAGCAACGCCAGGAAGATCTGCGCCTTCTGCTCGCCGAAGCCGGGAAGGCCTTTGAGCCGTCGTAACAACTCGGGCCCATCGGGATCACCGGCGGTCCACAATCCAGCGGCGTCGCCGTCGTAGCGGTCCACGACGATCTGCGCAAGCGCCTGTATCCGTCTGGCCATCGAGCCCGGAAACCGATGTATCGCAGGCTTTTCCGAGCACAGCGCGGCGAATTTGTCCGGGTCGTAGTCGGCGATCTCCGCGGCGTCGAAGCCGCTCATCCGGTCGGCGATCTTCTTGGGACCGGCGAACGCGGTCTCGAAGGGGACTTGCTGATCGAGCACCATTCCAATCAACAACGCCAACGGGCTCTCGTTCAGAAGTTGATCGGCGTCAGTGTCCTGTGCCAAGCAGATCTGCGCAGTCAACGACATGTTCCTTCCGGTCAAACACCTATACCGGTAACACCCAACCACAACGGCAACAGTGTCGGAAGAATTCGTTG
>JAVHWH010000005.1:0-10815 GCA_032159915.1 Mycobacterium sp.
AACCTCGGCGTCGTCGAGCTGACTCTGGCGTTGCACCGGGTGTTCGACTCGCCGCACGATCCGATCATCTTCGACACCGGCCATCAGGCCTACGTGCACAAGATGCTGACCGGCCGGGCCGCGGACTTCGAGACTTTGCGAAAGAAGGGCGGGCTGTCCGGCTACCCGTCACGCTCGGAAAGCGAACACGACTGGGTCGAATCCAGCCACGCCAGTGCGGCACTGTCCTACGCCGACGGCTTGGCCAAGGCGTTCGAGTTGACCGGACATCGCAACCGGCACGTGGTCGCGGTGGTCGGCGACGGCGCGCTCACCGGCGGCATGTGCTGGGAGGCGTTGAACAATATCGCCGCAGCCCGCCGGCCGGTCGTGATCGTCGTCAACGACAACGGCCGCAGCTACGCACCGACATTCGGCGGTCTGGCAAACCACCTGGCCATGCTGCGGCTGCAGCCCGGTTACGAGAACCTGCTGGAGCGCGGGCGCAGCGCGGTGCGCGGCATGCCGGTGGTCGGCGACCTTGCCTACCAGTTCATGCACAGCATCAAAGCCGGTGTGAAGGACGCGCTTTCGCCGCAGCTGCTGTTCACCGACCTCGGCCTGAAGTACATGGGCCCGGTCCACGGCCACGACGAGCACGCCGTCGAGGCGGCGTTGCGTCGTGCGCGCGGATTCCACGGCCCGGTGCTGGTGCACGTCGTCACCCAGAAGGGCAGGGGCTACGGGCCCGCCGAGGACGACGAAGCCGACCAGATGCATTCCTGCGGGGTGATCGACCCGCTGACCGGGCTGGCCACCAACATTCCCGGGCCGAGTTGGACGGCGATGTTCTCCGAGTCGCTGATCGATGTCGCGACGAAACGCCGCGACATCGTCGCGATCACCGCGGCGATGCCCGGCCCGACCGGGTTGAGTGCGTTTGGTGACCGCTTCCCGGACAGGTTGTTCGACGTTGGAATTGCCGAGCAGCATGCGCTGACGTCGGCGGCCGGACTGGCCATGGGCGGGATGCACCCCGTCGTCGCGATCTACGCGACATTCCTCAACCGGGCGTTCGACCAGATCATGATGGACGTCGCCCTGCACAAGCTGCCGGTCACGGTGGTGCTCGACCGTGCCGGGGTGACCGGTAGCGACGGCGCCAGCCACAACGGCATGTGGGACATGTCGATGCTGGGCATCGTCCCCGGGATTCGGGTGGCGGCGCCCCGCGACGGCGCCCGGTTACGTGAGGAACTCGGCGAGGCGCTAGCCGTCGACGACGGGCCCACAGTGATCAGGTTCCCCAAAGGTGATGTCGGCGAAGACATTCCGGCGGTACAGCAGCATGCCGGGCTCGACGTGCTCGCGTTGCCCGCCGACAGTCTTGGCGCCGACGTACTACTGGTGGCGGTCGGCCCGTTCGCGTCGATGGCTTTGGCGGTGGCCGATCGGCTGCGCGACCAGGGCATCGGCGTGACGGTGGTCGACCCGCGCTGGGTGCTGCCGGTGTCAGCTGCGCTGGGGGACTTGGCAGTCGAGCACAAGGTCGTCGTGACGTTGGAAGACAACGGGGTGGCCGGTGGTATCGGCTCGGCCGTATCGGCCGCACTGCGCGGCGCCGAGATCGATGTGCCGTGCCGCGATGTCGGTCTGCCGCAGAAATTTTTCGACCACGCCTCGCGCGGTGAGGTGCTCGCCGAAGCGGGTCTTACCGACCAGCATGTGGCTCGTCGCATCACCGGGTGGATCGCGGCGTTGTCGCGCGACGATGCCGGCCGGGAAGGCGTCGAACCGGATGACGCCATCACCGAGCAGCTGGACTAGTCGCTGCGTCGAGATCCACGCTAGCGTGGAGTTTTTCGAGAAGCGGTCACGCTGACGTCGATCTCAGCGCTTCAGGGTGCCGGCTGGGCCGGCGGCGACTGCAGCGCCGCCGCCAACACCGGCACGGTCAACTCGCGTTGCCAGTTTCGGGCGTGGCCGGCGGCGAGGAATCGGTCGATCGCCGCGGCGACGTCGCCGGTGATCACGTCGTCCCAGTCCCAGCACAGCCGCCGGATCAGGTCGGGCGTCACCAGATTCTCGGTGGGCACATTCACTCGCTCCGACAAATCGCGTAGCGCCGCGCGGGCCGCATCGAGTCGGACGGCGGCCTCCGGTCGTCGCCGGGCCCAGCGGGCCGGCGCCGGCGGTCCGTTGGGTGGCTCGGCTTCTACTGCCGCACTGGGGTTTTCGCGCGCCACCCGAAGTGCTGCCAGCCAGGTGGACGCGCTGCGACGTTGCCTCTTGCCGCCGAAGATCGGCAGCGCGGTCAAGTCGTCGAGTGTCTTGGGATCGGCGGTCGCGGCCTCGATGATCGCCGAGTCGGGCAAGATCCGTCCCGGCGCGATGTCGCGTCGTTGCGCGATCTCGTCCCGAAGAGTCCACAACTCGCGAACGGCGGCCAGCGCGCGCTCGTTGCGCACCTTGTGGATACCCGAAGTGCGTCGCCAGCGATCGCGGCGCGTTGTCGGCGGATCTTGACCGGCCGTCCGAAGGTAGTCGAATTCCTCTGCGGCCCAAGCCGTTTTGCCCTGCTCGGCCAGCACACCGGCGATCGCCTCGCGCAGGTCAATCAGCACCTCGACGTCGAGCGCCGCATAGTTGAGCCACGCGGCCGGCAGCGGGCGCCGCGACCAGTCCGCCGCGCCGTGGCCTTTGGCCAGCCCCACACCGAGCAGGCGTTGCGTCATGGCCGCCAAGTTGACCCGGTCGAAGCCGGCCAGCCGTCCGGCCAGCTCGGTGTCGTACACCGCCGGTGGCCGCATACCCACCTCGGCAAGGCATGGCAGGTCCTGGTCGGCTGCGTGCAGAATCCACTCGTCCTCGGACAGCACGTCGGCCACCGGCCGCAGCACGGTCAGCGAGTCGCCGCCGTGACTCACCGGGTCGATCAGCACGGTGCCCGCACCGGCCCGCCGGATCTGAATCAGGTAAGCGCGGTTGGAGTACCGGAATCCCGAAGCCCGCTCGGCGTCTACCGCGAACGCGCCATGACCGCCGGCCAACAGCGCTGCGGCCGCCTTGATCTCGTCGGCGGTCGTCGACAGGTCGGGGACCCCGTCGGCCGGACTGACCAGCGGCGTGACGTCAGGTTCCGCGGCGTCGGACGTGTCGGTGGGTGCTTCTGTCGGCTCACTGGCCATGTCAAACGCGCGACCGGGTGCCCAAATCTGTCACTCCGACCGGCGGCAGCCCCGCGGCGTGCTCGAGCACTTCGCAGAACGCTTCGACGTGGGTACCGATGTCGGTGGTGAGTGCGGTCCAGGACGCCCGCAGCTCCAGCTGGTGGGCTCGCGGCGGTCCCGAGATGTCGCCGTAGCGCACCGAGGTGGTGGCGGTGACCGTACCGCCCAGCGCGGTGACCTGCTCAGAGCGCGCGTCCAGCGCCTCGACCAGCCAGCTCCACGCGACCTCGGGCAGCAGCGGGTCGACAGCTTCACTGGAATCCAGGTCGGCCTGGATGTAGGCGACCAGGCGCATGGTGCCGTCCCACGCGTCGGCGCCCTCGGGGTCGTAGAGCAGAATCAGCCGGCCGAACGCGTCACCGTCGGACCGTTCCGGGACGACGTCAACCTCTGGACGTTTGACTTCAGCGCCGAGTGCGTAGCTGTACGGCGCCAGACGCTGTGGCGGCCGGATCGGGCCCAGCTCGATCTCCGGTCGGACGCTGGCTCCGCTCATCGCGTCCACGGCCTCGCGAAACGGAACCGGCTCGGCTGCTGTCATCGGCGCCGCTCCTTCTCCTCGCTTCGCTCGGCATCGCAGCGTTGTCGGCAGTTCACAGCGTTTGACGCTAGACCTATCCGGCGACACGCGGACACAGGCGCGCCGTTTGGGTCGCGGGGGCGCATGGGTGGCAAGCGGTTGCAGCATTGTCATGGCGTCTCAGTCGGTGGTGAAACGCGCGGGTCGTTTCTCGCGGTGCGCGGCCAGGCCCTCGCGCACGTCGGGCCCGCTGAAGCTCAAAAACTCCAGGCCGAGCGAGGTCTCGAAGGCCGGTGCGGCCATCCGGTACCAGTGGTTCAAGCTGTGTTTGGTGAACCGGATCGCTGACTGCGCTCCTTGGGCCAACTCGTTAGCGACGCGGGTGGCCGTCTCGAGCACCTCGCCGTCGTCGACGCACAGTGAGACTAGCCCGATGCGCTCGGCTTCCTCGCCGGACAGCGGCGCGCAGGTGAGCAGGTAGTACTTGGCTTTGGCCATCCCGACCAGCAGCGGCCAGCAGATCGCGGCGTGGTCACCGGCGGCAACGCCCAGCTTGGTGTGCCCGTCGATGATCTTGGCGGTTCGCCCCGCCACCGACACGTCGGCGAGCAGCGCGACGACCAGGCCCGCGCCGACGGCGGCGCCGTGGATGGCCGAGATGACCGGCTTGTCCAGATTGACCATGTTGAGCACCAGGTCGCGGGCCTCGCGCATGATCCGCATCCGGTCATCGAACTCACCCACGGTCTCGTCGATCAGCTCGAAGCTGCCGCCCGAGGAGAAGGCTTTGCCCTCGCCGCGAACCAGCACTGCGCGCACGTCGGGGTCGCGGCCGATGGCGGGCCAGATGTTGGCAAGGTCGCGATGCATCTGCGGCCCGACGGAGTTGAGTCCGGGGGAGTCGAGGATTAGGTGCAAGACGCCGTGGTCAGCGCGTTCGACGCGCAGGCTGGGAAACTCGTCGTAGCTGACTGCGGGGTGGCGAACTGGCATCCGAGCTCCTGACGGCTGGCTCACGGTCATTACCGACGACGAGATTACGCAGGGGTCGGAGCGCTGCCCGCCGCACCCGTCCGCCGGTCGTGGCAGCATTGAGCCTGATGAGTGAGCGCCGCAAGCTTCCGGAATCGCCGTATCTGGCTGCGGCCGCCGGCCGCAAACCCAACCAGGTGCCGGTGTGGTTCATGCGCCAGGCCGGCCGTTCGCTGCCGGAATACCGGGCACTACGCAAGCAGAACACCATGATGGAAGCCTGCTTCAACGCAGACCTGATCGCCCAGATCACCCTGCAGCCCGTTCGCCGCCACGACGTGGACGCCGCAATCCTGTTCTCCGACATCGTGGTTCCGCTGCGCGGTGCCGGGGTCGACGTAGACATCGTCGCCGACGTCGGCCCGGTGATCGCGGCGCCGGTACGCACTGCCGCCGACGTCGACGCGTTGCAACCACTTGACCCGCTGGGCGTACAACCGGTGTCAGATGCGGTCGCGCTGCTGGTGGGCGAATTGGATGAGGTGCCGCTGATCGGTTTCGCCGGAGCGCCGTTCACGTTGGCCTCCTACCTGGTCGAGGGCGGCCCGAGCCGTAACCACGCCAAGACCAAGGCGATGATGCTGTCCGAGCCGGCCTGCTGGCATGCGCTGATGGAGAAGTTGACCGACCTGACGATCGGTTTCCTGCGGGTACAACTCGACGCCGGGGTGGATGCGATTCAGGTGTTCGACTCCTGGGCCGGGGTGCTGTCGCTGGCCGACTACCGCCGGCTGGTGTTGCCGCACAGTGCGCGGGTGTTCGCCGCGCTGGCCGATCGTGGCGTTCCGATGACGCACTTCGGGGTCGGCACTGCCGAACTGCTGGGCGCGATGTCGGCGGCCGGCGCGACGGTGGTCGGGGTCGACTGGCGCACATCGCTGGTCGACGCCGCGACCCGGGTCGAGCCCGGGAAAGCGTTGCAGGGCAACCTGGATCCGGCGGTGCTGTTAGCGGGCTGGCCGACGGTCGAGCAGGCGGCCCGCGCGGTCATCGACGACGGGCGCCGGGCCGTGGACGCCGGGGCGGCAGGACACATCTTCAACCTCGGCCACGGCGTACTCCCGGAGACCGACCCGTCGATCATCACCGACCTGGTAGCGCTGATCCACTCGTTATGACTTCTACCCGGCACTCGTACTGCGTTGTGGGAGGCGGCATTTCAGGATTGACCGCCGCCTATCGGTTACGTCAGACCGCCGGTGACGAGGCCCGCATCACGCTGTTCGATCCGGCTGACCGGCTCGGCGGAGTGCTGCGCACCGAGCAGGTCGGTGGCGCCGCCGTCGATGTCGGCGCGGAAGCGTTCGTGGTGCGCCGCCCGGAAATGCCGGCGCTGATGGCCGAACTGGGCCTGGCCAACGAGCAACTCGGCACCACCGGGGCGCGCCCGCTGATCTACAGCCAGGACCGGCTGCACCCACTGCCGGCAGGAACGCTCAACGGCATCCCGTCGTCGGCGGAGTCGATGGCCGGTCTGGTCAACGACGCCACTCTGGCTCGTATCGCCGCCGAGCAGAATCAGCCGTTGAGTTGGCAGCCCGGTGCCGACCCTGCCGTCGGCGACCTGATCGCCGACCGGTTCGGCGAGCAAGTCGTGGCCCGGTCGGTGGATCCGATGCTCAGCGGGGTCTATGCGGGATCGGCGGCGACCATCGGCCTTCGCGCCGCGGCCCCGACGCTGGCGGCGGGTCTGGACGCGGGCGCGCCAAGTGTCACCGACGCGGTGCGCCAGGCGCTGACCAGCATCACCGCCGGTCCGATCTTCGGCGCGGTGGGCGGGGGATACACCGTGCTGGTCGAGGAACTTGTCCGTCGTAGCCGCATCGAGTGGGTGCAGGCGGCCGTCGACGGCATCGATGCCGCCGAGCACGGGTGGAACCTGCGGGACGCCGCCGGCGCCGACTGGCATGCCGACGCGGTGATCTTCGCGGTCCCGGCCGCGCGACTCGCGCGACTGGTCGACGGCATCGCCCCGCGCACCGCGGCGGCCGCCGGCCGGATCGACAGCGCCTCCTCGGCGGTGCTGGCGATGGCGGTGCCGCGCGGCATCGACTTCCCGCCGAACTCCGGGGTGCTGGTGGCCAGCGGAGAACGGTTGCGCGCCAAGGCGATCACGCTGTCGTCGCGAAAATGGGGTCGGCGCACCGACGTGGAGCTGCTACGACTTTCGTTCGGGCGCTTCGGTGACGACCTGGCGACGCGCGCATCCGACGACGAGTTGCTGGCCTGGGCGCTGGAGGATCTGGCCACCGTTTTCGGTCTCACCGTCGAACCGGTTGACGTCCATGTGCAGCGCTGGCCGGATGCCATGCCGCAGTACGGGCCGGGTCACCGCGATCTGGTCACCGAGATACGCGCCGGTCTGCCGCCGACGTGCCAGGTAGCCGGTAGCTATCTCGACGGGATCGGGGTACCGGCCTGTATCGGAGCGGGCGGGCGGGCCGCCGCTGCCGCCGTCCGCGCCGTCGAAATACCCGTGGCACGATAGTTCTCATGGCCCGCCTGGACTACGACGCGCTCAACGCCAGCGTCCGCTACCTGATGTTCTCGGTGTTCTCTGTGCGCCCAGGTGTGCTCGGCGAGCAACGGGACGCCCTCGTCGACGAGACAGCCACCTTCTTCAAACAACGTGAAGAGCACGGCGTCGTGGTGCGCGGCATCTACGACGTCGCCGGTCTACGGGCTGACGCCGACTTCATGATCTGGACGCATGCCGAACGGGTCGAGGCGTTGCAGGCCACCTACGAAGACTTCCGCCGCACCACCGCGCTGGGCCGCGCGTCGACGCCGGTATGGAGCAGCGTTGCGCTACACCGGCCGGCCGAATTCAACAAGAGCCACATCCCAGCGTTTCTGGCCGGCGAGGAGCCGGGCGCCTACATCTGCGTCTACCCGTTCGTGCGGTCCTACGAGTGGTACCTGCTGCCCGACGAGGAACGGCGGCGCATGCTGGCCGAGCACGGCATGGCGGCACGCGAGTTCAAGGATGTCCGGGCAAACACCGTGCCCGCGTTCGCGCTCGGTGACTACGAGTGGCTGCTGGCGTTCGAAGCGCCCGAACTGCACCGGATCGTCGACTTGATGCGCGAACTGCGGGCAACCGACGCCCGTCGGCACACCCGCGAGGAGACGCCGTTCTTCACCGGGCCGCGGGTTGCCGTCGAGCAACTGCTCAATTCGCTGCCGTGAGTTGAAGGGAAAGACGTGACAGCGCAATTCGATCCCAGCGATCCCACCCGCTTCGAGGAGATGTACCGCGACGATCGGGTCGCGCACGGCTTGCCGGCGGCCACGCCCTGGGATATCGGCGGTCCACAGCCGGTGGTGCAGCAACTGGTCGCGCTCGGGGCGATCAAAGGCGAGGTCCTCGACCCGGGCACCGGGCCTGGCCATCACGCCATTTACTATGCGTCACAAGGTTATTCGGTTACCGGAATCGACGGCTCGGAGGCTGCGCTGGAACGGGCGCGGGAGAATGCCCGCAACGCGGGAGTGACGGTGGACTTCCAGCTGGCCGATGCGGTGAAGCTCGACGGCTTGGACAACCGTTTCGACACCGTGGTGGATTGCGCCTTCTATCACACCTTTTCGACCGATCCCGAGCTGCAGAGGTCCTACGCCAGAGCTTTGCACCGAGCCACCAAGCCGGGGGCTCGGCTGTTCATGTTCGAATTCGGTATCGGCAACGTCAACGGGTTCTACATGCCGCGCGCGCTGTCCGAGGACGATTTCCGGACGGTGTTTCCCGACGCCGGTTGGGAAATCACCTACCTTGGGCCGACGACCTACCAGATCAACATGAGCTCGGAGGGTTTCGACCGGATGCGCCAGCGCTACCCGGAGCACGCTGAGCAGATGGAGCAGGTGGCCGAACGTTTCCGGACTTTTGAGCCGTGGTTGACCAATGGGCGTGTGCATGCGCCGTTCTGGGAAGTTCACGCCACCCGCGTCGATTAGTCCCTGCGCACCACCGTGATGGTCATGTCCGCGCGCGTGGTGAAACCCAACCCGCGATAAAGCTGGATGGCAGCGGTGTTCTCGTGCAGCACGTGCAGGAACGCCCGGTGGCCCTGCTGGCGGATCGCTGTCTCGACGGCGGCGGTCAACATCCGGGACAGGCCCTGGCCACGATGGTCCGGGTGGGTGCACACCGCGCTGATCTCGATCCAGCCCGGCAGATGCATCCGACGCCCGGCCATCGCGACAAGCCGACCCGCACGCCGCACCCCGAGGTAGCCGCCCAGTTCGACCGTCAACGCCCCGAACGGGCCAGGGCGGGTGAGTTCGGCCAGCGCGATCATCTCGGCGGCGTCCCGGATACCCAGTGCGACAATCGGTTCGGTTGACGTCGGTGATGCGCCCGGTGTGACAGCGTCGGCGGGCGCGATCATTTGGGCGAGCAGAAAGACGTTGGTCAACGTCCAATTCGCCGGTGCGCTGATCGCCCCGCGCGAACCGGACGCCTCGAGGGCCGCACGTCCTTGGGGTCGGCACAATCCGGCCAGTTCGCGCCAGGCCTGAGCATCAGTGACATCCCGCAAAGCGGCGAAGGGAGCGACGTCGGCGCGGTAACGGTACGCACGTGCCGCTTCTTCCTCCGCATCGTTTGGCTTGACCGCGAAGCGGCGATGGGGTCCGGTGAGGGCATGCCAGACGGGATCGCCGAGCAGACCGGAATCGGCATCTGCGGCGGCTGAACTCGGCATCCGCCGCATCCTCGCAGAGCCGCGAACGTCAAGAAGGGATCAGCCGCAGCGAAATCGAGTTGATGCAGTAACGCTGATCGGTCGGGGTCGGATAGCCCTCGCCCTCGAAGACATGGCCCAGATGGCTGTGGCAGTTGGCACACAACACCTCGACCCGCGTGGCCCCCAGCGAGTGGTCGGGACGCAGGATCACCGCGTCGGAGTCCGCCGGATCGAAGAACGACGGCCAGCCGCAATGCGAATCGAACTTCTCCGTGCTCCGGAACAGCTCGGCGCCGCAGGCCCGGCACTGGTAGATGCCTTCGGTCTTGGTGTCGGTGTACTCACCGACGAACGGGCGCTCGGTGCCGGCGCGGCGCAGCACGTCGAACTCCTGCGGGTTGAGCTTTTTGCGCCACTCGTCGTCGCTGAGTTGCACCTTCGGCTGCAGAGAAGTCATACCCCCACGCTAGCGCGCATCGCGGTGACCCGCCGCGCCCGACTGCGCCGCGCTTGCGATCACCGGGGCGCCACGTTGCTGGGGCGTCAGCCACGCCGGGTCGATGCCGTCGTCCAGACGCTCCTCGGCCTTGGCGTCCCGGTAGCGGAAATACAGCACGGTGAACACCACGATCAGCAGCAACGACCAGCCGTAGGTGATCTTCAGGTAGTCCAGCGGCCGCCCGATGTACATCCAGTGGAGCAGCAGCCACTTGTCCATCGTCAGGAAGCCGTAGACGCCCAGCCACGCCGGCCAGTTGCGAATCACCGAATTGGGCAACACCACCGTCATCAGGAACGGGAACAGCATCATCGAGTAGTAGCCCTGGGCCAGTGCCAGCACCAGCCACGACCACAGCAACAGCACACCCGATGATGTGGTGAACCAGAACAGCGGATCACGGGTCCGGTAGTAGCGATACAGCAGCCACAAGGCGCCGATGGCCAACAGGGTGAACAGGATTCGCAGAAACAGGATCAGCCAGAACGGCAGCCCGAAGTAGACTCCGTTGCCTTCGATCGAGCTGTTGAAGTAGTCGCGGACGCCCAACGTGTAAGGCACGGTGCGGGTGACGAAGTCCATCGGGTGGACCACCAGAGGCCATGCGGCCAGATTGAACGCCGCCGGCACCACCAGGGCGGCCAGCACTGCACGCCACTGACGGTTCAGGAACGGCAGCAACAGCAGTGGTAGCAGCACCGGCTTGACCACCAAGGCCAGACCGATCGCGATGCCGGCCCACCACTGATGCCTGACGCTGTTGCCTTCCGAACCGTCGAGCAGCCAGCGCAAGAACAACACCTCGAGCAGCAGGATGACGCCGTTGATGTTGGTGAAAACCAATGTGCTCGTGACGGATTCGGTGCA
>JAVHWH010000008.1:0-5920 GCA_032159915.1 Mycobacterium sp.
TCGATGTAGATGATGCCGGTCTCGGCGCGCTTGACGTCATAGTCGGCGGCCTGGATCAGCTTGAGCAGAATGTTTTCGACGTCTTCACCGACGTAGCCGGCCTCAGTGAGCGCGGTGGCATCGGCGATTGCGAATGGGACGTTGAGCATCTTGGCCAGGGTTTGAGCCAGGTAGGTCTTACCGCAACCAGTCGGCCCCAGCATCAAGATGTTGGACTTGGTCAGCTCGACCGACTCACTGGAGCGCGACTCGCGACCCTTTTCACCGGCCTGAATTCGCTTGTAATGGTTGTAGACCGCGACGGCCAGCGTCCGCTTGGCGGTGTCCTGGCCAATGACGTAACCCTCCAGGAATTCCCGGATCTCGGCGGGCTTGGGTAATTCGTCGAGTTTTACATCGTCGGCGTCGGCGAGTTCCTCTTCGATGATTTCGTTGCACAGATCTATGCACTCATCGCAGATGTATACGCCAGGCCCCGCAATAAGCTTCTTGACCTGCTTCTGGCTCTTCCCGCAGAACGAGCACTTAAGCAAGTCGCCGCCGTCTCCGATGCGCGCCATGGTGCTGGGGGCCTACTTCCTGTTCACCGTATTGGTTGTGCTGTCTCGCATGTAGTTCCCGACGCTACCCGCTTATTCCACGGCGATGCGACCGATAGAGGTGAATCGCGTCGGTGATATTCGTGTTGTGCGGCTGAACATATCGCTTGCGGCGCCCCGACGCTTGGCGGGCGCGCCGCCGTGTCGCGGACGTTATGCGACTGAGAGCGGGCGCGGCCGGCAGTCCTGTTGTGCCCGCCTCAGCCGACCATACCCGGTCGCCGGCTGCGGCCGGCGGCCCAGTTTGACTGGGTCTGCGCGACAGCCGGTTAGGCCGTCGACGCCGAAAGCTTGCGGTACTCCAGGACGGTGTCGATGATCCCGTAGTCCTTCGCCTCGGCGGCGGTCAGAATCTTGTCCCGGTCGGTGTCCTTGCGGACGACCGCGGCGTCCTTGTTGGTGTGGTGCGCCAGCGTCGTCTCCATCAGCGTGCGCATCCGCTCGATCTCGGCGGCCTGAATCTCCAGATCGGAGAACTGGCCCTGGATCACCCCGGACAGCGACGGCTGGTGAATCAGAATGCGGGCGTTGGGCAGCGCCATCCGCTTGCCCGGCGAACCCGCGGCCAGCAGCACCGCCGCGGCGGAGGCCGCCTGGCCCAGGCAGACAGTCTGGATGTCGGCGCGGACGTATTGCATGGTGTCGTAGATCGCCATCAGCGAGGTGAAGCTGCCGCCCGGTGAGTTGATGTACATCGTGATGTCGCGGTCGGGATCCAGCGACTCCAGCACCAGCAGCTGAGCCATGACGTCGTTGGCCGACGCGTCGTCGACCTGCACACCGAGGAAGATGATGCGTTCCTCGAACAGCTTGTTGTACGGGTTCGACTCTTTGACACCCCAGCTGGAGTGCTCGACGAAGGACGGCAGGATGTAGCGCGCCTGGGGTTGGGTCTCGGGGTTCATTCGGCTTCTCCGGTGATGTGAGCGGCGCGGGTGATGATGTGGTCGACGAATCCGTATTCCAGCGCTTCGGGAGCGGTGAACCACCGGTCGCGGTCGGAATCGGCCTCGATGCGCTCGATGGACTGGCCGGTGAATTCGGCGTTGAGCCGGAACATTTCTTTCTTGATGACCGTGAACTGCTCGGCCTGGATGGCGATGTCGGCCGCGCTACCGGTGACCCCGCCCAGCGGCTGGTGCATCAAAATGCGAGCGTGCGGGAGCGCGTAGCGCTTGCCCTTGGTGCCCGCGGCCAGCAGGAACTCGCCCATCGAAGCCGCCATGCCCATGGCGTAGGTGGCGATGTCGCACGGGGCCAGCACCATCGTGTCGTAGACCGCCATCCCGGCGCTGATCGATCCGCCCGGGGAGTTGATGTAGAGGTTGATGTCTTTGTCGGCGTCCTCGGCGGCGAGCAGCAGAATCTGTGCGCACAGCCGGTTGGCGATGTCGTCGTCGACCTGCGAACCCAAAAAGATGATGCGCTCGGAGAGCAATCGCTCATAGACCGAGTCGGTGAGGTTCAGACCCATCGCACTGGCGCGCATTTCCGTCCCACGGCTCACAGTGGGTTACCTGCTTTCTCGAGTTCCTTATTCACCGACACTAACCAACCGGGGCCACTGAAGACTCCCCGAAGTACCTGCTGTTCGCTCACAGCGTCACTTGGTGTCGCCCGATGGCTCCTCGGACGACGCGTCAGCCGGGTCAGTTCCGCTGTCTTCTGCGTCGTCTTCATCCTCGGCGTCCTGCGCGTCGCGGGTGCCGAAGAACTCGGCGGTGTCGATCACGTTGCCGTCGGGATCGCTGACGGTGGCCGCCTCGACCGCCGCGGCGATGGTCTTGCCCCGGCGCACGTCGGCGAACATCGCCGGCAGCTGGTTCTGCTGCTGGAGGTAGCCGAGCAGCTCCTGCGGCTGGATGCCGTACTGGCGCGAGGTCATCACCAGCCGCTCGGTCAGGTCATCCTGGCCGACCTGGATGTCCAGGTCATCGCCCAGCGCGTCGAGCAACAGCTGGGTCTTGATGGCCTTCTCGGCATCGGTGCGGGCGTCGGCCTCGAACTTCTCCCGGGTGGTGCCCTGCTTCTCCAAGGCCTCGGCGAGCTTGGCGTCGTCGTGGTCCAGGCCGTGCAGCGCGTTGTGAATGGTGTTGTCCACCTGGGCCTGCACGATCGCTTCCGGCAGCGGCATGTCGACGCCCTCGAGCAGGGCCTCCAGCGCGGCGGTGCGGATCTCTTCGGCCTGCTGCACCCGCTTGACCCGGCTGACCTGTTCGGACAGGTTGGCCTTCAGCTCGTCGATTGTGTCGAATTCGCTTGCCAATTGGGCGAATTCGTCATCGGGTTCAGGCAGCTCGCGTTCTTTGACCGAACCGACGGTGACGGTCACCTCGGCCTGCTTGCCGGCGTGCGGCCCAGCGGCCAATTCCGTGGTGAAAACCTTCGACTCGCCGGCCGACAAGCCGATGATTGCGTCGTCGAGGCCGTCGATGAGCTGACCGGAGCCGACCTCGTGCGACAGGCCCTGCGTCGCCGCCTCGGGCACATCCTCGCCGTCGATGGTGGCCGATAGGTCGATCGAGACGAAGTCGCCGGTCTGGACGGGCCGCTCGACCCCTTTGAGGGTGCCGAACCGGGCGCGCAACGACTGCAGCTCCTTATCGACATCCTCATCGCTGACCGTGATCGGGTCGACGGTGATCTTCAGCGCGCTGAGGTCCGGCAGGGTGAAGTCGGGTCGAACGTCGACCTCGGCGGTGAAGACCAGCTCCTCTCCATACTCCTTCTTGGTGACCTCGATCTCGGGCTGACCGAGTGGCCGCACGTCGGATTCGGTGACGGCCTGGCCGTAGCGGCTCGGCAGCGCTTCGTTGACGACCTGGTCAAGGATTGCCTCCTTGCCCACCCGCGCCTCCAGGAGCTTGGCAGGCGCCTTGCCTGGACGGAATCCCGGCAGCCGCACCTGCTTGGCCAGCTCTTTATAGGCCCGGTCGAAGTCTGGCTGCAGTTCCTTGAATGGCACCTCTACGTTGATGCGAACCCGGGTGGGGCTCAGCTGCTCGACGGTGCTCTTCACGCGTGCGCTCCTTGATTGTGCTGACGGTCGTGTACTGCTCAAGCCGGTTGGGGGTGGCGGGTCGGTCGGGGTGACAGGATTTGAACCTGCGGCCTTCCGCTCCCAAAGCGGATGCGCTACCAAGCTGCGCTACACCCCGCGGTGACCACGCGATCCTACGGCCACGGCCCGCCGGCGCTGTACTGGCCTCACGACCAGATCACGGGACGGCAACATTTGGATTTGATGTCGGCCGCGCCGTAAAGTCGCGCTCGACTAACACACGCGGGCGTAGCTCAATGGTAGAGCCCTAGTCTTCCAAACTAGCTACGCGGGTTCGATTCCCGTCGCCCGCTCAGAACCGGCGCGGGCACCGCGGCCGGCTGGCCCAGGAAGGTTGCCTAGGCCGGCGTATGTAGCCGGACGCCCGACACGCCGCAGCGAAGCTGAGGAGGCCGACCCATTCAGCATCCGAGTGCCACGGCCGACGTCCAGATTCACGGCACCTGCGCGACGCGCTTCGAGGGAGTGCGCGACGCGTTCTCGGAAAATTTCGTGTTGGGCAAGGAAGTCGGTGCGGCGGTCGCCGCGTGGGTGGACGACGAACTGGTCGTCAACCTGTGGGGCGGCGTCGCCGACGAGGCTGGCGCCCGCCCGTGGCAGCAGGACACCCTGTCGACCGTGTTGTCCGGCACCAAGGGCCTGACCAGCACCTGTGTGCATCAACTCGTAGAGCGCGGCGAACTCGATCTCAATGCGCCGGTGGCCCGTTACTGGCCCGCGTTCGCCCAAGCGGGCAAGCAGGACATCACCCTCGCCATGGTGATGAGTCACCGGTCGGGTGTGATCGGGCCGCGTCAGCGGATGGAGTGGGCGCAGGTCACCGACTGGGATCTGGTTTGCGAACGACTCGCCGCCGCCGAACCGTGGTGGGAGCCGGGAACCGCGCAGGGCTACCACATGACCACCTTCGGCTTCATCCTCGGCGAGGTGTTCCGCCGGGTCACCGGTAGCACGGTCGGTCAGTATCTCCGCACCGAGATCGCCGAACCGCTCGGCGCCGAACTGTTCATCGGTACGCCACGCACTGAGCAACACCGGTGCGCCGACCGGGTCGCCAAGCCGCACGTTCGCGATTTATTGGCCGATGCCAACGCCCCCGAGTACCCGACCAGCCTGGCTGAACACCCGAAGGCGGGCCTGGCCATCTCGATGGGCTTCGCGGCTGACGACGAGGTGAGTTCGCACGATCTGGACCTGTGGCGCGAACTCGAATTCCCGGGAACTAACGCGCAGGTGTCGGCACTCGGCTTGGCAACGTTCTACAACGCATTGGCGCAGGAGAAACTGCTCAGCCGCGACCAGATGGATGTACTTCGGGTGTGCCAGGGCGGACTCGAGACGGACCTGGTCCTCGGTCCACGCGTCGCCGATCACGGCTGGGGTCTGGGATACATGCTCAACCAGCGCTGCGTCAACGGGCCCAACCCGTCGATCTTCGGCCACGGCGGACTCGGTGGCTCGTTCGGTTTCGTCGACCTGGAGAACCGGATCGGTTACGCCTACGTGATGAACCACTTCGATTCGACCAAGGCCAACGCCGACCCCCGAAGCGTTGTCATGAGTAACGAGATCTACCGGGTTCTCGGCATCGAAAAGCGTTGACTGGCCTGCGTTTACGACGAGTCCGCGCGCGCCCAGCGGATCCTGTTCGCCTGATGAGAAGTCGGCGACGTCCGCACGGTCAGGTCTGGCAGGTGGGGCACCAGAAAAGGTTACGGCCCTCCAATTCGGCTGTGCGGATCAATGTTCCGCACACCCGGCATGGGTCACCGGCACGACGATACACATAGGTCCGCGGCCGACCGGGGCCGTATGACGGTGCGCCACGGTCATGTTCGGGCCGCACGGTGATGATCTTGCCGCGCCGCAGCCCGACTTTCATCAGCACCACCAAGTCGGTCCACGCCTCGGTGAACTCCAGGTCACCGATCCCCCGCCCCGGCCGGTACGGATCAATGCCATGACGGAACAGCAGCTCGTTGCGATATACATTGCCGACGCCGGCGATGATGGTCTGGTCCATCAGCAACGCGCCGATTGGTCTGCGCGACTTGCTGATCCGCTCCCACGGCCATGCCGGATCGGCGTCGCGGCGAAGCGGGTCCGGCCCCAACCGTGCGACAACGTCGGCGACCTGGGCCTCGTCGATGATCTCGCACACCGTGGGCCCACGAAGATCAGTGCCGTACTCGGGACCGATCATCCGCATCCGAACCTGCCCGACCGCGGGGGGCGGATCCGCATCGGGCAGTCGCGGCCA
>JAVHWH010000079.1:0-9178 GCA_032159915.1 Mycobacterium sp.
GACCGGAATCGCGAAGCCAAGACCGATCGAGCCGCTCTGGGCGTCGGGCGAATCGGCGCCCAAGGTGGCGATCGCCGAATTCACCCCCACCAACTGGCCGCTCATGTTGACCAACGCCCCGCCGGAGTTACCGGGGTTGATGGCCGCGTCGGTCTGAATGGCGTCCAGCACGGTGTTCTGGTTGCCCGTCTCTCCGGTGGTCGAAACCGGCCGGTTGAGCGCGCTGACGATTCCGGTGGTGACCGTGCCTGACAGGCCCAGCGGCGACCCGACCGCCATCACCGGCTGGCCGACGTGCAGGTTGGCCGACGACCCGAGGTTGATCGGCGTCAGACCCGAAACACCTTGGACGCGAACGACTGCGATGTCTGTGGTGGGGTCCGCCCCAACGACGGTGAACTCCGCGGTGCGCCCGTCGGAGAAGGTGGCGGTGGTCTTCGGCTTGGCGCCAGCGGGCGGCGGGGGCTGGTCGGGATCTGGGCCCGGGCCGCCCGGGTCTTCGTCGGGGTTCTGGTGTTCGGGGTTCGGGCGCCCGCGCGGAGCAGGCGCCTTGCCGGGGTTGGCGGCCGTGGCGACGACGTGGTTGTTGGTCAGAATCAGGCCATCTGCGGACAAAACGATGCCCGAGCCTTCTTCGGAAGCCCGACCGAGGTTGGTCTCGAGCATGACGACGCTGGGCACCACCTTGGCGGCCACCTGCTCGACGCTGCCGAGTGCCGCGTTGGAGGCCGGCATGCCGGGCGTCGCTCCACCGGGCATCGAGCCGTCGGCGACGGATGAGAGCTTTCCGTGATGCGCGATCACCGAGGCGGTGGCACCGCCGATACCGGCCGACACCACGGCGACGAACACCGCACCGACGGTCAATGCGCCTGCGCGAGAACGCTTTCGAGGTGCGGACAGCTGCGGCGGTCCGCCGGCGGTATGCCCGGCCTGTCCGGCGAACGGGCCGTACGGCTGCCGGTACTGCGGCTGCTGGCCCTGCCGCCACTCATAACCCTGCGGGTAGGTTTGCTGCTGCCCGTAGCCGGAATGGCCTGAGGCCCCACGCTGATCAGACACCGGACGGTACCCGTGCTGCTGCGGCGGTGGCGAATACCTCGGGTGATTCGTCATGTCGCTGGTGCTCTTTCCTGTGATGTCGTGCGGTCATTCAGGCCCAACCAGTAATTGGACTACTACCCTGCCTGCGTGGTCTGAGATTCGACTGAGATAACGTCCCTCGGTCCCCGAGAGTTCCCCGGAATTGATGGCTCGTTAACATTCGGCGCGGTTTTCTCGCCGGACGGGTAGTCCTCCGCAGCCGGCATCGGCTGTCCCGGCAGCAGGACATAGATGGACGTGCCCGGCGGGTCTCCGCCCGGGACGGTCTCTTCCACGCGAAGCGCCCCGCCGTGTTTGAGCACCACTTGTTTGACGATCGCCAGCCCCAGCCCCGAGCCGGGCATAGCCCGTGCCGTGGTCGAGCGGAAGAAACGCTCGAAGACCAGTTCCCGCTCGTGCTCCGGAATACCCGGTCCGTGGTCGGACACCACCAACTCGGCATGCGAGGCGTTGAGTTGGTGGAACCGGACACCGACGTGCTCACCGGAAGGGCTCCACTTGGCGGCGTTGTCCATCAGGTTCAGCACCGCTCGGGACAGACCCGCCGAATCACCGAAGACCTGCCAAGGCGTCACCTCGACGTCGAACTCAACGTCACTGCGGCGCCGGCGAACTCGTTCCAATGACCGCTCGATGACTTCGCTCATGTCGACCGGCTCATGCACCACTTCACCGGCGTCACCGCGGGTGAGGTCAACCAAATCTCCTACCAGCGTTGACAATTCCTCGATCTGCGCGATCACGTCCGAGCGAAGGTCGACCATCTCCTGCTCGGGTATCGGCGGGGCGCCCGGTGCGCTCGAAGCCATCAGCAGTTCCACGTTGGTGCGCAACGAGGTCAGCGGTGTCCTCAGCTCGTGACCGGCATCGGCGACCAGCCGGGTCTGACGTTCCCTCGATTCGGCCAGTGCACGCAGCATCATGTTGAAAGCTTCAGTGAGCCTGGCTAATTCGTCACTACCGTAGACCGGTATCGGCCTCAGGTCGTCGGTGCGCGCCACCCGTTCGGCCGCACCGGTCAGCCGGCCCACTGGTCGCAGGCCTGCCTGGGTGACCATGCCGCCGGCGACCGCGGCGACTGCCATGCCGACCCCGCCGACGATGACCAGCACCCAACGCAGCTTGGTCATCACCGCATCCGTCGGCGCGAGGCTCTTGGAGATCAGCAGCGAACTGCCGTTGGGCAGATGCACGGCAAGTACCCGCTGGTTGGCGGCGGTGCGCCGGGACATGAACAAGTCGCCGCGAATGACGGCTTTCTCCTGCTGACCCACCGGCAGCGTTTGGCCCTCCTGGTTGGCGGTGAAAATCGACCGGCCGGGCGTCACCAGCATCGCGTTGACGTCCGAATATGCTGTGCCCTCAATCGCTTTCGCGGGGTCTGCAGCCAGCGACCCACTGGCGATCAGCAGCTGCGCCCTGCTCTGCAGCTGGTTGTCGATGTCCTTGTACAGTGCCGCGGAGATCACCGCGTACACCGCGACAGCCATTCCGATGACCACCATCGCCACCATCGACATGGCCAGCAGCATCACCCGCCAGCGCAATGACAGCGACGTGCTGGTCCGCAGCGGAACTCTGCTTCGCCGGCGGAGTCGTGTCTTCAGGGGCATCAGGGGGGTGTTTCGCGAAGCACGTAACCCACCCCACGAACGGTGTGGATCAGTCGCGGCTCGCCGTTGGCCTCGGTCTTGCGGCGCAGGTAACCGACGTACACCTCGAGCGCATTACCCGACGTCGGGAAATCGAAACCCCACACCTCCTCGAGAATGCGGCTGCGCGTCAATACCCGTCGCGGATTGGCGATCAACATCTCCAGCAAAGCGAATTCGGTGCGGGTAAGGCTGATTTGCCGCTGCCCACGGGTGACTTCGCGGGTAACCGAATCAAGGCTCAGGTCCGCGAACGACATCGCCACCGATTCGGAGGAGTCGTCAATTCTGGTGCGTCGAAGCAGCGCCCGCATCCGCGCCAGAAGCTCTTCGAGCGCGAACGGCTTGGGCAGGTAGTCGTCGGCACCGGCGTCGAGGCCGGCGACGCGCTCGGAAACGGTGTCGCGAGCGGTCAGCACCAGAATCGGCAGGTCGTCGCCGGTGCTGCGCAGTTGCCTGCAGACCTCCAGACCGTCCAGCCGCGGCATCATTACGTCGAGCACCAGCCCGTCGGGCCGGTCGGCGGAGATCATCTCCAAGGCCTCGACACCGTCCTCGGCTAACGCCACCGAGTAGCCATTGAAGGAAAGGGACCGGCGCAGTGACTCGCGCACGGCACGATCGTCATCGACGACAAGAATTCGCACGGCCACCAGTTTTATCCAATCGCCTGAGAACGCGCTGAGAGGTCAGCGCGGGGCGGACGACAAAAGCCGACCGCAAATTGTTCGCAGTATTGCCGGGAGACAATGCCCACGGCAAAGAAGTTAGCGCCGGTCGAGGTCGATCAGACCGAGGCGCGCCGCCTTCATCAACCGACGCGGCACCTTGTGCTGCTTGCCGGCAACCGTCACGCCAACGAGTTCTGGCTTCTCAGCCTTCCATTGCGCGCGTCGGCTACGGGTGTTCGAGCGCGACATCCGCCGCTTTGGCACAGCCATGATCAGGCCTTACTCCTGGTAGGGGGGTCGCCGCGGAAGATCTCTCGGTAGCGACGATTGCGACCAATAGTAATGGCTGACCTGCTGGGGGCAAAAATCGGCCGCCGACAGCCTTGACGGGACACCGACCGACTCGGCTAACCTACCGGTTGGTTGGTAGCGGTCGGCTGTCGGCTGGAGGGAGGGCCGCGTGGCAGCGTTGTCGGCGCCGGTTCGGATCGGAAATTGCTCGGGGTTCTACGGAGACCGGCATTCGGCAATGCGCGAGATGCTGGTCGGGGGCGAACTGGACTACCTGACCGGCGATTATTTGGCCGAGCTGACCATGCTGATCCTGGGCCGCGACCGGATGAAACATCCCGAGCGGGGTTACGCCAAGACCTTCCTGAGCCAGCTCGAGGAGTGCCTGGGCCTGGCACAGGAGCGCGGGGTGCGCATCGTCGCCAACGCCGGCGGGCTGAACCCGGCCGGGCTCGCCGACGCGGTACGCACGCTGGCCCAACGCCTGGGGGTGCCGCTCCGGGTAGCCCACGTCGACGGTGACGACCTCTCCGCCCGCACCGAAGAACTCGGCCTGGGCAAGCCGCTGACGGCCAACGCCTACCTGGGAGCGTGGGGCATCGTCGACTGTCTGAACGACGGCGCGGACGTCGTTGTCACCGGCCGGGTGACCGACGCGTCGGTGACCGTTGGGCCCGCGGCCGCCCATTTCGGCTGGGCCCGGACCGACTACGACCGGCTGGCCGGCGCGGTGGTCGCCGGCCATGTCATCGAATGCGGCGTGCAGGCGACCGGCGGCAACTTCTCGTTCTTCACCGAAATTCCAGCCTTCCCCGGTCTACTCCACGCCGGCTTTCCGCTGGCCGAGATCAGCCCCGACGGATCGTCGGTGATCACCAAACATCCCGGCACCGGCGGGCTGGTCAGCGTCGACACCGTGACCGCGCAATTGCTCTACGAGATCACCGGCGCGCGCTACGCCAACCCGGACGCGACGGCGCGGATGGACAGCATCGAGCTCTCCCCCGACGGCGCCGACCGGGTGCGGATCTCCCGCGTGACCGGTGAACCTCCACCGCCCACCTACAAGGTGTCGCTGAACAGCATCGGCGGATTCCGCAACGCGACCACGTTCGTGCTGACCGGTCTGGACATCGACGCCAAGGCCGATCTGGTGCGCCGGCAGCTGGAATCGGCCCTCAGCGTCAAGCCCGCCGAGCTGCAGTGGACGCTGGCCCGCACCGATCACGCCGACGCCGACACCGAAGAAGCGGCCAGCGCCCTGCTGCGCTGCGTGGTCCGCGATCCCGACCCGGCCAACGTCGGGCGCCAATTCTCATCGGCCGCGGTGGAATTGGCACTGGCCAGCTATCCGGGCTTCACCGTCACTGCACCGCCTGGCGACGGGCAGGTGTACGGGGTCTACACACCCGGCTATGTCGACGCCGAGAAGGTGCCACACACTGCCGAACACGCTGACGGCACGCGCGTCGATATTCCCTGCGCCACCGACACTCTCGAGCTGCAGCCGGCTGCTGTGCCGTCGCTGCCGCAGCCGTTGGACGACGGTCCGACGCAGCGGGTACCGCTTGGCCGCATCGCCGGCGCCCGCAGCGGCGACAAGGGCGGCTCGGCCAATGTCGGAGTGTGGGTCCGCACCGACGAGCAGTGGCGGTGGCTGGCCAACACGCTGACCGTCGAGCTGCTGCAAGAGCTGCTGCCCGAGACCGCCGGCCTGCCGGTGACCCGCCATCTGCTGCCCAACCTGCGCGCGGTGAACTTCGTCATCGAGGAGATCCTCGGGCAAGGCGTCGCCTACCAGGCTCGGTTCGACCCGCAGGCCAAAGGACTCGGCGAATGGTTGCGTAGCCGCCACGTCGACATTTCAGCAGTGTTGCTGTCCAAAGAAGGGTTGTTGTGAGCATTTGGACCACGCCGGAGCGCGATGCGCTCCGCAAGACCGTGCGCTCATTCGCCGAGCGGGAGATCTTGCCGAACATCGACGAGTGGGAACGCGGCGGTGAGCTGCCACGCGAATTGCACCGCGCCGCAGGCGATGCCGGCCTATTGGGGGTGAACTTTCCCGAGGAGGTCGGTGGTGGTGGCGGCGACGGCGCCGACGCGGTGATCGTCTGCGAGGAGTTGCACCAGGCCGGCGTGCCCGGCGGCGTGTTCGCCTCGCTGTTCACCTGCGGCATCGCGGTGCCACACATGATCGCCTCCGGTGACGCGCGGCTGATCGACACCTTCGTCCGTCCGACCTTGGCCGGCGAGCTGATCGGGTCGCTGGCCATCACCGAGCCCGGCGGCGGCTCCGACGTCGGGCACCTGCGCACCACGGCCACCCGCTCCGGTGACCAGTACATCGTCAACGGCGCCAAGACCTACATCACCTCCGCGGTGCGAGCCGACTTCGTCGTCACCGCAGTGCGCACCGGCGGCCCTGGCGCCGGCGGGGTTTCATTGCTGCTGGTCGAGAAGGGCACCCCAGGGTTCGAGGTGAGTCGCAAGCTGGACAAGATGGGCTGGCGGTCCTCCGACACCGCGGAGCTGTCCTACGTCGACGCAGTCGTTCCGGCAGCCAACCTGGTCGGCGCCGAGAACACCGGCTTCGCCCAGATCGCCGAAGCCTTTGTCTCTGAGCGGATCGGCCTTGCCGCACAGGCGTATTCGAGCGCCCAAAGGTGTCTGGACATCACCGTGCAGTGGTGCCGCGACCGGGAGACGTTCGGCCGGCCACTGATCTCCCGGCAGACGGTGCAGAACACGCTGGCCGAGATGGCGCGTCGGATCGACGTCGCCCGCGTGTACTCCCACCACGTGGTCGAGCGGCAGCTGGCCGGCGAGACCAACCTGATCGCCGAAGTGTGCTTCGCCAAGAACACCGCGGTCGAAGCCGGCGAGTGGGTGGCCAACCAAGCCGTGCAGCTGTTCGGCGGCATGGGTTACATGGCCGAGTCGGAAATCGAGCGGCAGTATCGCGACATGCGGATCCTGGGCATCGGCGGCGGAACCACCGAGATCTTAACCTCACTGGCCGCCAAGCTGCTGGGCTACCAGTCGTGACGCACCTGAGGTCGACCCTCGACCCCAACAGTGACACCTACACCGCCGCGGCGTCGGCCGCAGAATCCAGGCTCGAGGAGATCGGTGCCGAACTCGCCAAAGCACTCGCCGGCGGCGGCGCGAAATACGTTGAGCGCCATCATGAGCGCGGCAAGTTGACCGCCCGTGAACGCATCGAGCTGCTCGTCGACGCCGACGCACCATTCCTGGAGCTGTGCCCGCTGGCGGCCTACGGTAGCGACTTCCAGGTCGGCGCAAGTCTGGTCACCGGGATCGGTCCGGTCAACGGCGTGGAATGCATGATCGTCGCCAACGACCCGACTGTCAAAGGCGGCACCAGCAACCCGTGGACGTTACGTAAGATATTGCGCGCCAACCAGATTGCGTTCGAGAACCGGCTACCGGTGATCTCGCTGGTCGAATCGGGTGGAGCGGATCTGCCCACGCAGAAACAGGTGTTCGTCCCGGGCGGGCAGATGTTCCGCGACCTGACCCGGCTTTCGGCGGCCGGCATCCCGACCATCGCGCTGGTGTTCGGAAACTCGACCGCGGGCGGGGCCTACGTGCCCGGCATGTCCGATCACGTGGTGATGATCAAGGAACGCTCGAAGGTGTTCCTGGCCGGTCCGCCACTGGTGAAGATGGCTACTGGTGAGGAATCCGACGACGAGTCGCTCGGCGGCGCCGAAATGCATTCCCGGGTCTCCGGTTTGGGTGACTACTTCGCTGTCGACGAGCTGGACGCGATCAGGATCGGCCGTCGCATCGTCGCGCGGCTGAACTGGGCCAAGCAGGGCCCGAAGCCCGCGCCGGTGAGCGACCCGCTGTTCGACGCCGAGGAGCTGATCGGCATCGTGCCGGCGGATCTGCGCATCCCGTTCGACCCGCGCGAGGTGATCGCGCGCATCGTCGACGGCTCCGAGTTCGACGAGTTCAAGGCCATGTACGGTTCGTCGCTGGTCACCGGCTGGGGCCGCCTGCACGGTTATCCGCTGGGCATCCTGGCCAACGCCCGCGGGGTGCTGTTCAGCGAGGAGTCTCAGAAGGCCACCCAGTTCATCCAGCTGGCGAACCGCTCCAACACACCATTGTTGTTCCTGCACAACACGACCGGTTACATGGTCGGCAAAGACTACGAAGAAGGCGGGATGATCAAGCACGGTTCGATGATGATCAACGCCGTATCGAACTCGACCGTGCCGCATATCTCACTGCTGATCGGCGCTTCCTACGGCGCCGGCCACTACGGCATGTGCGGCCGGGCCTACGACCCGCGGTTCCTGTTCGCCTGGCCGAGCGCCAAAGCCGCCGTGATGGGTGGTGCGCAACTGGCCGGAGTGTTGTCGATCGTCAGCCGGGCGGCCACCGAGGCGCGTGGCCAGCAGGTCGACGAGGAGGCCGACGCGGCGATGCGAGCGGCGGTCGAAGGGCAGATCGAAGCGGAATCGCTGCCGATGGTGCTGTCCGGAATGCTCTACGACGACGGGGTGATCGACCCGCGCGACACCCGTACCGTCTTGGGAATGTGCCTGTCCGCGATCGCCAATGGCCCGATCAAGGGGACGTCGAACTTCGGCGTCTTCCGGATGTGACGCGCATGGAAATCACTCGAGTTCTGGTGGCCAACCGCGGCGAGATCGCCCGACGGGTGTTCGCGACCTGCCGCAATCTCGGCCTGGGCACCGTCGCGGTCTACACCGACCCCGACGCCGGCGCCCCACACGTCGCCGAGGCGGACGCCCGGGTTCGACTCCCGCGCGTCGGCGACTATCTGAATGCCGAGGCCATCATCGCGGCGGCCCGCGCGGCCGGTGCCGACGCGATACACCCGGGCTACGGATTCCTCTCGGAGAACGCGGATTTCGCCGCCGCGGTGCAAGCCGCCGGGCTGGTGTGGATCGGGCCGCCGGTGGACGCGGTCCGAGCGATGGGCTCCAAGATCGAGTCGAAGAAGATGATGGCCGCGGCCGGGGTCCCGGTGCTCGAGGAACTCGACCCCGACACCGTCACCACCGCCCAGTTGCCGGTACTGGTGAAGGCATCCGCCGGCGGCGGTGGGCGAGGCATGCGGGTCGTCGACCAATTAGACGCCTTGGCAACCGAAGTCGCGGCGGCTCGGCGTGAGGCGCAATCCGCGTTCGGTGACCCCACGGTGTTCTGTGAGCGTTACCTGCCCACCGGTCACCACGTCGAGGTGCAGGTGATGGCCGATGCGCACGGCACGGTGTGGGCGGTCGGCGAGCGGGAGTGCTCGATCCAGCGACGTCATCAGAAGATCATCGAAGAAGCGCCGTCACCCCTGGTTGAACGCATACCGGGGATGCGCGCCAGACTGTTCGAGGCCGCCCGACTGGCGGCCAGCGCGATCGCCTACACCGGGGCGGGGACGGTGGAGTTCCTCGCCGACGATGACGG